>CAZEBC010000052.1:0-22125 GCA_964510165.1 uncultured bacterium
GCGCCATGCCTCTGAACCTGACCCGGGTGAAGCGCAAGCGGGCAAGTCCCCGCATATTTCAACCTTGCTGTCATCCGCAAAGCTTTACACGCAGAACGAGGGCCCGGCGCCTCGTTGAACATCTCAAGTCGAAAAAAGCCTGCCTGCCTCGCCAATGTCGGATTTCCTTACACCCTGTAAAAGCATCCGTCACCGACACCGCTGACCGACGCGCGCGTTCCTTGCGTTGACCCTCCTAGAATCCCCTGTATTTGCGGGAAAACGGCGAATCACGCGTGACGCGCGTATTCGGCACGGGTATTGCAAAACACCCTCACAGGGGGGCGACGCATGCACCAAGACTCTTGAGAGGGGTTTGATTATGGAAAAAAAGAAGGCGCCCCGTGTTCTGATCGTCGATGATGAGGACCGGTTCAGGACTACCACTACGGCCACGCTCTCGAAGCGAGGCTTCGTCGTTGAAGCGGTCGGCGATGGCGAACAGGCCGTCGAAAGGGTGGAGAAGTCCGATTACGACGTAGTGGTGCTCGACATTCGGATGCCTCGTAAGAATGGGCATTCAGCGCTTCGCGAGATAAAGAGGCTCAAGCCGGACATAGAAGTGATCATGCTGACGGCCTACGGCTCGATGGATTCGGCCCTCCAGGCGCTGCACGATGAGGTATTCGCCTATCTGGCCAAGCCATGCGACATTGACCTGCTCGCTCTGAGAATTCGCGAGGCATCCTTCCGAAAAGGAGCGCTGCGGCGTCAGCGTTCAACCTGAGTCATCTGTCCGCGAGCACCGACACGGCATTGGGAGGAGGTCGTCATGGACAAAGCCAAGGGCATTGACGTATTGATAGTGGATGATGAGGACCGCTTCCGAGTGACCACGACCGCCTCGCTCAAGAGGCGCGGCTTCGCCGTCAAAGCGGTAGGCAGCGGCCTGGAGGCTATTGAAGAGGTCAAGAAGGCGGATTTCGACGTAGTCATCCTTGACATAAAGATGCCATACATGGACGGGCACGAGACGATGCGCAGGATCAAGAGTCTCAAGCCGGACATGGAGGTCATCATGCTGACCGGATACGGCGGGTCCGACTCGGCGCTGGCGGGCCGCAGCGAGGGTGTCTTTGCATATCTCACGAAGCCTTGCAGCATTGATTTCCTTGCACTGAGGATCAGGGAAGCCTGTTTCAAACGGGAAGGCGCATCGGAATATGCGCGTCGAGCCAGGGACATTATGGTCCCGCTGTCGGCCTTTATGGCCGAGATCAATAAGAACCAGACGGTAGCTGAGGTGGTCGAGACGATTCTCCGGTTCTCGAACAAGACCATCGGCGGTGAAACGCTGCACCGCTCCTTTCTGGTTACGGACGAGCGCGATGGGGTGGTCGGCGTAATCTGCTTTTCAGACCTGCTTCGAGCGTTGAGACCCACCGCGAGCAAGTCGCCCGGTGGCCAGACTCCAATGGCTGAATCCGCGTATTTGGACCAGGCCGGCTACCTGCGCGGCTTTATCACCGCGGTGCAGGAAATCGCTCCCAGAAGAGTGGGAGAATTGAAGCTCACCAAACCGCCCGTCGTCGCAGCGGACGCAGACTTGATGGATGTCCTTGAGAAACTGACATCGTCAGAGGCCCGCAATCTTTTTGTCCGCGAAGATGGAAAGATTGTCGGAGTGCTCCGCGAAAAAGACCTGTTTCTTGAGATGGTGAACATAATAAGGTGTCACCAGGAAGGCCAATTCTTAAGCACGGAATCCTTTTCGGACGACAGGAATTAGGCTTTCCGAGGCTGCGTCTGGACAGCTTCTTCCAGGACTTCTTGGCACGGGGACTCCCTTCTCAATTCATGGGTCTTGACTCGTATGTCAAGGGGGCTATAATAGTACATCGCTTTGCATGTGGTCGGTATGTCCATGTCGCAGGCGAAATACGGGGTCCGCTGGCCCCCTTGGAGAATCATGATGGCTTTGTCGGCCATTCTTGGTATTTGATCTAAGCCGGGGTGTGCGTGGGTAGCCGGCGCGTTGGCATCGGGAGAGTGGAATCAGCCGAGAGGAGGAGGAGTATGAAGACGCCGCAGCGGTCGAGAGGTGGCATGTCTTTAATTAAGCCGGTTCTTGTTTTATATATTCTGGTCTGCTTACCTTGTTTCTGGGTTGCGTCCGGCTGGGCCGAGGACCAACTCTCGGTTGACGAGCGACTGCTGAGGATGGAAGACGAACTGAAGCAATTGAGACAAAAGAACCAGGAACTGCAGAAGGAAGTGGATTCGCTTAAAGGCCTTCTCCAGAGTCAACAGGAGATTCTGGAGACTGTCGAGGCGGCTCCCGCCAATTACGAACCTGCGGCAAAAGAAAAGGAAGCGCTGCCCGTGCTGAACGCTCGTTACAAGGACGGGTTCCAGCTTTATTCCGAGGACGGACAATACAAGCTCCAACTTGGCGGACGCATCACCAGCCGCTATACCGCCTTCGAGTCCGGGCATCCCTCGAATGACGAATTCTCGCTGGAGCGCGCGCGCATCGAAACCGGCGTGAGCCTTTATGATCTGTACGACCTTAGAATACAAGTGGAATTCTCCGAGGACCCAACCTTGAAGGATGGTTATCTCAATATTCGGCACATACCATATGCTCAGTTGATGATGGGCCAATTCAAAGTGCCCTTTGCGTGGGAGTTCTTGCAGTCGCACAAGTACATTGATTTTGCCGAGCGGTCGATCGCCACGGACAACATGCGGTTCGCCGGACGCGACATCGGGGTGATGCTGCATGGCAGACCGTATGAAGAAATGATGGAATACCAGTTGGCAGTCGTAAACGGTACGGGAGAGAACCAGGGTGACGACAACGATGAAAAGGACATCGCCGGCCGGTTTGTGCTTCGACCGTTCAGACGGACCGAGACGGACCTGCTGTCCGACCTTCATCTGGGCGTGGCGGCAACCTGGGGGGACCAGAACACTGATTTCTCGCGAACTGCGTTCGACACCGTCACCGGAACTGACTTTGTTGATTTCGCGGACGATACGCTGCACAAGGGAGACCGCACCAGGCTTGGAGGAGAATTTATCTGGCCGTTCGGCCCGGCCTCAATAAAGGCAGAGTTGATACGTATGTGGCTCAATGATATGAATCTGGGAACCGCCAAAGAGGATTTCGATTTCAGTTCCGGCTATATTCTGGCGACGTATCTGCTAACGGGCGAGCAGAAGACATTGGGAAAGATCAGACCGCTGCATCCCTTTGATCCCGCGGCCGGAGGATGGGGCGCCTGGGAAATAGCCGCGCGCTACGCGGCATTCCACAGCGAGCGCGACCTGTTTCAGCATGGATTCGCTGCAGGGACCGACCAGGCCGACGCGTTCACGGTGGGCCTGAACTGGTATCTGAATCCATTGCTGCGCGTGACTCTCAATTACGAGCGCACGGAGTTCGATGATGACATCGTGATTAACGGCGACACGCTCGATAACGAAGACGCATTCCTCATCCAGTGTCAGCTCGAGTTCTGAGCGCGCATCAGCGCGGCACAAATGAGGCCGGGCGGCAAGAGGCCACCCGGCTCATTCTTTTGAAGATATCGAGTATGCCGAATCCGAAGGGGAGCGTGTCAGTTAAACTCGCGCGCGCCTTCCACGACCGTCGGGAATACCTTTTTCCTTGAGCATCCGCTTCACGTCTCGCCGACCGAGCTTGCGCATGGCGACGATGGCAGCCTTGTTTTCGCCTCGCGGCCTTGCACGTCCCTGTTCCCAGAAGGCGACGGCGCCGGGGCTCACGTCAAGCAGGGCGGCCAATTTCTCCTGACTGATGCCAAGCTTCTTGCGAAGGTTCTTGACGACTCTCCCGGTGATGCGTGCCGACTTGACCTCCTCGGGCGGGACCTCGGCGGCCTTCGGAGATGCCGGCTTCTCAAGGCGCGACGCGGTGGCTGACTGCAGTCTGGCGAACGCTTTGGCGAGTTTGCCGACCGTTCGCTTGAGTTCCCGAACATCCTTGGACAGAGGAACGATTCTGGCTTTCATTTCCTTTCGTGACAGCCGCGCGATTTCCGCTCTCAACGTGTCTTCCATCTTTCCCATCATGGCCTCCTGCTCGTATTCGCAAGCGCACGCATTCCCCGATAAAAGGAGACAGCCAATCCCTCATGTCAAGGATATCCCGTCCAGCGCTTTGGAGTGCGGGGTCGGTCGATTACTTCCGACCGCCGAGGACCGCATCCTTAGCCGCCTTCGAGACTCTGAACTTCAGCGCACGTTTGGCGGGAATCTTGATGGGTTCGCCGGTGGCCGGGTTGCGCCCGATACGCGCCTTTCGCTGAACGACGACCAGCTTTCCGAAGCCCGGAAGCGTGAAGCCGTTCTTTGCCTCTTTGTAAGCGATGTTGGCCAGGTCATCCAGCAGCTCGCCAACTTTCTTCTTGGGGATGTCCAAGTCCTGAGAGAGGCGATTCACAAGCTGGGCTTTCGTCATCGCTTTTGCCATGGGACCTTTCCTCCAATCTAACCCTTACATTGCCCAAGAAAACACATTCCACAAGTTGGCAAATTATAGGGGATTTCCTTTCAGAATGTCAACTTTCTCACGATGCCGGCCCCTCAACCCGCTCGATTTGGGAAAATCCAAAGTTATGGTGTAATATTAGAAAGATTACTCCGCCCCTTGCTGGCGATGGGTTTTTGGAGGGAGATGGACATAGGATTTCAGGGGAAAAACATCAGTGGCCTTTCGGCTTTCCTGCCCTTCTTTCTGCTGGCCGCGGCCGTCTTGGTGATTTATGCGGGAGGCCTGAGGAACGGCTTTGTCTATGACGACCAGGTGCAACTTGTCGAAAACGTCGCACTCAGAAGCCTTCGGAACATTCCGCTATTGTTCATCGATCCTGCACACACATCAAGCTCAGGAGTTGTCGAAGAAATATATCGCCCGTTGCGCGGAACGCTGTTCGCGATTGAATATCATCTCTGGGGTTTGAATCCGACAGGGTTTCATGCAGTCAATGTGCTGTTTCATGCGCTCAACTCCTTTCTGGTCTTCCTTTTTCTGAAGCGGTTTGTTCCCGGCGCGATGCCCGCGTTCGGGGCAGCCTTGCTCTTCGCGGTTCATCCGGCGCTGACCGAGAATGTCAGTTGGGTGTGCAGCCGCTCAGACCTTCTGTGCATGTTCTTCTTCATAATAGGGCTGCTGTGCTACATAACCAGTTGTCGCAATCGTGACCCGCAGAAAAACAGGTGGGCGCTTTACTCGCTCTCACTGCTGTCGCTCATGTTTGCGCTTCTGTCAAAGGAAATGGCGGTCATGTTCCCCGCAGCGATGATCGCGATTGACCTATGGGGCGACGGCTTGAAGAACCTCCGCGCGAGATGGAGGGAATACGCGCCCTTCCTTGTGCTGACATTCGCATATCTCGTTTTCAGGATGAATATCATGAGTCAGTTTGCACAGACTGACCCTTTGGGCAAGACCCCCATTCAGACGGCGGGCATCATGGCGAGGGGCACATTATACTACATCAGACTCGTCCTGCTTCCCGTGGATTTGAATGTGTTGCCATACATAGATACCGGGATCCCTCTCGGCGATATCAGAACCCTGGGGGCTCTGTGCCTGACTGCTCTTCTCATCTCATCGGCCTGCGTATTGCGACGGCGTTACCCTACGGCATCTCTCGGCGCGTTTCTGTTCTTCGTGCTCCTGTTGCCAGTCTCAAACATCGTGCCGATCAAGGCGGTTGTCGCCGAGAGATTCATTTACATTCCGTCGCTGGGCTTCTCCGTTGTGTGCGCAGCGTGGCTTCGAGTCGCCGAATCGTTCAACCATTCGCGCATGATTAAGGCGCTCACGGCAGCTGCGATCTCCGTCGTTGTCTTCGTCTATTCGACGCTCACCATTGCCAGAAACATGGATTGGCGAAGCAATCTGACGTTGTTCATCTCGGCAGTGGAGAAGGCCCCCGAAAACCCGCGCGCCCATGTCCTGCTTGCAAAGGAGTATTTTGTGTCGGGCCATTATGATGATTCTCTGCGCGAGTGTCTGACCGCCCTGAAGCTGAATCCGGGACTTGCCGAGGCGCACACTGTTCTGGGCAGCATTTACCTTAGGCAAGGCATCCTCAAGCCTGCGGAAGACGAATTTCGGATCGCATTGTCGCTCGATCCTCACAACGCCGAGATAAGCAACGGTCTTGGCATCGTCTACCGGCAACAGGGCCGACTCGATGAAGCTCTTGCCGCCTTCAAGGCCGCGCTCAAGAGAAGCCCCATGGTCTCGGAGATTCTTAACAACGTCGGCAGCGTGCTGCTCGAAAAGGGAGAAGTCGCGGCAGCGGCGGAGTACTTCAACAAGGCGTTGAACGTCAGACCCGACAACTGGGAGGCGGCCTGCAACATGGCATACTCACTCGTTGAACTAGGGCGCCCTGGTGACGCGGTCGGTCTCATTGAGCAATGGTTGTCCCGGCAGCCGGCCGACGTCGAGATGCTCAACCTTCTCGGCCGGGCGCATTCCGCCAGCGGCAACTACGGAGCCGCGAGCGAGGCATACACACGCGCCATCCGAGCCAACCCGTCGGATGCGCGAGCGTATACTTGGCTTGCAGACCTGTACATGAGCCACGGCGAATATGAGAACGCCGTTCAAGTTTACAGGAGCATACTCGCGATGTATCCTGCATCGGTGAATCACCGCGTCTCGCTCGCGGAGGCGCTCGAGAGAAGCGGCCTGCATGAAGAAGCGCTGGAAGAATTGCGGGCCGCCGCCAGACTGTCTCCGGACAGAGCCGTTGAGTATAAGACCCGCGTTCAGTCCAAATGACGAATACCATGCGGCGACTTCATGTGACAGAATGGCTGTGCGGCAAATGGGGGATAAGGCGGGAAATTGAATCAGCCGACTACATCGTCGGACTCGGCAGCGGCATCCTCAATGACGCGACCGGCGAACTCACCCGAGCGAGCAAGAATGTGGTCGACCATTGTATTTCGCTCTACCGGATCCGAAGCGGAACCCGAGGCATCATTCTTGTGGGAGGCATGCCGTGGCGTCACCCGCGATTCAGCGACGCCGCACTGATGCACAAGAGATTGTTGGCTCTGCGTGAATCCTCGCGGCAATTCAGTGTGCCCCCGGAAAAGGTTGTCGTCATCGAGGGCTATGACAATACATATCTTCAGGTCGGCGCGCTGTGGACACATCTTCTCGCAGAGCCGGGAGCAAGGGTGCTCATCGTGTGCCCCAGGCTTCAGACCCGACGCCTTAAGGCGATACTGAAAAAGCGCGGGCTTCTTGAAAGGGCTGGAATCGCCCCCGTTGATGATGACTGCGAGCCTGAGAAGCCCGTCGAACGATTTCGATGGAATGCCCGCCGCTACCTCCTCCATGAAATCCTCGCCTCCGTTCACCATAAGCTTCACGGGTGGATATAGCGTCCGGGCCGACCGATTGACGCAAAACATAATGGATGTTAAAATGAATTCGGATTTTGTGTTGAAACTAAGCAAGGATTTCTTCTGTATTTCTAAGAATATGCGAATGGATTTATGCCTTAACCTCACGACGGTCTTGAGGGCGGGGCTGGAAGATGCTGTCGCCGCGGCAGCCCGCGCGGGCTTTGAGTCCGTCGAGCTCTGGGCTGACTCGCTGGAACAATACCTCAGGGCTCATTCCGTCAGCGACCTCCGAAATGTATTGGAGGAGCATCGGCTAAAGGTCTTGAGCATCGGCGATATCGAATCAATCACGTTCTGTAACGCCGACCAATTTGACGAACTCAGGCGGCGTTGTGAGAAGCTGGCCGAAGTCGCGGCAGCGATTGCGTGTCCCAATCTTGTGGCAAGCGCTTCGGTGCGACCTCGAGGTGTGGACGAGGCGCGCATAGATGACGAGGCCGCCTCGGCGTTCGGGAAACTGCTTGACATCGTGGAGCCCGCGGGCGTAAGGCTCGCTCTTGCATTTCGCGGCTTCCGATGGTGCGCCGTCAACTCGCTTGAGCAGGCCAGCCGCACCATCGCGGCCCACGCCGGCCGACGCGCGGGGCTTGCTCTCGACACTTTTGACCTGCATAATACGGGCGTCGGGGATGGGGAACTACAAGGCATCGACCCAACCAGTATATTCGTGCTCAGGTTGAGCGATTCCGCCAACGTCCCCAGCCCGATTCTTTCGGATACCGACAGGGTGCTTCCCGGCGAGGGGGTCGCCAGGCTAGATTCGATGTTGCAGGCGTTCGTGCAGGCGGGCTACTCCGGACCCGTCTCGCTGAAGATACTCAGCCCGAACCTGTGGAGTCTGGGAGCCGATGACCTGGCAAAACTGGTAATGGCTATGGCGGTGCAGTATGTGCCCGAGCGTACGAAGCACGGTACAAGCGCGACTGAACGCTGAGTTGGGGACATCCCGCGCGGCGCGGGACAGGGAGTCCCCATGCTGGATCGTGAGCAAGATATGGAAAACAACGTTCGTCTGACAACGCTGACCAGAAGCGGCGGGTGAGCATGTAAGGCCAGTCAGAGCCACCTGGCGCAGGTTCTGCGCGTGCTCCCACCGATAACGGACCCGAGGATAATCGTCGGAGCCGAAACCTCTGACGATGCGGCCGTATACCGTCTCGATGACGAGACCGCCATCGTTCAGACCGCCGACTACTTCACGCCCATCGTGGACAATCCTTATGACTTCGGGCAGATCGCGGCCGCCAATGCCCTCTCCGACATCTATGCGATGGGAGCGCGACCTCTGTTCGCCTTGAACCTTGTCGGCTTCCCCGTAAAGCGATTCCCCATCTCGATGCTGGCCGAAATTCTGAAGGGCGGAACCGACAAGTGCGCCGAGGCGGGGATAAGCATAGCGGGCGGGCACACCGTTTCCGACGAAGAGCCCAAGTACGGCCTCGCCGTCACGGGTTTGGTGGCGCCGTCCCGCGTTGTAAGAAATTCGACCGCCAGGCCGGGTGACGTGCTCATCCTGACCAAGCCGCTCGGCACGGGCATCATTACGACGGGGATAAAGGCGGAAATGGTCTCAGAGGAAACCATCGAAAACGTCACGCGGACCATGGCCACATTGAACAAACGCGCCTGTGAGGTAATGCTCGAGGTCGGCGTCAGCGCATGCACCGACGTGACAGGATTCGGCTTGATCGGGCACTTGCAGGAGATGGTGGCGTCCGCCGGAGTGGCCGCGCGCATCACCGCCTCTGACGTCCCGATCATGGACGAAGTGT
This sequence comes from uncultured bacterium, assembly GCA_964510165.1. Taxonomy (GTDB): domain Bacteria; phylum Abyssobacteria; class SURF-5; order SURF-5; family SURF-5; genus CAZEBC01. Next base: position 9,213 of record CAZEBC010000052.1, read on the forward strand.
GGAGTCTTATCAAGGAAGAATGCGTTCCGGGCGGTACGCTCGCCAATAAACAGTACGCCGAGGACTTCGCGAGATGGCATGATGACGTGAAGGAACCCATGCGCATTGCGCTGTGTGATTCACAGACCTCCGGCGGGCTCCTCATCGCCACACCCCGTCCGAAAGCGGAGCAGATGCTGTTCACCTTGCGTCAGACGGGCGTTGACTCTGCGGCAGCGGTAGGCGAAATCCTGGAGGGTCCGTCCTGTTGCATTTTTGTCGAACCCTGACGTCCGCCCTGGCCACAAGATAAGGGCAGGGACACGGCAAAGCGTGCCCCTGCGCCCGAAATCACTCACCCGATCGTCTCTCGGAGCCTAGGCCCTTTACTCCTGCGCGCCTCTCTTTATCCTGCTCTTTCCAAAAAGCTTCCAGAATTTTATTGTCTGCTCTTGCGTCAGGATTTCGGGGATTGCGGTCCAGTATTCCACCTCTTTGGCAAGCAGCTTCGAGTGGGTATCGTTCACCGCTCCGGCGGCGCTTCGCACCTTGGCGGTATCGGGATCGCCGGACTCCAGAGCCGAAATCATGTCCTGTCTCGCCTGCTGGTATTTGTCTGCAAGCGCCTTCACGTCTGCCTTATAACGCTTGTTCAGGTCCTGCATCTGCGACTTCTGCTCTTCAGTAAGCTGAAGGTCCGTCACAATCGCTTGTTCCTCGGCCGGTGATGGCGGACGGAACGTCCCGACTGGGTCAATCCAAAGCTGCTTCTTCTGCTGAGCATCGGCCTGGGCCACGAAAACCATGGAGAACATGACAATCAGCAGACCAACGAATACTTTCTTCATCTCGCTTCCTCCTTGTTCTTGTTGTCTTTTCCTTCAAAATTGAAACGCATGGCGATGATAAGTATGTCACTTAGACGCCGGTCCGCAATATTTATTCAACGAGACCGCGAAAACCATGAACGCGCGACGCTTATCCCTTAACTGGCTTGAAGCAAACGACTTAGCCATCGATCCTTTGCACGAGTTCGATCGTGATGCCGTCGGGGTCGCGCATGTACACGCACAGGGCGCCGCCAAGGTCATAGGGTTTGCTGTTCGATGTGACGCCTGCCGCCGTCAACCGCTCGTAGAGTTCCATGAGGTTGTCAACCACCAACGCGGCGTGGATTATGCCGCCGTCGCATTGGCGGAAGCTCTTCGAAAAGACACTTGTTCCGGGCGACATGTACTGGAACAATTCCAGTTCCTGGCCCTCTCCGCATCGGAGGTGAACGATCCTCACTTTGGCGTCCTTCAATCCGACGATGTCGTCAACAATGGGGCCTTCAACCTCCATATCGGAGACAACCTCAAGTCCGAGCAGACCGCAATAGAATCGAAGTGAGACCTCCATGTCGCGCACTCCGATTCCCGCATGAGAAATTCCCTTGATCATGACGCCTCCGCCTTTCCTTTCCAATTCGACGCATCTGCACAGGCCAGGTTTAGACATTTCGCGCTCTTTATGTTACAGACTGCGGTCTGAAACTTCAAGCGGTTTCCATATGCGGCAATAACGGAAGGTCAGTCCGCTCACTCACGCTAACCATAGGCGGGGGCGGTGGTGACCGCCTGAACGGCGGACCTCTCAACGAGGATAAGGGCGACCTCTCCGCTGCTTCTGGGGACCATGTAGAAGCGCTTGCTCCATTCGCTGGCCTCGCCGATCATGTAGCCTTCGAGCAGTTCCCCGTCTTCAAACAGAACCTCAACGGGACGCCCCGTGGTCTTGCGGCTTTTGAAGAACGGCAGATTGAACCGCGAAGGTTTGTGGACAAAGGAGACTGTCTTGAGCTCTTTGAACTCGATCAGCATTTTGGCTTCCGAGGAAGGAGCGCCCTTGGGGACGAACTCGAAGGCCATGGCGTCAATATCCCACGTGAGGAGCGAGCCGCGGAGTCGAGTGCCGTCCGTGAACTCGAGAAGCGTTTCTCTGAACGCGTCGGGGCACTTATAGCAAAGGACGAACTGGCCAATGCCGACCTTATCCCCATTCGCGATCTCTTTTTTCCGGTTGTATTTGACGTTGTTTACCGATATCTCGTTGTAGCTGAGCGGCTGAACAAACATCACCGCGCCGGCGGCGGTCGTTGCGGTGGTGAGCTTCGCGTGCATATAGTCGACTGAGGCGTCATCTAAGACAATGTCGGCGGCAGGTCCGCTTCCGATTGTAAGAGAATTGCGCGATTTTCTCCTGCCTAGCCGCCGCAGATGAAAAGTCTTCATCTTGTGCGAGCCGGGCGCCTTGATGATCTCAAGGTCACCCGCAAAATCCGTGGCCCCGAACCAGTACTTCTTTACCAGATAGACTGCGAGAAAAAGGGCCAGAACCACCGGCAATCCGAGCGCAGTCTTCACCAAATATGTCTTTGCGGTCTGCCACGCTCTCCCGAACGTATCGTATGCGCCGGGTTCCACAAGCTCCCGTCTGCCCCAGCGCGAGTTCTCGCTCTTACTGTACAATCTGACCGCAATCTGAGGCGGGGCTATGCTCACGTTGCTTTCGGTCGAGAGAAACGAGATCATTCCCCTTACATCCCACGCGTCGCTCAGGGCTGAAGCCTCACTTGCGTTCACAAGAAGATCAGCCACCAGAGTGCCGTCGGCTATGCGGAATGTTGGCTCAAGGCGCACTCCTTTGGGAAGTTCGAAGTTGGTTTTCATATAAATGGAGTCGAGCGGTATGTTTCTGGTTGGGAACAGAGATGTGCTTTCCCGATATTGTCCGCCGACCACAATCGGTCCGAATACAAGTTCGGCCCGCGACGGATGATCATCCGCTTCTTCAAGCTCGGTGCGCATTTCTGACCCGAGAGCCGTTTGAGTGCGGGGCCGGTCGCGCATCCCCTTCATGCTCGGCTGCTTCGCGCCGTGACTCCTTTCCGCAACGCGTTCAAAGGTCTTCACGCTCTCCTGCACTCGTCCCATCAGTGCGGCCTGCGATGGCGAGATTTCAAGGAGTTTGTCTGACGGCAATACGAAGCTGACCTTCAGGGTGTATTCGCCCGGCCTTTCAGGCAGTGTCACCCGAAAGGTTTCCTCCCATGCGGCATCCGAACACACAATCAGCGGCGGAGTGATCGGGACAGAGGCGGCATAACCGTCGGGAGCGGTCACCTCTGCCGCTACCGAAAAGGTCGATCCCCACATGGCCTGGGTGTCGGGCTCGAACCGCACACGGAACACCGACGCGGGGTCGGGCGCGTATAGCGTGCCCAGGTCGCTCGAGAGCAGCGTGACCTTCAGTTTCATGCTGACCCGGCTGGCCCAATCGACAAACCATTTCATATCCGACTTGCGTTCGCTCTCGATGGGTGATTCGAATACGAACCAGTTGTGGTCGGGAAGCCGCCCTGCTTCGCGCTGCTTCAGCGAGTTGAACGTAATGAGATTGGGGATGTCCCTGGGAGGATTGCTCTTGTCGTCGCTCAGCCACATCATGACCCTCTGGCCTTCTGGGTCTTCTTCGTAAAAGCGTCGCAACTCCTCGATCCCGCGCTCCATGCCCGCGGGAAGATTGGTGCTGAACTCGGTGGCGTCGAGCTTGTCCAATGTCGAAAGAATTCTGGCTATGTCGTAAGAGGAATTGATACGTTTGCGCTCGAGCAGATGGGAGGTCTTGCCGAACGTGATGATGGTAACCCTGTCGCCCAACTGGGCGGAGGATACGAATTTCTTTGCCTCGGCTTTCGCGTCGTCGAAATGCTCAAGCATGCTGGTGCTCACGTCAAGCACGACGATGAGGTCGCGAGTACCGCTGGCATAAACAGTAATGGCGGACAGCAGGGCGAGGACCACAATGCCGGCGCAACACCCGACGAGCCGATTCAGGACCCGCCGGGGCGCAGCCGAGACATGGGGTTTCCTGGAAATCTTGAAACTGTGGGCTCGCCCATACCGCATCGAAGTCAATCCACTCCGGCACATCAGCCGCTTCTCCGAGAATGGTCTCACCTCGCACAAATGACGGTCGGGTGAAGGCCGATCTTCGCCCCAGAGGCCTCTAAACCTATTATATAGCTAGGCGCTCGCTGTCACAAGCTGAGCCGTGCTCAAGGCGATTCTGATTTCAATCATCAGCATCCTCAGAGCGAAGGCCGCGGCTTCTGGACGGCTGAGGTGGAGCCTCTTCATGATCTCACGCACCAGCGCATCGGTGCGGTCGCTCCACACAAACAGTGTCTTTTCCGTGTCCATCCGGTTTCCCCATGCCAGGCGTTGAATCGCCATAAGAACGACAATCCCGTACTAAGGCAGTAAGGCAACTGGTGTGCCAAAGATCGTCGGCATAGGGATTGCACGATGTAACACGTTGATCAAAAATAACTTATGCCCTTACCTACGTCACGGGAACGCTGTAATCCGCCCCCACCGTATGTACAGGAAGTGACAGTCCAGGCACAAAAAGAGGACATCCGTTCACTACGCGCAAACCGTCAGCTCTTTCGGTTATTCTTGACGATTTCCAGGAAAGGGTGAAGCAGAAAATTGAATCCTGTGGCTATGTTCAGTCCCCTGACATTCCTGAGGATTCGCACCACCTGCCCAATCTCCGCTTCCTCAGGCTCGTATACACGCTTGAAGAGTTGGAAGCTCAGCAGGCGCAATGCCGTGGATGCCAAGAAGATAATATGGATCGGGAGTAGTTCCCATGTGAAAACACTAAAACTCATGTTACTGATCACGCGGAGAAGCCATCCGGCGATTATGGGACCGGTGGCGGCGCCCAGGCCCGCGCCGATATTGTGCGTAGATAGATACAGGGACCTGTTTTGCGACGGCGAAATTCGCAGAAGCAAGTTGTTCATGCACAGATTGATGCCAGCCCACACGCCGCCCGCCATCATATTCAACGTGAGCGGCGCGATCCTGTTGTCCGGTCCTATGAATACCCATATAAGCGGGATGCAGATGGCAAATCCGCTCGCAAACCGAATAATGGCTTTATTGCCAACCCTGTCCGATATTCTGCCCCAGAGATGCATACCCATCAGGTCGGCGAGGCCGGAGATGGTGCCGAGCGCGGCAACGAAACCGTATGTGAAGTTCAGGTCTCGCAGAAAGTACAATGTGAAGAATGGCGCGGCGAAATGCACGGAGAAGCTCCACAAGAAGGCAAAGCCGAGGAACCTCCTGAAATTTGGCTCCCTGAAGGGGAGGATAACATCTTTGCGGAACGAGCGGTTTGTAACGGGCCGACCATCGAGCGGCTCGGATACACGGGTCAGAAACCGGAGGCTGATCACTCCGAATACAACCGCGGCCGCAAAGGTCAGCCCCAATCCGAGGGGCAATCCCCAGTCAAAATGCTCCTCGAGATAATCCAGCCCCTTCCCGAACGCCAGCATGGCGGCCATCCCGGCGGCCCCGCATAACATGTTTCGGTTTCCGAAAAAACGTCCCCTGATTTCGGTCGGCACCAGGTCCGACATCAGCGAAAGCCACGACACGCTGCTGATCGAATTGAAGCTGTAAGAAATCAGGATGAGAACGAGCAGCAAAGAGAGCTTGTACGGAATTATTCGCGCCGGCGCAAGGCCTATGATCAGTATGGGAATCCAAGCGAGGCGCGCGACCGCCGCGCCGATGCACCAAAACTCTTTCCGTCTGCCGCGCTCCTCGATGAGGTGCGACACCGGCAACTGAAATATCGTTGCGAGGAACGGCATCGACGCAAGCAGCCCTATCATGAATTCGTCCATTCCAAGATAGAGCGCGAATCCTGTCAGAAATACGCCGCCGGTAAGTGTGGCGTACATGTGAGCGAAGACACCCTCGTAAATCGAGTTCTTAAGGTCTTTGTTTGCGTGAATTTGCATAAAAAGGATATGAACACTCCCCGCAAAATAAAAAGCGGCCTTCTTATCCATCCAAGAAGGCCCGTAGCCTCAACGTTATCGGATTCGACGAGTCAGAACAGCGCCGTGAATCTTACTTGTTTCCCTCGCTGGAAGCGTTGCCCGTCGGGCCCACCGTTCCTGACTTGGCGATCTCTCTCATGAATACCATCTTGTGGTCTCCCACGCGATAGAAGTCGGTGAACACGGCTACAATGTCGTAGCGATGCTTCTTATAGAAAGCGCGGGCGGCGCCGTAGAGCGGAGTGGACGAGGTTTCGACATAGATTTTCCTGGCGCCGCGCTCAAGCACGAAGTTCTCCATGAAGCAGAGAAGCTGTTGCCCCACTCCTTTTCTTGCGAATTTCTCATCAACCGCAATCCAGTACAGATCATAACAGTAGTCCGTCATGGGTATCGGCCCAAAACAAATGTAGCCCGCCGCTTCATCGGATTCATCGCAGGCACAGTATATGTGGTAGTCGTTTCCAGGACGGTTGGCAAGAACCTCGTCAATGAGTTCCAGAGCCACAGAGACTTCTTTCTCGTTGAAAGTTCCCCGTTGTCTCAGTATCTGTGATAGTATGGGCTTATCTTTGGGAGCGAGAGGCCTGATGAACATGTCCTTCTGACCTCAATGTCATGAATTCAACAAATCGTTCCACCATGTCTTTATATGTCATGCCCGCCTGTGCGATGGCGGCAACAAATCCGGCGTCCGGACTCAGGCACGGGTTCGCATTGACTTCCAGGACATGTATCGTTCCGCCTGGGTCGACTCGTACATCCACCCGCGCATAATCCCTCAGAAGAAACAGGCGAAAGCAGCGCCGAGCCGCATCGGCCATTTCTTCGGCCAGTGCCGGCGGCAATTCGGGAAACCGGCGGACCGTGTGGCGATACTCGAAAGAAGACTCATCCCATTTGGCGCGGTATCCGACTATCGGAAAGAGTTCCGGCGGATAATCCACGAATTCGATTTCGGCTATGGGGAGGACTTGTTCCTCGGGATATCCAAAAAGGGAGATATTGAATTCCCTGCCATCGATGAATTCTTCTATCAGCAGCGGGCCGAATCGCTCGAACAACCGCACTGACTTATTACGGAGGTTCGCCTCGTCTTCGGCTATCGAATCCTGATCGATCCCGATGCTCGCGTCCTGCCATCTCGGCTTGATGATGACCGGGAACCTCAACTCCGGCGATTCAAACGAGCCCCCTTCATAGACCGCGTATCTCGGCGTGCGGATGCCGCTTGCCTCCAGCAGCCTTTTCGTGACAACCTTGTCGGTCGTCATCGCGATGCCGGGCGCTGTCGTGCCCGTAAACTTAATGTCCATGAGTTCAAGCACGGCGGCGGGATGGCCGATGAGGAGCGGGTCTTCATCCACCGTCTCACACAGGTTGAACGCCATGCGCAGCGGTTCTCGGGACATGGACCCGAGAAAAAGATTCAAGTCTTTCGTGAAGGGGACCGTCACCGAATTGAAGCCCAACTGCTTAAGGGCTTGTTCGATTTCGCCTGCTTGCGTGAGGACGTCGGCGGAAGCTTCAGAAAAGGCATGTCCCGAGGGGACCGGTTCGTTGTGGATGATGCCGATTGTATTTCCGCTCATGGTACGGTCCATCTGCCGAATACCGCCTGATCGCCGAAGCCAGAATGGATTCGATAAGCTTATTGTAAGTCATGCCAACCTTGTACGCGATGAAACACAGGTCGGAATGGTCGGGATTGAGACCGGCCAGGGGATTGACCTCGAGAAAGTGCAGTTGCCCGGCTGCGTCCGCCCGCACATCCACGCGGCCGCCGTCCCGACAACCCAGTCCCCTGTAGGCCGCAAGCGCGATTTCGCCGGCCTGTTCAGCAAGTCGGCCTTCAACCAGAGGGTATTCAACACGAGTTTCCCACTCTTGTTTGTTTTGATACGAATATGCCGATGGCTCAGCCTGTTTCTTGAGCACCACCTCCACTACTCCGAGCGAGACTGCTTCTCGGCCCGTGCCCACGATGCCCACGGTAAATTCGCGGCCTGGCATAAACGTTTCTACGAGGACGGGTTGTCCGAATTGTTCCAGAAGCCTTTCGCAGACAGCACGCAATTGGTTGGCATCAGTAATCCTCGACTCGGACGTGATCCCTTTCCCCGTTCCTTCGGCGACGGGTTTTGCGAACACGGGAAAAGGCAAATCCACCCTTCCCGCGTCTTCCACGGACTCGACAATGGCAAAATCGGGCGTAGGCACGCCGAGGTCGCGTACGACCCGTTTCGCCATCCCCTTGTGCAGCGTGAGCGAAAGGACCATCGGATCGGAAAACGTATAGGGTATGTCATATGCTTCAAGGAGCGCAGGGACCTGGGCCTCGCGGCCAAAGCCCCTGAGTCCCTCGGCAATGTTGAATACCATGTCCCATCTGTCGCCGTTCACGAGTCGCCGTGTAAGGCTCCAGATGTTCCCGATGCGATCCGTCTCATGACCGAGGCTTTGAAGCGCTCGCTCAATCGCCTCTATCGTGTCCGGCCTGTCGAACTCGGCGGTTTCTTCTTTGCCAAAACCCTGGTCAAGATAATCCTGACGCAGGTCATATGTGATGCCTATTTTCATGGCGTCCAAATATCTTACAAACAATCTGCCCATGTGACTTTAGGGGCGGCTCTCAAACCGCCCCTAAAACAAGTGACCGAAGACACTACAGAATGCGCAGAGTCCTGCGCTTACGCGGATGTCCTCCCGTTCGAGAGAGTATCCGGATAGCGAAACACCTTCCCTTCGTAGTTTTTCAGCACGAGACAGCCGTCCTCACGACCGACGACCGATTCCGGCAAAAGCGGAATCTTGCCGCCTCCACCGGGAGCATCAATGACGTAGGTCGGCACGGCGTAGCCGCTGGTGTGCCCCCTGAGCCCCTGGATTATCTCGAGCCCCTTGGAAACGGGCGTCCTGAAATGCGCGGACCCCAGAATCGGATCGCACTGATAGAGATAATACGGCCTCACTCGCATACGAAGCAGTCCGTGAACCAGCCGCTTCATGGTTTCCACGTTGTCATTGATGCCCGCCAGCAGCACCGTCTGGCTTCCCAGCGGAATCCCTGCATCGGCCAGCCGCTCACACGCCTGCTCGACCTCGGGTGTCAACTCGTCCGGATGCGTGAAATGGATGCTCAACCAAAGCGGATGGTACCGCTTGAGCATGCTCGCCAGCACCGGCGTTATCCGTTGCGGCAGGACGACCGGAGCTTTGGTCCCGATCCGAAGCAGTTCCACGTGCGGTATGCGGCGAAGCCGCGAAAGCAGGCGTTCGATCTTTTCACCCGGCAGCGTCAACGGGTCCCCGCCCGAAAGAAGCACGTCCCGGATCGTCGGAGTGGCTTCGATATACTCCAGCGCCTTTTCCCAGCGCCCCTGATTGAACCGGAATGTTCCCTTGCCCACCATTCGCGAACGCGTACAGTAACGACAGTACGTCGAGCAGAAATCGGTCGCGAGAAACAGCACCCGATCCGGATACCTGTGCACCAGCCCGGGCACCGGACTCTTGTCTTCCTCGGCGAGCGGGTCTTCCGATTCGCCCGGTGAACAAAGATGTTCTCCCGCAACGGGCACAACTGCGCGCCGCAACGGTTGAGCCGGATTGTCTGGGTCAAGAAGGCTGGCGTAATATGGAGTGACGGCTACCGGTAGGGAGCCGTTATGGCGGGTTATACCCTCAATCTCCTCCTCGGACAAGTTGATGATGCGCCGCAGTCCGGGAAGGTCCTTGATCCTGTTGCGCAACTGCCAACTCCAATTGTTCCAGTCGGAGTCGGCGGTCTCCGGATAGAAACCGCGGCGAAACGCAACCGTGCGCTCCCCCTGACGCGGGACAGTCCGCGCCCGACGGCTCCCGCTTCCACTCTCTATCGCGCAACTTTGACTTGAGGCATTCCATGATTCGCTCGATGCATTTTGCCCTGCATCGGGCATGCTAGTACCCGGAGGTTCAACTTCGTCTACGTTAATCAGTTCCCTTTTCATTTACCTTGAGTTCTCCCATGCATTTGTTCCGTTACAACACGGTAACTGCTCTCCCGATCTTGTGCCTTCGGAAAGCTGTATTTGGCGATCTGGATTACCTTTTTCCCCTCTCGTTCTGTCACCTCCCCGCTCGCATGGATTTCCTCGCGGATGAATCCAAGCAATTCTTTGCCCTTGCCCCTCTCGTCAATCCGGTATTCATCCTCGTCCTGAGTGGCTATCGCGACGGCAATGACGTTGCCTTTTCGGTCCCAATCGACCGGAATGATAACACCCTTAATTGTCACCAAGTTGCGAAGCGTATGAAACCCTCACCAATATACTACTGCTCAGTAGATTAGCACACTGCCCTTATATTTGCAATACCTGTGCCAATATCAAAAACCCATGAATTCCCAAGCTCTTACAAGAGAAGCTCAGTAATCGGCCCAATTTATCGGAACTGATAGTTCCTAAAATGCATTTTTGTCGCTACATTGGATTCGCTGATTGGCCTGAAACCCGCACAGGATAAGGGGCGAGAGTAAAACAGAACCTGCAATTCCTATTTATGATTTTACAGAACTGCGAATTCCTATTTTTGCGCTTCGGGAAGTCATGGTCTTGCCGGAGCACCCCGCAACTTGAAATCTTCCTTCCGAAGGCCATATTTCTTCATGAGCTTGTGAAGCTGGCGCGAAGTGACTCCTGCCGACTTGGCGGTTTCATTGATCCGCCCTCGGTGAGCCTCAAGGAGACGCTTAAGGTAGGAGGTCTCGATCTGTTCGAGACCCTTGCGCCTGGCCTCTGCGAGGGACGGCATGGAATCGCCGGCTCCCCACGGCAGAACGGGATCCGCAGTGAAGAGTTCCCTTGGAAAACTCTCTGGGGTAAGGACCGAAGACGTCTCGAGAATGTAGGCGCGTTCCATGAGGTTCTCGAGTTCGCGGATGTTGCCGGGCCAGTGATACTTCTGAAACGCCTCCATCGTAAGCGGATGCACCGCGCGGATGCGTTTCGGATAAAACTTGTTCAGCTTCTTCAGGAACACATCCACGAGGAGCGGGATGTCTTCCTTTCGCTCCCTGAGCGGGGGAATATCAATAGGGAACACGTTCAGCCGGTAGTAGAGGTCGCCCCGAAACCGGCCCTCATCGCACATTTTCTTGAGGTCAATGTTGGTGGCGGCGAGAATCCGGACGTTGGCCTCGATGGTCTCCTCTCCGCCCAGCCGCTGAAAAATGCCGTCCTGAAGCACTTGCAGCAATTTTATCTGCGCCGAGGGCGAGATGGTGCCGATCTCGTCCAGAAAAATGGTGCCGCCCTTGGCGATTTCGAACTTGCCGAGCCGCCTGCGCACGGCGCCCGTGAACGCACCCTTTTCATGTCCGAACAACTCGCTTTCGATGAGGGTGTCGGGAATGGCGCCGCAATGTACGCTTATGAACTTGCTCGCGCCCCGATGGCTGTGCTTGTGGATGAGCTTGGCGAGAACTCCCTTGCCGGTCCCCGTTTCGCCGACGAGAAGCACAGTGCTTTTCGTCTGCGCGACGGAGCGGACCTTCTCGAACACCTTGATCATCTCCGGGCTTCTGGTCTGCACGATCTCGAGTTCGTCTCCCTGCCAGAACTTGTCACGCAGGTAATCGAGCTCCGACTGCATCATCGCCAGTTCGACGATGCTCTCGGTCACGAACTTCACTTCGTCCGGATTGATGGGATACGTCAGATAATTGCTCGCGCCGGCCTTCACCGCCATGACCGCCTCGCGTATCGCTTCGGCGGCGGACATTACGATGATTTCAATGGAGGGATACAGTTGCCAGAACGGTTGCAGCGCCGCCTTGTAATCGTTTCCCGGCGCCCAATCGCGCAGAATCCCGAGGTCAATGAACACGAAATCATATCGCTTCTTGCGGAGCATCTCGATCGCCGCGTCTTTCTCCGCAGCCCGTTCGACCCTGTAGCCCGAACGAAAGCATGAGCCGATAGTTGCCGCCGTCTCCGGCTCGCGCGTGACAGCAACGATATGTTTCATTCCGGTTCCTTATCCTCAGATGATGGGAAATCCCTTGCAGAAGGCAGTCCCTCGATTGATTCGGCGCTGTGAATCGCGTCAACGACCGCGAGCGACATGGCCTCGGCGGCGACAGAGCCGACAACGGAAACCGGGGCGGCCAGGATCGAGTCCGCCCGGCTGAGGGCAAAGACGACGTCGCCATCAACCGAGGTGTGCGCGGGCGAGATTGTGCGGACTATTCCGTTGCTTGCCATGCAGGCGAGCTTGTTCGTGTCCTCCTTACTGAGGTGCGCGTTGGTGGCGACAACCCCTATGACCGTATTGGAAAAACCCAGAACCGTGCCTGCGAGGTCTCCCCTCAGCACCTTCTCGGTATCCGCAAAACCCGTCTTATTGGGATTCCGGGCGCCCGCGATTATGTTTCCCGACAAGTCACGCACATCGCCAAATGCGTTCACGGCAACCAGCGCGCCCACCCTGATTCCTTGATGCAAGGCAAGGCACGCGGTCCCAAGCCCACCCTTCATCGCGAAAGATATCCCATAGATTTTACCGACGGTCGCGCCGGCGCCCACGCCCACATTGCCTCGCTCAAATTCCCCGGCCACGGCGTTGGCGCATGCGCGATATCCCATCTCGGCGTCCGGCCTGGCCTTCGGGTCGCCAAGCGCAAGGTCCATTAATATCGCCGCCGGCACAATCGGCACGTGTGCCACCCGCACGTCATACCCACGGTCATGCTCTTCGAGGTAACGCATGACGCCCGACGCTGCATCGAGTCCGTACGCGCTGCCGCCGGAAAGGAGGATGGCATGGACATGCTGCACCAGATGAGTTGGCCGAAGAAGTTCAATCTCACGAGTGCCGGTGGCTGACCCGCGAACGTCAACCCCGCCGGTCATCGCGCCGTCGCAGATGACGACGGTACATCCGGTGAGACCCACATGATCAGTGCAGTGGCCTACTCGCAGGCCGCCGACGTCGGTAAGATAGCCCGATGGTTTCATAAAGGCGCAGAGGTAGGGAACGACTAGT
>CAZEBC010000053.1:0-5352 GCA_964510165.1 uncultured bacterium
GTTCGAATCCGGGAAAGGAGGCTTCCACAGTGGCTGACTGCATCTTCTGCAAAATCGCAAGCGGCGCGGTGAATTCGGACAGGGTGTATGAGGACGATTCGGTCCTCGGTTTCAGGGACATCAATCCCCAGGCGCCAACCCATGTCGTGATCATTCCCAAAAGGCACATCCCTACGATGAACGACGTGAGCGAGTCCGATCCCTCTATTTTCTCCGCCATCATGCTCGCGGGTAAGAAAATAGCCGAGTCAGAGGGGATTTCAGACAGCGGCTATCGTATTGTAATGAATTGCAACAGGGAGGGCGGCCAAGAGATATTTCACATGCACGCCCATCTATTCGGGGGGCGCTATATGGGGTGGCCTCCGGGTTGATCCGACAAAAACATACCGGTCGGTCTGTTTGACAAAATCCCGTTTATGTGGTAAAATTTCGCGTGCAAGACGAAGGCGGACTGACCATCGAAAAATTGTATAACTTCTCTGTTGACTGGGGGATACGCCACGATCCCAGGGGCAAAAGATTCATTAACTCCCTCCTTCAGAAGCACCGCAAAGACTATGAAAACCTCAGCGAAAAGGAAAAGAGTCTCTTCGACTCAGAAAAATTTTCGAACCCGTATTCAGATACCAGGGTCCTGTACGGAGAACCCAAGAGACCCATAAAGTCGCTACTGGTGGGGATTGATATAGAGATCGGGGAGGTGGTGCTCGCAGATAGATTGCGGCAGTGCGGAAAACCCATTGACCTCATGCTGGCCCATCATCCAGAAGGCCGGGCGATGGCCAATTTCTATGAGGTCATGGAAATGCAGGCGGACATCCTCAATAAATTCGGCGTCCCAATCAATGTCGCCGAGGGCATTCTGAAAGAACGAATCAAAGAGGTTGCCCGCAGGGTGATGGCGGTGAATCACACTCGGGCCGTGGATGCCGCGAGCCTGCTCGATATCCCCTTCTGCTGTGTGCATACCCCGGCCGATAATGGAGTTACACAGTACTTGCAGAAGCTGTTCGATCGGCAGAAGCCGACTTTTTTGTCTGACGTACTCGACCTTCTCTTGGAAATTCCGGAGTATCGGCACAGGGTCGCGACCAACGCCGGGCCGACGCTCCTTGCGGGCAGCAAGGAGAACCGCGCGGGCAAGGTGTTCGTTGATATGACCGGAGGCACAGGAGGCGCCAAGGAAGCTTTCGAGAAACTGGTCCAGGCCGGGGTGGGCACTATAGTAGGCATGCACATCGGCGAGGACCACTTGAAGGAAGCCAAGAAGCAGCACGTTAATGTGGTGATCGCGGGACATATTTCGAGTGATACGCTCGGGGTGAATCTGTTCCTCGACGGACTCATCAGAAAGTTTGGACCTCTGCAAGTCTATGCTTGTTCCGGCTTTATCCGGGTCGAAAGGATCAAGACCGCATAAGCGTCATCGAGGCTGACAATGGCAGCGGGTATTCCACAAGAAACAATCGAACTGGTTCGCGCTCAGGCCGATATCGTTCAGGTTATCTCCGAGTACCTGACCCTGAAGAAGGCGGGCGCCAACTATAAGGCGTGTTGTCCGTTCCATAGCGAAAAAACGCCGTCCTTTATGGTCAGCCCCTCCAAGCAGATATTCTACTGCTTCGGGTGCGGGACCGGCGGCAACGTGTTCGCCTTCCTGATGCGACAGGAGGGCCTCTCCTTTCCCGAGGCGGTCAGGCGCATGGCCGAACGGCTCGGGATCGAGATAAAGCTGTCCGAATCGGACGCTGGCCAGAAACAGCTTCGCGAGCAGTTGCTCGATTTATGTGAGTTTGCGGGCCGCTTCTATCACCGCTGTCTGCTCAAGGCGCCCGAGGCCGAACATGCGCGGAAGTACCTGGCGGGGCGCAGCCTCAACGAGGATGCGCTAAAGGCATTCTCCATCGGGTATGCGCCCGGCGGATGGGACACGTTCCTGAAGGCGGCCCTGAAAAAGGGCTTCAAGGAGGATTTGCTGATCCAGAGCGGATTAGCCAAAAAGGGCGAGGGCAAAACATACGACGCGTTCCGCAATCGCGTCATGTTCCCGATTCACGACACATGGGGCAAATTGGTCGCCTTTGGCGGACGCGCGCTCGAGGAAAACGTCCCCAAGTACATAAACTCGCCCGAGACTCCCATATACCATAAGGGCGAGACTCTCTATAACATCCACAGGGCCAAGAAGGCCATGTCGAGCAATGGGTCGGCCATCGTCGTGGAAGGATACACCGACCTTATCAGGCTGGCCCTGAACGGCGTCGAAAACGTGGTCGCCTCGCTCGGGACCGCCTTCACACAGGCGCAGGCGCGGCTCATCAAGCGGTATGCGCCCGAGGTCGTGCTGGTGTTCGATTCCGATGCGGCGGGCATTTCCGCTGCCGGCAGAGGAGTGGAGGTGCTCCTCTCCGAAGACCTCCGAGTCAGGGTGGCGGTCGTTCCGTCGGGAAAAGACCCCGACGAGTTCGTGCTGATGAGCGGGGCCGATGCCTTTGTCCGGGTGTTGGAAACTGCGAGCAATTTCATCGAGTTTCACCTCGACAAAGCGCTGGCGGGGAAGAATCCGAACGATATCGAGAGCAAAGCCAGCGTGGCAAACACCCTCGCCAATCTAGTGGGCCGGATTCCCAACCCCATTCGGCGGCAGGAATATCTCAGGCTGGTTTCGGGCAGAATGGGTATAAAGCCTGAATTTTTGCTGGAAACCTCGCAGAAAGGCAATTTTGCGGACAAACTAGAAAAGGAGACAATAAGCTTTCAAAGGAAGTTGCAGCACGAAGAACGAGAATGTTTATGGCTTGTGAAACTGATGGTCGAGCGGCCCGAGTGCGTGAAGATAGTCCGCGAGAATCTGGATGTTGCCGCCATCAAAAACGAGCCCTTGCGACAACTGTTTCACACCATCTTCGAGTTCGATGCCGGTTCGTTGAGCGAAGCTGCGCTGCTCGACAGGGTTCAAGATGAACAGGCGCAGCAGCTCCTCACGAGCGTGATCGTTCACCATGGCGGCACTGTGATGTTGTATCCGCCGGAATGGTGGGCGATGTTTATCAGGAGCCGCCAAGGCCAAGAGAAACTGAGCGCAATTACAAAAGAAATAGCCGAGGCCGAGCGCGGCGGCGACTCGGAGCTGCTCAGGGAACTGCTGAAGCGCAAGATCGAGCTTCACCGGGATATGACGCGGATGAGGCGGGAGATGCTCAAAATACCCGTGGACTCGCAGGCGGGTACACATGCTGGAGGAGAGGCGATCATCTGAGTGCGGATTGCGGATTAAGGGAAAACTCCGAAATTCGATGAGGGAGGTTGGACAAGATTACTAAGCCAAAACCGAAAAGGGAGAAGGGATCACCGGGCGAAAAGGGAGTTGCGCGGGCCAAACCCAAGCCGGCGGCAAAGCGAAGCTCGGAAGACACCAAGAAGGGTGATAGTGTGGACAAAGCTCTTGAAAAAAGGGTGACGGACAGCGATGTAGTCCAGGAATTGATCGAGAAGGGCAAGAAGCAGGGTCAACTCACGTACGATGAGATAAACGACATGCTCCCCGACGACGTCGTTTCCTCGGGCGAAATAGACGACATACTGCTGACGCTCGGCGACCACGATATTGATGTCGTTGACAGCCTCAGACTCGGCGAGCCCGAAGAGGGGATCATGGAAGATGAGGAAGAGGAAGAGCATGAGTTCGCTCCCTCGCGGGTTGAACGGGCGGACGACCCCGTGCGCATGTATCTGAGGGAGATGGGGCGCGTGCCTCTCTTGACTAAAGAGGAAGAGGTTCGCATCGCGCAGAATATCGAAAAGGCCGAGGACGCGTTGCGGGAGACGGCCATCCGTACTCCTTACGCTGTCAAGGAAGTCCTCTCGCTTCTGCAGAAAATAATTGATGGAAAGATTTCGCTCGAGAGCATATCCCGCGAGGATGATGAGCGAAAACTGAAGGAACTCCAGGCGCGACTGCCCAAGATAATTGACCTGCTGAACAAGACTGAAGCCGCCATACGTAGACTGGAGAAGAGCCTCGAACGTGCGCGTCTGGGAGAAAAGACCAAGAAGGAAATCCGGAACGAGATCAACTCATTGCGCACGAAACAGATCGCGGCCCTGCGGGAAGTCAATCTCAAGATGAAGGAGATAAACCGCATGGCCAACAGAATCAAGAACATGCGCAACAAGGTGAAGTCGGCCGAAAACGACATCAAGGCCGTCGAGGACGAACTCAAGCTCAGCAGGCCGAAAATCGAAGAAATCGGCGGCAAACTCCGCAAGAAATCGGTCGACCCCAAGCGCGTTACCAGGCGTATTCCGGTGCCGCTGTCACGGTTTGCCGAACTCGAGCGCAAGCTTCAGAACGCGACCAGGCGCCTGCACACCATCTACCAGGACACCCGCTTGAACAAGCAGGGCGTCTCCGCGCTGATCTCGCGCATCGAGAGCAATGAGGCCGCCATTTATCGGGCGAAGATGGACCTCGTCGAGGCGAACCTCAGGCTTGTCGTCAGCATCGCCAAAAAGTACACCAACCGCGGCCTTTCCTTCCTCGACCTGATCCAGGAAGGCAATATCGGCTTGATGAAGGCCGTGGACAAATTCGAGTACCGCCGTGGGTACAAGTTCTCGACGTACGCCACGTGGTGGATTCGGCAGGCCATCACGCGCGCCATCGCCGACCAGGCGCGCACCATCCGCATCCCGGTCCACATGATCGAGACCATCAACAAGGTCATCCGCACCTCGCGCAGGCTGGTGCAGGAATACGGCCGCGAGCCGACGCCGGAAGAGATTTCCGAGGCGATGAACATGGAAGTCGAGAAGGTGCGGGGCATCCTCAAGATCGCACAGGAGGCCATCTCGCTCGAGACGCCCATCGGCGACGAGGGCGACAGCACATTCGGCGATTTCATCGAGGACCGCTCCATCGAATCGCCCATCAACACCGCCGCGTTTACCGTGTTTCAGGAACGGCTCGAGGACGTGCTGAAATCGCTCACCGAGCGTGAAGAGAAGGTGCTTCGCCTCAGGTTCGGTCTGGGAGACGGCTACCCGCGCACGCTGGAGGAAGTCGGCAGTGTGTTCAACGTTACCCGCGAGCGTGTGAGGCAGATCGAGGCCAAGGCCATTCGGAAGATGCGGCACCCGACCCGCAGCCGCAAGCTGAAGAATTTCATCGACTGGACCGTCGAATAAAGCCCGAAGATAATGGAAATTTGCCGGGGCGCGCGAAAGCGCACCCCGGCCGCTTTCTTCGTGGTTATCCGACTCTTTCCGACCCGAAATCAATACCCTTCATAGCGCGGCGACGTCACAACCACAGCCCCCTCACCCTGCTCTCTCCCAGTGGGAGAGGGT
>CAZEBC010000053.1:5452-9640 GCA_964510165.1 uncultured bacterium
CTCTCCCAGTGGGAGAGGGTTTGGGTGAGGGAAAAGACACGACAAAGATTGATTCATGATTTCTTCAACGTGAGAGGTACTACTTCTTGGTGAGTTTCTGGAGTTCGCGTTTGGCCTTGACGTTGTCAGGCTGGAGCGCAAGCGTCTTCTCGAAGTAGGTCTTGGCTCGTTCTTTGTGTCCGATCTTTTGATATGCGAAGGCGAGGTTGAGCGCGGATTTCCAATGGTCGGGCTGTTTCTCCAGCACTTTCTTGTAGGCCTGGATGGCTTTGTCGTATTGGCCCAGGCGGCCGTGCACGAGGCCGAGGTTGTAGCGGGCTGAGGAGTTGTCCGGCTCGATTTCGAGCAGTTTTTGGAGGCGCGGAAGCGCCTGTTCGGGCTGTCCGAGCTTGGAATATACATAGGCCGCGGTGGACAGGGTGTCGGGATTCTCCGGGTCGAGCCGTTCGAGTTTCTGAATGTGTGTGAGCGCGCGGCTTCCGTTGCCGCGTTCAGCGTGGAGCCGGGCGAGGTGGCGCCGGGACGGCCCGTGGGAGGGTTTGCGATCGAGCACGCTGCGGTATTCCTTTATTGCCTCGTCGAATTGTCCCGTCTGTTCGAGTAAGCGCGCGAGATTAAACCGATCATTCACGGTGTCGGGGTCGAGCGCGAGCGCGTTTCGATAGTGCTCGATGGCTTTCTCGTAGTCACCCTCATCGGCGTGGATATCCGCGAGCGCGCCCCACGCCTGCGCGTAGTTGGGGTCAAGCTGGACAACGCGCTCGAAGTACTGCCGAGCGCGGTCAGGCTCTTCTTTCTTCATGCAGAGGAGTCCGAGCCGCATAAGGGTGGGTCCGTTCTCGGGCTGCAGAGCCGCCGCTTTCTCGTAGGTTTCGATGGCGCGGTCGAAGTCTCCAATCGACTCGAGTAGTTCGCCGAGGCCGGCGTACGCTTCCGGCTTCTCGGGATCGAGGCGTATGGCGGCCTCGTAGCTGGCAAGGGCCTGCTTCTGCTTTCCGACATGATTGTAGAGTCGGCCCAGGTTAAGGTGCGCTATCGAGGAGCGCGGGTCGAGCCGAGCGGCCTTCTGCATTTCGTTGATGGCGCTCTCGTAATCGCCGCGCGCCTGTAAGAGCAGGCTGAGATTGATACGCGCCTGAGTGTAATTGGGCTTGAGACTGATAGCACGGCCATACGCCGCCATCGCCTCGTCTATCTGTTCCTTTTTCGTGAGTATGGAGCCAAGCTGGAACCATGCCTTGGGAACGGTTTCCCTGCCGTTGAGAGTGGTGGCCTGACGGAAGAATTCCTCCGCCGTGTTCAGGTCGGCCATCCTGAGGTAGGCCATGCCGAGATTGTAGACGGCGCGGGTGTAATGAGGCCGAATCTCGATCGCCCGCTTGTAAGCCTCAACCCCGCCGAGATTGTCGCCCGAGAGCACGCGCACCAGGCCAAGGTTGTAGTGGTAGCGCGCTTCGTCGGGAGCGAGTTCGACAAGTCGCGAGAAGGTTTGTTCGGCTTCGGGGTAGCGTTCGGCGTCTATCAGCGCGAAGCCGAGTTCGGATATGACCGCGATATTGTCGGGAGAGAAAGTCAGCGCGGCGCGCAGCGCGCCGACCGCCTCATCAAGCTTGCCTTCCTTCCTCAGTCGGGAGGCCTGCGCTACAACGGGATTCGCGGCCTCCGAGGCGGCATCTTGCGTGGCATCGGCGCCGTCCTCAGGCCGGTCTTCACCCAGAGGGCGGGATGAGTATACGGATGCAACTTCCGCAATGGGCTTGTCCTCCACAACAATGACTTCGGCGGAACTTCTGACTCCGCCCATCCGCCAGGCGAGCAGCGAAGCGACCACTATGAAAAACGCGATTGCCGTGAAGAATGTGCGGTCATTCGAATTCATTCGCGCTCCGCTCCTCTCAAGAGCCTGGACAGTCCCTGCCGGTTGGCGAGCTGGATGTTCAGTCCGGGCCTGGCGTTCACTTCCATGATGAGTGGCCGGGGCGACCTGTCTATGACGATATCGACGCCGAGATAGCCAAGTCCGCAACAATGGGAAGCCTGTTCGGAGATACGGAGTATCTCATTCCACATGGGGATTTGGAGTTTCCTGAGGGGCTCGCCGGTATCCGGATGGTGAGAAACGTTGCGGTTGCCGTGGACAGCGAAGGTGGTGCATCCGGTGCGGATGTCCACGCCGAGTCCCAATGCGCCCTGGTGGAGATTGGCGCGTCCGCCCGACACCGCAGTGGGTATTCGGACCATGGCCATCTTGGGCTGATTCTTGTGGACAATGATGCGGATATCGGGCAGCCCTTTCGAGATGCTGCCGAGCGTCTCCTCGGGCTCGACCAGTTCTTCGAAAAAGGCTTTGTCGTAGCCGCGCTCGAGCGAGAAAAGACCGGCCAGGATATCAACTATGTGGTTTCTGAGGTCCTCGATTTCCAAAACGGTATGTCCGAGCTTTCCATTGGTGACAAGGCGGCCGGATTCGTCGCGTCGGACGATCATGATGCCGCGCCCTCGCGTGGACATCGCCGGCTTGAGCGCGAAGCGCTCGTGGGATCGGACGGCGGCCTCCAGATGTCTGAGGTCGAGGGCGTTCTTGAAGACCGCCAAGGTCCTGGGAACGGGGATTCCCTGCGCGGTCAGGATTTCCTTGGTGAGCAGCTTGTCATCAGCGCGAGGGTAGTTCTGCCGAGGGTTTAACGGATAGATGAAATCCAGGTTGCGAGAGTTGATGCCCAGGATTTCGGTTTTCACTTTCGTGACGTATCGAAGGAGTGCATTCATATATGATCAATCACCTGTTGCAAATGCGCGGAACCGGAAATACTCGGAGAGCCGGATGCCTCTCCATCTGCCCAGCACCAGAAACGCTGCGACTACCAGGAACAGGACCTCGGGGAACGTTATCACGACCATTTGCAGCGCCTCCCAGTCCATGACGAGATAGGCCGGGATCACGATCAGGATGGTGCCGATAACGACGGTCAGGGCTCGCCTGGGGCCGTCTTCCTCCAGCATGAGGGCGAAGCGCTCAACGGTCAGCGTCAAAATGACAATGGGGAACAGGCTGACGCGCGTGGCGAGCACGTGGCCGGTGGTAACGCCGAATACGGTAGCGGCCATCATGAAGAAAATGGTGGCGGTCAATATGATGCCGAGCCGAGGCGTATGGAGCAGATGGAAGCGCTCCAGCCCGTACCTCACCAGATAGCCGAAGGCGATGATGCCCACAAACATAATCAGGCCCCACGTGAGGCCGGTATCCCGAAACGCCACGGCCATCAGCGCCGGCATAAAAGTTCCGAACGAGTCGATGCCGATGACGTTACGCCCGATAATGACGATGAGCGCGCCGAACGGAATCATGAGGATGATCTTCAGCAGGTTGGTGGGTATGCCGACCTGCTCAAATGCGGCCCACAGATTGAGGATGCTGACGGGTCGCTCGCGCAGGGTGCGGATGGCCTCTTCGGGTGGCGCCAGCACCTTTTTCGCATGGAAATAGTAATCGAAATTGATATCCTTCGTATGGGTGAAAAGGGGTTCGTCGCCGTAGTAGAGCACGAGGTAGTGCGATGGGACCTGGGCAAAATAGCCGTTGAGCGTACAGAAAGGAATCCAATGACCCGCCATCCAGACCTCGTTCCACACGTGACTCGACCGCCAGGAGCCGTCCTTCAAGATCAAGCCGCCGACCAGACGGACAGGCACGCCGCCAGCCCTGCATATCGCCGCAAACAGACGCGACTTGCCGCCGCAGGAGGCCTCGCCCAGCCGGAGCGCCGTGAGCGCGTCGGTGGTGCCTTTGATCTCCACGGGCTGGATGGAATCGGTCGCGTACTGATAGGCGGCCTGCACGACGGCGACGGCGTTCTTGCGGTCTTCGGGCGGCACCAGGCGCTCAAACAGCCTTTGGATTTCCGGCGAGTCGGCCTGGATGTTTTCGGTGGGAAGCAAGTAAGGCTCCACACTGCTCGGGTATGTCTCGGGAACTTTCATGGTGGGCGGAAGCCGGTACTTGCGGGCGTCCACTCGAACGATGCAGGAATAGGACAGGTCGTGGTGGCCCGTTACGGAGGGCTTCTCCCAGAATCCCCACCGGTTCGCGTTATCCCACTGGATGTGAAACGCGAAATCGCGGGACCCAATCAGTTCCTCCCGGATTATCTGGCGCTCGATGTTGAACGGCAGCGCGATCTTGAC
>CAZEBC010000053.1:9740-17380 GCA_964510165.1 uncultured bacterium
TTTTCGGTTCCGTTGAGCGTCTCAATAGAGAGAGCACGTCACGAGAGGCCTAGGGACGGGAATATGCAGGCGTACAAAAGATTTTCGGTCAGCAATCACGCAAACGGGCGACGATCGCCGACCGGGCTCATTTCACATATTATAATCTATGGGTTCCTATTAATTCAATTTCAACAGATGTTTAGCCAGGCGTTTGCCAAGCCCGATGCACGTGAGCACGGGCGGCAGTCCCCACGGCTCGGGGATGACGCTGGTGTCGCAGACGTAGAGGTTTGCTGTCTTTGTCTGCAAATTCGAGTCGACCACGTGTCCGATGCGGGCCGTGCCGCCGGGGTGCGCGCCCCGGTCCATCGAATAGAATATGTCCTCGACCTCGCATCCGGCCTTCTCCAGAATGCGTTCCGCGATGCGGGTTCCCTTGTCGAGCTTAAGCCTGTCGTCATACGTGAGCGGCTTGGAGAAGGAGCCGTCGAGGTTGATGCGGCCGCCCATGTCGTCCTTTATCTTCACCATTATGCCGAGAACCGACCTGTAGTTGACCCACTTGGTCAGCGCGCGCGGATTGCGGAGGCCGACCGACGCCCCGAACAGCAATTTCGGCTCGATGATGGGCGAGAGAATGAAACCGTCAGTCTCGTGGTGCTCATATGTGCCGACCGACATCTGCGGGGCCGACGCAGTGCCCGCACCGCCGTCGCGCGGAACGCCGTACACCATGCGCAACGGGTCGCAGAAGAACCCCTGGCCGGCCTCCGGAATGCCCGAGCGCTGCAGGACGACGGGCGTGCCCATGCCTCCGGCGGCCATTATGACCCATTCGGCGCGGACTTCGACGGGCATCTTGGCCGCGTTGACGCCGCGTATGCCCACCGCGCGCCCGTTCTCCACAATGACCTCTCGCACTTTCACGCGGTTGAGAAGAGTGGCGCCCCGGCCGACGGCCTCGGCGACGTAGTCAGCAGCGGTCCATTTGGCGCCGCGCTTGCAGCCGAGGATGCAGTCGGAGCAGCCCGGCTCGCATTTTTCGGGGTCAATGAACTTCTTGAACGGCTCCCAATCGTAGCCCATGTCGTTCGCGGTGGACATCAGGCGCAGATTCGAGGGACCGAGCAGTTCGTCGGGCAGCGCGGCCAGCTTCAATTCTTCCTCTGTCTCGTTCACCTCGTAGGTGAGGTCCACCCCATACTTTTCCTTGAGCCACGCGGGCGGCCTGCATGCGGTGGCCGTGAAGACGAGGGTGGAGCCGCCGGTCGCGAGCGCGCGCACCACGTTCAGTCCTTCTTCCGAATACACGAGGCCGGCACGGTCGACGTATTTGACCATTCCCCAGTGGGTGCCGACGCCGCTATCGGGATGGCGCCCGCCATCAACAAAGACGACCCGTTTCCCCGCTCGTGCAAGCTCGCGCCCGACTGTCGCGCCGCCCGGTCCGGTACCTACCACTACCGCGTCCGCTTCCAATCGGTTCGTCGGCCTCATAATGGATTCCTCCATCCTGTGTTTTTGGGAGAAAAGTCGAGCCGTGCCCGAGCAAGAGGGGCTATCTAATTGAGGATTATTATACACCTGAATGAGTATCGAACGCAAACCGGGGCCAAAAAGACTCCCAGAACAAGATTTTCGTGAATCGTACAAAGAAAAAGAGACTGGAACCGCAGATGAACGCGGGTTTCTTGTGAAACTCGGTGTCCCGCGCTTCGCGGAATTGGCGGATGAATCTTTCGAACGGAAACCGCAAAGGAAAGCTCTATATTTCACAGGTGATAACTCTTTCGGTAAGCTTGAGGTGACGCAACATTCCAAATGTGTGGGAAAGGGAGAAACAATGAAGATCAAGGTTGTGGTCCACAAGGCGGAAGAGGGCGGCTACTGGGCAGAGGTGCCCCCATACCCGGTTGCGCCACCCAGGGGGATACTCTTGAAGAACTGCTCGAGAATCTGTACGAGGCGATAGAAGGTTGCTTGTCGGTAGATTTGGAGCAGTCGAAATCGACGGGTAAGGACCGGATTCTCGAGATCGCGATATGAAGGCGATCTCCGGCAAGCAGTTGACAAAGATACTCGAGCGCCAGGGATAAAAATTGTGGCGCGTTCATGGCAGCCACCGTATTTACGGGAAAGAAGGAAGCGGAGTTCGAGTGTCAATTCCAGGAGTAGGTTCTTCAAACGCGGACACCGGCAAAGCTCAACCTTACGAGCGCGATAGGTTAGTCATGTTCTGCCTGGACTCCTCCTTGCGCCACGGTCGCCATTTTATCACAAGAACACTTTGAGGCACGCTGCGAATCGGCTTTGCTGCGCCCGTAAGTCTCACATATATATCGTCACCGACAGCAAGAATTCGAACAGAAAAATTCCGAGGATGTTGCCATGACGCGGAGTCGGGCGTAATTGACAAAGGTTGGGGGGGTAGTATATGCTGAGGGAAATTATTGGGGATATTCATGTCCGGAGGATATTTGCGCGAGATGAGGTACGCGAAATTGTGGGTGTGGGGCGTGGTGGCGCTGGCGATGTGTGCGGGGTGCACAAGTTTCAGGCCCACGCCGAAGGAGGCGACGCCGCTGGAGGAGTTGGCGGAGGCTGAGGCGCCGCTTGAGCCGATCTATTTCACGATTGGTCCCGGGGATGAATTACAGATCACGGTGTGGAACATCCCGGAGTTGAACCAGACGGCCACGGTGGACCCGAACGGCGAGATCTCGGTCCCGATAGCGGGGACCGTCACGGCAACGGGCAAGACGATAACAGAGGTGACACAATCTCTCCAGCAGAAATTTGAGGAGTATTATATCGGCCCCGAAGTGAACGTGAGCGTGAAGACGATGCGGAGCAACAAGGTGAGCGTGCTCGGCGAGGTGAACCGGCCGGGCGTGTTCACCATGGACAGTGAGACGCGGCTGATGGACGCGCTCGCGATGGCGGGCAATTTCACGGGAGACGCCGAGCCCCGGACGGTCGCGCTGATTCGCGGCGATCTTAACGCTCCGCACATCGTGCTGCTTGACGTGAAGAAACTGATAAGCCAGGGCGATGTGAGACAGAATGTGGCGCTGCAGAAGGGCGACGTCATCTACGTGCCGCAAAGTTACATCGCGAGCGTGACCACGTTCTTCGAGCGGCTGTACATCATCGTGAGGCCGGTCGTCGAGATAGAGCGCGGCATATCGCTCAAGCCAGCCGTCGAGGATGCCATCGAGGGCGAGGATCGGCAGACCATCCAGGTGGTTCGCTGAGAGGCGAGGGCGGACCCGCAAGGGCACGGTGCGCCGTGCCCCTACAGACTGCAACAATCAATACCTACAGATACCCCAAGTCTTCAAGCCTCTTCCGTATCTGTTCCTCATCCTCTTTTGAGTAATCGGGAGGTTCGAAATCCTTGTCAGGACCCATCCCTGTCCGAGAGGTTGCGCGTGTGACCGGGTGCTCGCTGAGGAAGGAATCCTCAAACAGGCCGGTTACGACTTTTCCGTCCATTTCCTCGGGGATGGGGAGTCCCATCATGCAGAGCACCGTGGGCGCGATATCGATCAAGCACGCGCCTGAGACTGCCGCTGTCTTCTTGACCCCGTTGCCTGCCGCGATCAGGATGCCGTTGAGGCGATGGTCGCCGCTGATGTATCTGGCGTCCTCGGTGGGCACGGGCGGCCGGGCCTCGCGCGCGGCCTTCTTCTTGAGGGCGATGCCGGTGACGGGTATGTCCTCTCTCCAGCGCACGAGCAGGTCGGGTGCGCGGTGGACATGCGGTCCGCTGTAAATCTCGTCGCGGTGAAACACTGCGGCGACGATGGGAACGCCGAGTTCGGCGTCCTTGCAGTCCATCAGTTTTTCCTTCAACTCGGCCACCACCTCGTCATATTCCCAGCCCGGCTCGACGATGCCGCCCGGCTCGCGCCCTCGCAGGTTGACGCGGATGATGGGGAATAGGTCGTCGTTGTATGCGCGGGTGTGCGCCCAGTCTATCTGCGAATAGATGAGATGGCTGTGGACGCGGTTGCGGAGGCCGGGCAGAAGCTGCTTGAGCCGTTCCTTGAGCGCGCGCGAAGTCTTGCGCGAGACGAGCCGATACAGGGAAGTCATGACCGAGCGTGGCGAAAGGGCGCGGTCCGTCCCGCCCTTGAAGCGCAGGAAACCTTGTTCCTCGAGCCAGTAATTGATCTGGTTGGAGGCCTTATGCTTGCGTCCGAAGCCGTGGTCGGAGATGATGAGCAGGCGCGTGCTGTCATCCATGCGTTCACAGATGTCATTGATCGCCTGATCGAGCTGCTGATAGGTCTCGAGGATGACGTTGCCGTATTTGCGCGCGCCCTCGGGGTCAAGCGCACGCCCGGCCGGGTCCATGAATCTCCAGAAGCCATGCTGTGAGGCGTCGAGACTCCTGAAGACAACGATGAAGAAATCCCACGGCTTGTTCTCAAGCAGGTAGCGCGCGATCTCGGACTTCTGCCGGATTTCATGGCGCAGGCTTTCGACCGCCCGGTCTATGTCTCCCTGGATGATGTATCCGTTGACTCCCGGCTCGATGATGTAGCGCCCGAACTTCCGGTTGACTTCGTCGAGTAGTTCCGGCGGATATGTGAACCCCTTCATGTGAGTGCTCGGGGCGTCGATCCCGGCGATGAGGAAGCCGTTGACGTGCTCGGCGGGGTAAGTCATCGGGACGTTCATCACGCCGACCTTTCGGCCGTGCTCGCTCAGGATTCTCCACAGGCTTGCGCCGTCGTGGGCGCTCGCATTGACAAAGCGAATCTCGTAGGAGCCGGGGGGCTGCTCATAGAACTCGTAGATTCCGTGCTTTCCCGGGTTTAGGCCGGTCGCAAGCGAGGTCCATGCCGCCGCGCTCCTCTGGTTGGGAACCGATTCGAGAGGGCCGGAAGCGCCTTCATGAAGCAGGCGCTGGAACGTGGGCAGCTTGCCCTGTTCGACCCACGGGCGGATCAGGTCGAACGTGGCGCCGTCGAGTCCGACGACAATTACGCGGTCTTTGTGTGCAGTTGGTCCCATGTTCACCTTTGCGAAGGCATCGTGCCCCGGGGCTTGAAGAAATACTTGGCCACTAATAATAGGAACAACGGATTGCCTAGGAGGTATCGCCTCCACAAGCGCCGCGGTTCGACGATGAGACGGTAGAGCCATTCCATGCCGTGGTCGCGAACGAAGCGGGGCGCCCTTCTGGTTCTGCCGGATACGAAATCAAACACGCCGCCGGACGCCCAAATGACGGGCGGCCGCAGTCTCGAGAGGTTCCTCTCGATCCATTTCTCCTGATGCGGCACGCCTGTCGAGACAAAGAGGACATCCGGTTCGAGGCGGTTGATTTCCTCAATGATTTCAGGCTCTTCCTCGGCAGTGAAATATCCGTGATGGATGCCCTTCACCTTGATGTCGGGGTACTTGCGGCGGACGGAGTCCACAGACTCCTCCATCACGCCGGGTTCAGCGCCCAGAAGGTAGACCGAGATTCCTTCTTGCGCGAATGCCCCGAACATTTCCTCGAAGAAGTCGGCGCTGGTGGAGCGTGGAGGGAAATCGTACCCGAGTATCCTGGCCGCGAGCACCGCGCCAAACCCGTCGGGATAGACGAGATCATAGGTGTTGACAAGCTCGCGATAGTGTTCGTCCCTGTTTGCAACGTTAAGGTTGTGGGCATTCACATAAGTCACGAGCGTCCGAGCGCGTCGTTTGGCGCGCGCGATGACGCGGCGGCACAGTTCGTCCGAGCGGATCGGGTTCACCCACACGCCGAGTATCGAGACCTTTGCGGCTTTATCGTTCAATTGGTTATCTCCGAATATTGCCTCGTTAAGGGCGCACGCCATGTGGCCCTGCGTTTGCCAGAACCTGTTCGTACACCTTATATGTTTCTTCCGCCATCCTGCGAATATCAAACCGGCTCTCGACGCGGTTGCGGGCATTACTTCCAAGTTGTTGCCGAAGCTGGCGGTCTCGGATGAGTCGTTCAAGGGAATCGGCGAGGCCGGAGACGTCATCGAGTTTCACAAGGAGGCCCGTTTCGCCGACCGATACTATCTCCGGCAGGCTCGCGACGTTGGTTGCGACGACCGGCTTGGCCAGCGCCATTGCCTGGAGGGCGACGAGCGAGGTGGTCTCGGTTTTCGAGGTAATCACGCAAATATCCAACGCGGAGAGCACACGCGTGAGGTCGCCCCGCCAGCCCAGGAACATCAGCTTTTCGCGCAGCCTCAACTCACCGGCCAGCCTCTCGAGGTAATCGCGCCGAGGGCCGTCGCCCACGAGGACGAATCGCGCGGGCAATCCCCTGTCGAGAACGACCCTGGCGGCCTGGAGGAACATGTCGAAGTTCTTGACGGGGACCAGCCGCCCGGCAGCGCCGATGATGATTTCATGCGCATCGTTGATTCCGAAGCTCTTTCTAGCCTCGGCGCTATCGAAGTTCTCCATGCGGACGGTGCGCGTATCCACGCCGTTGTAGATGACAGAAATCCTGTCGGCTGCGATTCCCCAGTTGAGCATATTCTGTCTCATGGTCTCGGACACGGTAAGCAGCCGGGCCGCATAACGGTTCATGAACGAATTCATATTGAGGACGGCGGCCCGTATGAGCCTGTTCGGATAATCGTCACGAATCACCGCAGGGAGGTCCGTGTGCACGGTCGTCACGATGACAGGCCGGCGCGCCATGAGCGCCGCGAACCTGCCATAGAAATTCGAGTTGACCGTGTGCGTGTGCACGATGTCGGTCTCTTGTTGCCTCATGAGCCTTGCCAGACGAACGATGACGCTGGGGTCTCCCCGAAACGCGCGTTTCACCGGCAAGACCGGCACTTCGGCCTCACGCGCCTTCACGCTGACCATGCCGTCCTTCAGCACGGCGAGCGTGGGCACGACCGGAAAGGAAAGCAAGGCTCGTGCCAGCGTCAGGATATGCTCGCTTGCGCCGTCATGGATGGCGCCGCCGTGGATATGGAGCACGCGGATGGGCTTTTTTCGCGCGTTTCGTGTCATGCTGCGACAATTTCCGCCGCTGGCTCGGCGGGCTGCCTGCGCTTCTCCAGGAACAGGCGAGTGGCGGCGGTGGACAGCCCGAATATGATCCATGTCGGCTCCTGCTGGATCATCGGTATGAACATGCTGAGACCAATAAATCCGAAGTAGCAGGCCATCAGGCCGACGACGAGCACATGTTCCTCGTCTGCCGGTTTTCGTCTCAGGGGAATAATGAACTCGCGGAGCGCAACAGCGAGCATGATGGTGTAAATGATTATTCCGACGGCGCCCTGTTCCGCCCACACCTGGATGAATCCGTTCTGAGCCTGTTTCGGCCTCCATTTTGGGGACATGGTCCCGGAGACCATGTGGCTGTAACGATAGTACTGCGCAAAGAAGTTGCCGACGCCGATGCCGATGATCGGGTGGTGCTCGATCATCTTCGCTCCCATGTAGAAGTCCCCCATCCGGCTTCGGATGGCGGGGTCGTCCATGTCAAGAGTGGTGAATCGCTCCATGATGGCAAAGTCGGTGGTGAACTCCAGCACGGCGAACGTGACGACCATCAAAACCACGCTCAGCCCCGCGATCACCCATTTGAACCGGATGCGGGCGAACAGGAAAAACGCGCCGAGCAGCATCGCGAAGCCGACCCACACCGACCTCGAACC
>CAZEBC010000053.1:17480-22094 GCA_964510165.1 uncultured bacterium
AAGATCACGAGATTTATGCGCGGTATCATCAGGGCCGCCGTTATGGCGAAGTTCCTCGAGTTTATCGTGGAGATGAAGGACGACCAGAGAAAGAACGCGGCCATCACGCAGACGGCGCTGCGCAGGGTTGTCACGACGGGTCGGAAATCGCCGAAGAACACAGTCTTTACGGTCCAGAACATGAGGAGCATTGCCACCAGCACTTTTCCGAGCGTGTAGCCGGGGGCATGCTCGCTCGGCTGGTAGATCAGCGCGTATCTGTCGAACGGTATCGCGAACAGCGCGAGCAGCAGCACTATCTCGTCCGGCTTCAGTCGAAGCCAGGAGTCCTCTTTTCGTTGTTGTTCGTTCGGCATCGTAAACATCCGTGTGGCCACTAAATTCGGCCCTACACCATTCCTGGCAGCGCCCGTGAGGGGCGAAGCCTGTCTCGAAGGCCGATGTAGAGAGAAGCCGAGCCCAGGAGACAGTTGAGCAGATAGAGTTCCGCCGTCACCGAATCCCGCGCGGAAATCCGATTCATCCCGAATCGCCTGAGAAGGAGAGGGTCATCCGCCGGTTGGCTCATTCCGTACTCGAGGGTGCACGCATGAGAGAAGCCTGCGTCGGCGACCAGCCTCTTCACGCGCTCGTTCACCGCGCCAAACGGATAGCAGAACGATTCGACCCTTGTTCCCAACAGCTTTTCCAAGACGCGCTTGCTCGTCTCTATTTCTTTGCGGGCGCTTTCCGGAGCGAGCGCGGTGAGGTTTGGGTGCGTGCAGGTGTGCGACCCAAACTCAATCCCGTACTCACTCATTTCACGAATCTGGCGCTCGTCGAGATGTTTCAGGCGAGGAATCCGGCGGTCGGTCTCCCAGTCATTCAGTTTCCCCATGCAGTCAGTGATGATGAATACGGTCGCGGTAAGGCCGCACTTCTTCAATATCGGAAAAGCCTCGGTGAACTGGTTCTCGTAACCGTCATCCAACGTAAGCACAACCGGCGGCCCGTCATTGGCGCGTCCCTGTGCGTCGAGTTGGCTGAGGGTAACGCTCCTGTAGCCCGAGGCGCGCACTCGCTCCATCTGACGCTCGAAGATTTCCGGACTCACCGAGGTTGGTCCGCCGGTGCGGTCAATGGAGTGATAGGTGAGGATCGGAATACCCTGAATCGGGATAGCTTTTCCGACCCACAGCAAACCCCTGAGCGCGTGGCGACTCATGCCATTCTTCCAACTCATCTTGGCGTCGTGTCTGTCTCCCAAGCGGACCTACTCAATGTATCCAAGGTTCCTCAGGCGTTCCTTCACGAGTCGTTCTTCCTCTTCGGTATATGCGGCTTCTCCGGCCTGCTCGCCGACCTTGCTCCGCGCTTCGTATTCGATGGAATGCCGATCGCGGAATTCCTTTGTGAACACGTCGGTGAGCACGCGCCCGTTCATGTCGTCCGGAACGGGCTGACCGAGGGAATAAAGGATCGTGGGCGCCACGTCATGTATTCGTGCGCCCGGGATTACGGCATTCTCGCGGATACCGGCGCCTTTCGCGATAACCAGTCCTTCCAGTCGGTGTGTGCCCGTGCCGCTGAACCACGTGGCGCGCTCAAATGTCGGGTACGCCAGGATATCGTCGGCGATGATGCTGCCCTCGTCAAATCCAAACAGAACATCAGGCGCAAAATGCGCGTATGGCCCGCTGAACACTTCCTCGCGTCGCGAGATGCGGGTAACCAGCGGCCTGCCTGGATATCCGGGCACGCTCATAGACTTCAGTTCGTTGATTATCCGGTCCCGAAGCTCTTCGTACTCGGCGCCGGGGGAAACGATGCCCGAAGGCTCGCGTCCCTTCAGGTTTATGTAGATTCCCTGCTCGGTTCGGAACGCAGAGTAAGCACGGGTCTTTTCCCAGAGGATGCAGCCCGTAGTCATGTCGCGGAACACCTGTTTGCGAGCCGCCTTTTTCCTGAATATCAATTTCCGCATGCCTGCCCGGTCGAGCCGGGTCAGCACGCGGAGCACCCTCCACTTGGCTTGCAGATAATACTCTTTCTTCTTGTCAATGGACATCAGGCCGATCTTTTCGAGCCATTTGTTTATGTGGAACTTGGCGTTGAGGGGGCCGAAACCGTGATCGGACATGAAGTACAGATGCACGTCATCGCGGAGACGGGAGACCATGTCGCCAATGAGCGCGTCAAGCTCCTGGTAGTATTCGACCGCGCGCCTGCGAACCTGCTGTGCGCGGCGGGCCTTCAGTTCCGCTTCGGGAGGCGCAATCACGTTCCACAATGCGTGCTGAATGCAGTCTGCCCCGCTGAACACCATCATGAAGAAGTCCCACGGCTCACGTTCCAGCAAGTGCGTGGCGTATCGCGCGCGGATGCGGGTGCACTGCGCAAGGTCGTCTATAAACTTTTCGGCCTCGGACTCCTTGTACTGCATCCAGGTGACGCCGATGATGTACTCGCCCAACTCTTTCCTGAGTTCGCTGTAAAGCGAGGCCGGATAGGTGAACTCGCTCTGCGTGCTGGGGGTGAGCATTCCGGTGATCATATAGCCATTCACGGGGGACGGCGGATACGTGACCGGCACGTTCATTACGCAGACCCGTTTCCCTCGCCGGCTCAAAATGTGCCAGAGCGTTTCGGCGCGGATGTGCCGCGAACTGATGACCTCCTTGCGACGGCCCGGGCTCGAATGATCAAAGAAGTCGAACACCCCGTGAAAGTCGGGCGTCTTGCCCGTGGCGAAGGACGCCCACGCGGGCGGCGTCACCGGCGGAAAGATGGTATGCAATGTCCCATGCGTTCCTGTCTGCAGGATGGAGCGGAAGTTCGGCAGGATGCCGGCCTCGGCCCAGGGCTTGATGATGTCAAGCGTTCCGCCGTCGATCCCTATCACTGCCACGCGGGTATTACTCATAATCCGAATCGCCTCGCGCGATGTACCAGCGGGTGGAATCGGTCAAGTATTCATTGGGATATTGTTCAGGGTCCGTCGCGCGCACGATGAGGTCGTGCGGCGTCTCCCGCTCGAAGAAACCCAAGTTTTTCAGAATCCGGCAGAGGTCCATGTGTCGGAGCACCCAAGCGGCCACCGAATCCATCTTCTCGGCCCGAAAATGCGCGACCGCCCTATTGATAAGCGCCCTTGTGACGGCGTCCCGGTCGGTCGCCGGCTCCGTCAGAATATCCGCGATGAAGCCCTTGGCGGTGTCGACCTCGACTTCGACCACCACTCCGCTTGCCTCGCCTTTCTGTCGGGAGCCCAGCACGATATACCCCTTCAATACGCCACCCTTGAACGCCCCATAGATAGTGTAACGCAAAGTCGGATGGTTAACGAATCGCCAGTTGAGATAGTCGCTCGTGCGCGCGACCATGATCTCGTATTGCGACTTACTGCGGCGCCACAGGTCGTCGAACCGGTTGTCGAAACGCTCGAGCCGTTCGATCGTAATGTCGCTGTCCGGCCTTTCGCCTCTTATCAGGTGGAGAAGTCTCAGTGCCGCGTTGCACGGAGGCGCCAGCAGTTTGGCGAGAGGCCCGAATTTCAGTTTCGCCTCGAGATACGGAGCGACATTGAGGATTTTAACCATCCTGTAGATGGGAGAAACACCGTGGAACCCGAGCGTTCGAGTGGCGATTTCGTATGTGGTCTTGATGGAGAACGCAAACTCGACGCGACTCACTTTCTGGTCCTCGATTCTCGCCATTCTTTCGGTCCGGAAGAAGGTTCCTCCCTTCCGGTAGCCCTCGTCGATGACGATGTCCACCACGTGCCCGGCGGGCAGTTCCTCGCTGCCCACCTTCAGACGGGTGGCAACGGCCCCAATCTCTCCGATAATTCTTCCTTCCTTCAGAGCTAGACCCATGGCATGGCGTCGGTCGGGATTTTCCAGATACTTCCATTTGAAATAGGCGGGTGGCCTCTTGACCTTGAACACCGCCACATGGAAGCGCGAAAGTTCCTGTTCGTCGCCTTCCTGATAGAGCCGGTACGTGGTTGTTGGTTTCTTTTCCATTTCGTGGGCGGGCGCAGTCACGCCGAGGTGTGACGCCACTACAAAATTCCGGTCAATCCATGTATCCCAGTCCGCTCAACTTATCGCGCACCAGACTTTCCTCTTCATCCGTATAGGCTGCTGACTTTTCGGCCTGCGACCGAGCCAGGGGCTCGCAATACCTGACTGTGCTCCGAGCCAATTCCCCTTCGAGTATATCGGTCATGGCGGCGCCCTCCATGTTCCTCGGGGTTGGAAGCCTGAGAAGATGGAGGACCGTTGGCGCGACATCTATTATGTTTGCCGCGGGCAGTTCGCCGCACGACTTGATATCCGGCCCCGCCGCGATAAAGATGCCGTCGGGTCGGTGCGTGCCTGTGCCGGTCTGCCATGTGCTCTTCATGAACACCTGTCGCTCAAGGCCGATGTCGGCCAGGTAGGCTCCGTCCTCGACCGCAAAGATTATGTCGGGCGCGTCGTCGAGATACGGTCCCGAATACACTTCCTCTTTTCTGAAGACCTCGATGCGCAGGGGACGATTGGCCGTTGGGTCGGTGAGGGCTCTCAGCCGCTCGATGACTCGTTCCCGTGTTGCCTCGTACTCCGCGCCGGGCGAAACCGTGCCGAACGG
>CAZEBC010000054.1:0-3551 GCA_964510165.1 uncultured bacterium
CAAGAGAACCGCGAGTTTCTCAGGCAGTTTCGCGAGGAAACTGAAGGGTTTCGCAACCTGACCGGCCTCACCGTGGCGGACCTGTTCTCCAACGCCGGGAGACGCGCCAAAGAGCGCAAGTACGACGACGCGGCGGCGCGGCTGTATCGAGCGCTGGAGATGGTCGGCCAGATCGCGTTCAAGAGAGCGTTCGGCTGCGAGACCAAGGCGGTGGACCCGGATGTGCTGCCGGAGAATCTCCGATCCAACTTTCAACGGAAATATGAAGGCAAAGGATCGCTGAAACTCCCGCTTGAAGCGACCTTTAGCGCCCTAGCCGAGATGGGCGAGCCTGAGGGCGCGCTGTTCATGCAGTCGCGCGAAGACTTCAAGAAAATCCAGTCGGCGCGCAACAATTCCATTCTCGCGCACGGAGTGAACCCCATCGGCAAGCACACGTATGAACGCCTGTCAGAACTTGTCGGTTCCCTCCTCACCGTAAAGCAGCAAGTCGAATTCCCGCGCATCGACTGGTGGCAAGCCTGAAGCGGTTCAGGCCGGGCGTTCGCGCTCGCCGATCTTGCGGGCGGGCACGCCGCCGACAATGGAGTAAGGCTCGGTGTCGCTGGTCACGACGGCGCCGGCGCCGATGATGGTGCCGTCGCCGATGGTGACGCCGGGCAGGATGACCGCGTTCGCGCCGATCCAGACGTCGTCTCCCAGGACGACCGGCTTCTTTTCGTGTCCCTGAAACAGGATAGGAATTCCTTTGATGTTGTAACGGTGCTGGGATGAAGTGATGACGACATTGGGGCCGATCAGCACGTAATCGCCGAACTTGATTCCGCCGCGCGCATAGATATGAACGCCGCGGTTGATGTTCAGGTTGCGCCCGGCCTCGATGCCGTAGGAATGCTGAAGGTGCGCGCCGGGGAATATGAACGGGAACGGCTCGAGCCTCTTGCAGAGCAGCTTGTAGAAGGCGTAGCGGAGGGCGAACCCCTCGAACCCGGGGATGTAGCGGACAATCCACGCCACATATTCTTCCAGGAACAGGACGACAACCTGTTTCAGGCTGAAGCTCTTGAAGAAGTTCTTGATCTGGTCGCCGGTGCTGGGCATTCTCTTCTAATACTCGATTCCTTTGCGAGCGGTAACGCCACTGCGCCACGGGTGCTTTATCTCGCGCATCTCGGTAACGTAATCGGCCATTTCAACTATCGCCGGATGCGCGGCTCGCCCCGTAAGAACCACCTCAACATCCTCATGCTTGCGCCGAAGCACATCGGTCAACTCCTCGACAGAGACCAGCTTGAAATGAACGGCGTAGTTAACCTCATCAAGAATCACCATGCCGTATGCGGGGTCGGCCAGGCACTGTTCGGCACGTTCCAAACCCCGTCGAGCCGCCTCCAAATCGGAGACTCTGAGGTTGTCGGGGTCCACATGACATTCCATGCAGCCCGTGCATTCCGGGTCGGCGGCCGGGTTTCTCGCAAGGCGAACGCATCCCGGTCCCATCTGCGCGATCTCGAAGTCGGGCGCAAGTCGGAGCGCCGCCCGAAGTTCGCCATACCGGTTCGATGTCTTGAGGAATTGAATCATGATGACTCTGCGCCCCGAGCCGACGGCCCGCATCGCCATTCCCAGGGCCGCGGTCGTCTTCCCTTTCCCTTCTCCGGTGTAAACATGGATAAGCCCGCGAGTTTGGGAGGATCTTTCAGTGTGCGTCATGTGAGGGTCAGGTTTCGTCCGTAAAGTCAAGGTTGTCAACGGAAGTGACCACGCTGGTTGCGATGTTGACCAGGTGGCTCGCAACTCGTTTGATATACCGGGCCAGAAGAGTGTATGCGACGGCCTTCTTTGTCGGAAGGTTGTCCACGATGAGCTGCGAGATAAGCATGTCGCACTGCTTGCCTATGGCCTCGCCCTTCGCAATGATCGAATGGGCGGTTTCCTCGTCCGACCAGGCGAACGCCTTGCGCGTTTTCCCAAACAGGTTCTCGACCTGCTCGCCAAGCTCCTTCAACGGGGTCTTGTAGCGACCGCGGTCGAACTCCACGTCAAACATGGTGGCCAGCTCATAGATATTCTTGCAGTAATCGCCCACCCGTTCGGCGTCCTTGACGACACTCATCAGAACCAGACAAACGGGCACGTCGGTCTTCGGATTGAGTGTAAGATGGCTGATGATCTTCCGCCTGATGCTGCGTTGATGGTTGTTCACTTCCTTATCCATCGTGTAGATCAGGCCGCCCACTTCCTTCACGTCTTTTCTCTGCAGGAGCGCCTTGATGGCGGCGTCAAACATACGCTCCGTCTTGTCTATCATCATAGTGAACTCGTCGAGCATGTCGCTCAGGGGCGATTTTGCTCGCAGCAAATCAAGCAACTCTTTCAGCATCCGGGTTTCTCTTCCTTCCGAAATCCATGCGCCACACTTACTTATTATATCCGACCACAACCGATTCTCCAAATTCGTTCCCCGGGCGACCGCTAGGCGTCAAACCTTCTCCGGAACATCCTGGTCAGGAGTTCAAATGAATAGA
The DNA here is from genome assembly GCA_964510165.1 of uncultured bacterium. Taxonomy (GTDB): domain Bacteria; phylum Abyssobacteria; class SURF-5; order SURF-5; family SURF-5; genus CAZEBC01. Next base: position 2,529 of record CAZEBC010000054.1, read on the forward strand.
CCATGGCCGGACCTCCCGCCAGCATCAGACCACCGACCCACGTAAGCCCGAATTCGCTCAGGTATATGCAAAGACCCGGCAGGTAAAAGAACACCATACCCACATACAACAGGGGCAGCAATCTGTTCTTTGCCGATCTGGCGCCGAGTTCTCTCGCAAGCCCAAGAGGGATGAACCGCATGGGATAGATGATGAGTATTCCCACAATATTGAACAGCAAGTGGGTGAAGGCGATGGTCAGTCCGCCCATGTTTCCGACCGAAACCGTGGCCAGCGACGCAAGAATCGCGGTGAACGTGGTGCCGACATTCGCCCCAAGAGTGTACGGAAATATCTGTTCCAGCGTGAGGATGCCGGCCGCAGCCATGGGGACGATCAAAGAGGTCGTCACCGAACTGCTCTGAACCGTCGCGGTCAGAACGAGGCCGACAAGAAAGCTTAAGCCCGCGTTGCGAAACACGTAGGTTCCGAAGAAAAACTCCACTCGCGTGAGCACCAGGCTCTTGAGCACCTTCACCATCAGATAGAGCGCCAGAAAAAGCATAATGATGGCCAGGATCAAGATAACCGTGGCCTGAATCCGCGAGGAGGTATGGAATGTCCTCTCTGCCACCCCGACGATACCCTGAGCCACGGGTTTGATGGCCGTCTTCACCGGGCTGGTGAATGTCGTTCCGCCGATCCCGCCAAACAAATCGGTGGCCGCTGTCGCCGCTTTCTCCAACAACCCGAACAGCATTTCAAGGGGAAAGAGGATAATTGCGGTAAGCAGGTTGAAGAAGTCGTGCACAGTGGCGCTTTGGGTCGCCCGCCGAAACTCCTCCTTGCGGGTGAGGTGGCCATGCGCGACAAGCGTATTGGTGACGCTTGTGCCGATATTGGCGCCCATGATAATTGGGACGGCGAGCTTGATATCCAGTATGCCGCCGCCGACCATGCCCACAACCACCGATGTCGTGAACGAGGAGCTTTGAACCAGCGCGGTGGTGAGCACTCCGACAAAGAGCCCGACAAACCGATTAT
>CAZEBC010000054.1:3651-6465 GCA_964510165.1 uncultured bacterium
TCCTGTAAAACTCAATGGCGTACCGGTCGGTCATGCCAGCCACGAAGTCCACGACCATCCGGTCCACCTTCTCGTCCGAAAGCTGCTTCGTTTCAGAAAGAATGACATTGGGATTCTCGAGCAAGTACAGATAAATCTCCTTCAGGAGCTTCCGCGCTTTATTTATCGAGTCCTGAATTTCGGGACGCGGATAGACGTTCTCATACAAGTAGTTTCTCAAGCTGTTGGTTGCTTTGAGAATCTCGCCGCTCATCCGGATGCCGCCTGCGCTGCCGTAAATGACATCCGTCACCATCGTGTCTATGCGATGCGAGGGCGTGTCACCGAGCACCTTCACGCAATCGGCTGGCAGTTCCGACTCGCTGATCAGGCCGCCGCGAAGCGCATCATCAATGTCATGGTTAATATAGGCGATGCTGTCCGATATCCTGACCACTTCTCCCTCGAGAGTCATCGGCTTTTGCGTGCGGCCAGGCGCGAAGATATCCGAGGCTCCCTTTGAATGGTTGAGGATTCCGTCACGAACCTCAAAAGTCAGGTTGAGACCGTTACCGTTCTCAAGCTCGTCCACGATCCTGAGGCTCTGCTCATTATGGGCGAACCCGCCGGGATACAGTTCGTTCAGAACGGACTCGCCTGCGTGGCCGAACGGGGTATGTCCGAGGTCGTGACCGAGCGCGATCGCCTCAGTCAAATCCTCATTAAGGCAAAGCGCTCTTGATATGGTTCGCGCTATCTGGGCGACTTCAAGCGTGTGCGTGAGCCGGGTTCGGTAATGGTCGCCGGTTGGAGAGAGAAAAACCTGCGTCTTGTGCTTCAAGCGCCGGAACGATTTCGAGTGGATTATCCGGTCCCGGTCCCGCTGAAACACGGTCCGATACCGGCATTCTTCGACCGGATAACGCCGGCCTTTGCTTTGGTCACTGAACGTGGCGCGCGGCGAGAGATACTCGTGCTCGCGGCGTTCAAGCATGTCTCGTATGTTCATTCCCTTCCCCAGGCACGGGATGTTCTTGGCTTCCTGGTAAGCGGGCATCATACACCTGATTTCTTCAAAGTTTCGGAATCTATCTGAGGCAAGATGGAGGACAACCTATCTGTCCGGGTAACTCTCGTCTTGAGCAAGCCAAATGAGATAGATGGCGCCGCCGAACAGATTCACAAGCGTATTATAGGAGTCATCGGAGGGTTTGTCAAGCACGGAAAAAGCGTCTATCGGGGACACCATGTTGCATGGTGTCCCCGATACGGACGCGTAGCGGTTTTCCGTGAGGGCGCACGGCGTGCGCCCCTACATGCGCTCAGTCTACAAACAAACTGAATACTCCTACGGCGTCAAATCATGCGCATGCCCGTCATGCGGGAACGGCTCAGTTGGCTGCGTCGCGTGACAGACCGTGCACGTCCCCAGATGGCCGGGAGAGCCTTGCAGATACATGAATTTGAAGTTGTCACGCTTCTCGCGGCTCGGCGCTATTGCGTGCGGGCTGTCGTGGCACCCCGCGCAGTATATGCCGCTGTGTCCATGTCCCTTCGAAAGCCGATACAAGGCCTGATCCTGTGGGCGATCAGGATGGCAGGCTGCGTTGTCACAGCGCGGCTCATTCAGCCACGGCTGAGGATTCGTCGCCACAGCGGCCATACTTCCGTGGCAGTTCACACAGCCCAATCCGTGCTGTTGCGACATGACGTCCCGGAGGCATTGCGTAAGGGGACCGGGATGACAGTTGTAGCAGCCCTCAGTATCTGGCGTAATGTCAGGAACATCCTGATGGTGGTGATGCATCGCATGTGAGAGGCTTGGCAGGCCCGGCTGTCCAGGCAATCCCAACGCATTCGACGAATGGCAGTTCGCGCAAAGGACCGGCCGGCTTTCCATCAACGGGACCGGATACTGACCTTGATTGAGAAAGTCGTGCAGTGAAAGAATATTCGTCTCAACCTTGCCCGTGGGTGTAATGGGATAAGCCGTCGTCGCATCGCCGTCGTCCGCGTGGCAAGTGTCACACCGCATTTCGGAAGAGACCGGCACGACGGGTGCGTTCCTGGCGAGCACGGCTCCGCTTGTGGAATCCCGCACAGTCACGATGGCAAGCTGATAGGGTCGAAACGCAAGGGAATCAATATATTCAGTGACCGGGATTCCCCCCGCCTCGAAATGGTCGCCGACCAGATCCATCGTGCCGCTCAGACCTTTCCCGGTAAGTCCGATATTCGGAGGAAGCGGTTCGGGCAGGCCAAACAGGGTCTGCGCATATGTCCAGAAGTTTGTCTTGCCAACGGAATACGTGTTCCTCCACATCCGGTATTCCACGGTTATGCCCGTCGTGAGAACCTCCGGCGGGTCGCCAACCTTGATCACCTGAGCCCATAGGTTGTTAAACGGGGGCAACACCCCCAAATCCTGATAATCCGGATTGTAACAGTGCATCCCGAGGTCATTCCATGCCAGAACGACATAAGGCTTGGCTGCCGCCGGCTCGGCCACGGCGGTCGGTCGTGGCGTCACGCCCGCGATAAACACACCTGCCGCCACCAGGCAACAAAGAGCCAGAATTACCTTCCCTCGACGCGGCAGCATTATGAACTTTCCAGGCGCACACTTTGTTCTCATCGGTTCCTCTCCTTTCTGCCCATTCTTTCAGAGCAGAAAATCGCTGCAACATGATGCCAAATGCAGTCGGAGCACTCCCTGTGCTCCCCAAAAAGCGACACCATCAAACCCGGGATGTCTCAAATGAATGCTGCGATAGCGGCCTCCTTTCTTCATGATCAAGGCAGCAGATTATGCTGCCAGGGCTGTATCGGATTCGT
>CAZEBC010000054.1:6565-20720 GCA_964510165.1 uncultured bacterium
AGGCGCATGTCGCCGTGGCAATTCAGACAGCCCATTCCATGCACTTGCGAGTGTACGTCCCTCAAGCACCGGGTCTCAGGACCGGGATGGCAATAGTAACACCCGTCCGTCGTGTTGGGGATCGGCGCGGCGAATCCGTGCAATCCGTGCACGGCGTTCGAAAGGTTCGGCAGGGTGGGCTGACCGGGAAGCCCCAACGCATTGGAACCATGGCATTCTGCGCACAGCACTGGCCGCCTATCCATCAGGGGGACCGGATAGTTGTGACCTGCCAGCAAATCGTGCAATGTGAGGATGTTCGTCTCGACCTTGCCCGTCGGGACAATGCCGTACTTCAGTGTGGCGAAACCAGTGTCGGAATGGCATATGTCACACCGCAGTTCGGACGAAACCGGCGCCACGGGAGCGTTTCGGGCAAGTATGGCGCCGCTGGTGCTGTCGCGTGCGGTGATGATGGCGATTTGATACGGCCGAACGGCAAGCGAGTCAATATATTCAGTGAGCGGAATGCCCTCGGCCTCAAAGTGGTCGCCTACCAGGTCCATCGTTCCGCTCAGACCCTTTCCCGCAAGTCCGACATTCGGAGGAAGCGGTTGAGGCAGATTGAACAGGTCTTGTGCATAAGTCCAGAAATTCGTTTTCCCGGCCGAGTAAATGTTCCTGTAGATGCGGTATTGAACCGTGATACCGGTCGTGACGATTTGCGGTGGATCGCCCACTTTGATGACTTGCGCCCAGAGATTATTGTACGGAGGCAGCACGGCGAGGTCCTGGAAATCAGGATTGTAACAGTGCATCCCGAGGTCGTTCCACGCAAGGATGACGTAGGGCCGGGTCTGGGCAGGCTCGGCTGCCGAAATTCCCTCCGTGTTTGTCATTCCTGCCCCCGATAAGGCCAAAACCGTTACAACAGCACACAGCACGGCCCATTTCATCGCAGGCTTGCGAAGAGATTCTTGAACCACCGGACCAAATCGAAAGGCCTTCCAAAGTGCCGTGCATCTATCATTCTTGCTCATCGTATCCATCTCCTTCTTGTCGAGTCTCCGTGAAACCAACAAGATCAGGCCATTCGCCACCACCTCGCTCATCATGACTTGTACGGGAGCAGCGGGCGGCCACAGAGGGCCGCCCCCACCGCGTACTACTCTCCGTCATTTGTGCGGGAGCAGATTGCTGCGACCTATGCCGTCGTGCGACTGTCCGTCAGCAAGGTCGCATACATTTGTATTATTCAACCAGAACGCCTGGTTGACAATAGAAGGAACAAAAAAAGGACGTGGCCGCTTACCGGAAGGGATATGCGCGGCACGGAGCCGGTCCTGACCGGCTCCGCAGATTGGAATGGATTCTTAGAAGCGCAACTCGCGCAGACGACGCACACGCTCCTGAATTGGCGGGTGAGTGCTTAGTAGGTTCCAGACGCTCTTGCCGCGAATCGGGTTCACTATGAACAGGTGCGCCGACGCGGGATTGGCCTGCAACGGCCTCCTCTGGGCCGCCATCTCCAGTTTCTCAAGAGCGCTCGCAAGACCGTATGGGCTGCCGGCTATCCGGGCGCCGGAACTGTCGGCGCCGTATTCGCGCGTGCGCGAAACCGCAAGCTGTATAAGCATGGCGGCAATAGGTGCGACGATCGCTGCCGCCAACAGTCCGATGGCGCCGCCGTTATCCCGGTCGTCCCTGCCGCCACCGCCGAATATGGCCGCCCAGCGCGCCATGAAGGCGAGCATTGAGATCGCGCCCGCAAGCGTGGCCGCGATCGAGCCTACCAGCATGTCCCGGTTCCGCACGTGCGCAAGCTCATGAGCAAGCACGCCCCGGAGTTCTTCCTCGCTCAGCAGGCTCATGATACCCTCCGTCACCGCAACGACGGCGTTCTGCGGATTGCGGCCCGTCGCGAAGGCGTTGGGCGACTGGCTCGGAATCAGATAAAGCTTGGGCATGGGAAGTCCGGCATTTGTCGCCAGTTCCTTCACCATCGAGTAAAGCCTCGGAGCTTCGTTCGGCGATATCGGCTGCGCCCGGTACATGGTGAGCACGAGCTTGTCGCTGAACCAGTACGCGCCCATATTCATCACGACGGCGAGCGCAAATGCAAACACTGCGCCATCCGTGCCGCCAACAGCCTGTCCGACAAGCACGAACAACAGCGTCAGCGCGGTCAGTAATAGCGTGGTACGAAACACATTCATTCTTTATTCATCCTCCCGTCAAGTCCTGATTAAACGGCGACATTGCATGCCGCCTGTCGCCTATTCATTATTGTAACAGTTTCCCGCGCGCCACATCAACCCTGCGCCTGGGCGGATCCGCGACTTCGAATTGAGGGGCCGTCCGCGGACGGCCGCCTCATGCTTCAATCCGAATCTTCTTGGGCAGCACTTCTTTCTTCTTGGGAATCGTAAGCGTGAGAATTCCCCGCTCGACGGTCGCACTGATACCCGAGGGGTCAAGGTCTTCGCTCAGGACAAACGCTCTCCGGTAATCTCCCCCGGAGCTTTCTCCATAAATCAACTTCATGCTCGAGTCAACCGGCTTGCGTTTCCCGATCATCGTGAGTTCATCACCGTCAACGGTTACGTCGAACTCGCCCTTCTCAACCCCCGGCATCTCGGCGCGAAGTGTGACCGAATCCTTTCCCTCTTTGATATCAACGAAAGGAACCCTGTACTGCTCTTTTGGTTTCTGCTCTGTATGTGCCATTGTCCCTCTTCTCCTTGCTTTCGCGGAAATCTTGTTGGCGGTTGCCGGCAGTGGGGCAGGCATGGGGGCCTGCCCCACTGCATTGGCTCCAATCGGGACGCAGTTAGCCGCAAGAGGAGCCGGCTCGTGTTAGTTCACGCTGATTTTTATCTGTTTGGGCTTGGCCTCTTCCTTCTTGGGCAGCTCGATCTCGAGCACGCCGTTCTTGAAGGAAGCCTTCACCTTGTCGACAGCTACCGCAGTCGGCAGGGGCATCGAGCGTTGGAACGCGCCATACGCTCTCTCGATCCTGTGGTAGTTCTCTTCCTTCTTCTCTTCTTCCTTTTTCTTCTCACCCTTGATGGTGAGGGTATTGTCCAGAACGCTCACCTCGATGTCCTTTTCCGTCATGCCGGGCAATTCGGCCTTGACGACGACCTTGTTCTCGTCCTCATACATATCTACCGCAGGCGCCCACGCTCCTTCGAGCAGGCCCGCGCGTTCGAACGGCCTGCGTCCCAGCGTGAAGTCGAACAACCGGTTAATCTCGTCCTGGATGCTCAGCATGTCCCTGAAGGGATCGATCTCGGTCCTTGGTCTCCATCTGATCAGCGCCATAGTTCATACCTCCTTTTTTTCGTTGAATATTCGGGAAGAGCGAATCAAGTGCCCATCTAACGGCTCCTCTTGCGGCCAAGAAAGCGCCCAATCCGCTGCCCCGATACTCATTTCTTCTCCTCGTCAACGACCTCGTAATCGGCGTCAATCACGTCTTCTTCCTTGCCGGCGCCTCGTTCCCGACGAGGCTCACCCTCTGGACCGCGATATGCGCCTCCGCGAGGCCCGGCCTGCGCGCCCGCCTGCTGGTACATCTGCGTCGAGACCTCTTGCCAAGTCTGGCTCAGAGCGTCTGTCGCCGACTTGATCTCGCCAACCTCGCCCGCTTTTACGGCTGCGTTGACGCGCCCGACGGCAGCCTCAAGCCTGCTTTTCTGGTCGGCGGCCAGTTTGTCTCCAAACTCCTTTATGTTTTTCTCAGTCTCGTACGCCATGGATTCGGCCCGATTGATGGCGTCGGCCTTCTCACGCTTGACACGGTCCTCCCCGGCATGGGCTTGCGCCTCTTTCACCATCCGGTCTATCTCGTCCTTGCTTAATCCGCTGGAGGCCTCGATCCGGATTTTCTGCTCTTTTGCTGTGGCGAGGTCCTTAGCCGACACATGAAGTATTCCGTTCGCATCGATGTCAAAGGCGACCTCGATCTGCGGAATCCCTCGCGGCGCCGGCGGTATGCCGGTCAAGTGAAACCGTCCAATGGTCTTGTTATCGTACGCCATCTCCCGTTCGCCCTGCAGCACATGTATCTCCACGCTGGTCTGGCCGTCCTCGGCGGTCGTGAATATCTCGCTCTTGCGAGTCGGTATCGTGGTGTTGCGCTCGATCAGCTTCGTGAACACCCCGCCCTTGGTCTCGATGCCGAGCGACAGAGGCGTCACGTCGAGCAACAGCACGTCGCGAACCTCGCCGCCAAGCACGCCCGCCTGGATGGCCGCTCCGACCGCGACGACCTCGTCGGGGTTGACGCCCTTATGCGGCTCCTTGTTGAAGATTCCTCGCACAAGGTCCTGCACTTTCGGCATGCGAGTCTGACCGCCAACGAGGATAACCTCGTCGATCTGGCCCGGTTTCAGGCCGGCGTCCTCAAGGGCCCTCATGACCGGTCCTCGGCAGCGCTCGATAAGGTCGTCAACCAATTGCTCGAGCTTCGAGCGCGTCAGCGTGATGTTCAGATGCTTCGGACCCGAGGCGTCCGCCGTTATGAACGGCAAATTGATGTCGGTGGTCTGTGAAGTCGAGAGTTCGCATTTCGCCTTCTCGGCGGCCTCTTTCAGCCGTTGCAGCGCCATCCGGTCCTGTCGCAAGTCAATTCCCTGTTCCTTCTTGAAATCATCGGCCAGCCAGTCGATGACGCGCTGATCGAAATCATCGCCGCCCAGGTGAGTATCCCCGTTGGTGGACAACACTTCAAATACTCCCTCGCCAAGCTGGAGTATCGATATATCGAATGTGCCGCCGCCAAGGTCAAACACGGCAATCTTTTCGTCTTTTTTCTTTTCCAACCCGTACGCGAGCGACGCCGCGGTAGGCTCGTTGATGATCCTCAGCACTTCGAGCCCGGCAATCTTGCCGGCGTCTTTGGTCGCCTGTCGCTGGGAATCGTTAAAATACGCCGGAACCGTGATCACCGCCTGCGTTACTTTCTGTCCAAGGTAGTCTTCGGCGCTCTGCTTCATTTTCTGCAGGATCATCGCCGAAATCTCCGGCGGCCGGTATGTCTTTCCGCCAGCCACCACCTGGCAATCTCCATTCGGCCCTTCGGTCACTTTGTAGGGTACCAGCTTGATCTCGCTCTGGACTTCATGAAACTTCCGCCCCATGAATCGCTTGATCGAAAAAACCGTATTCTCCGGATTTGTGATCGCCTGTCGTTTGGCGACCGTCCCTACCAGGCGTTCTCCTCCTTTGGTGAATGCGACAACCGAAGGAGTAGTGCGCCCCCCCTCTGCGTTCGGTATCACGACGGCTTCGCCACCCTCAAGCACCGCAACGCACGAGTTGGTAGTACCCAAGTCTATCCCTATTACCTTTGCCATTGCTCTGGTCTCCTCCCGTTCAGGACTCTTTCACCTGGTTCTCATAAGACCATTGCTCTGAAAAGCAAGCGCAGTGCCAAAGTCATCGTATACCGATAAGTGATTAAATATCAATTAGTTACAAAGTGCGAATCGAATCCGCGAAGGCTTGAACGATTGGTATTCGTTTGATTTTGAAACAGATAAAATGTGGGAATTTTCAACAAGGAGACCGTCCTATAGCCTTGCACATGCAATATCGTGCACGAATCATCGGGCACGAATCCGATCGGGAAGAATTGTAAACCGACAAAGGCTGAATGGTTGACAATTTGCTGTGCTATTGCTAGAATTCTAGATTGGCACATGTTGCTTTGGCTCTGAGCATAGGGGCGCACGACGTGCGTCCTCGAAGGAATGAATACCCGTAATGAAACCACAAGAATTATTCAACGATCTCGCGAACCGCGTGATACAAGGCGAGGCGCTCGGACATCGTGAAGCGCTTCAAGTCCTCAACACTTCGCGCGAAGACGTTTTTCACCTGCTGGCCGCCGCCGATGAGGTCCGCCGCCACTTCAAAGGCGATGTCATAAATTTCTGCGCCGTCATAAGCGCAAAGTCCGGCGCATGTCCCGAGGATTGTGCGTTCTGCGCGCAATCCGCGCATCACGCCGCGAACGCGCCGGTGTATCCGCTCATGCAACCAGAAAGAATCCTCGAGCACACCCGTGCGGCCCAGGCGATGGGCGCCAACAAAGTGGGGATCGTCACGAGCGGCCCCGGCATCGAGACCGAGCAAGAGATGAAGATGCTCTGCGACGCTCTTTCCGGCATCGCGCACGAGACCGGCGTGGACCGGTGCGCCTCGCTCGGAAGCCTTGACTCCCGCCAACTTATCCGGCTCAAAGCGGCAGGCCTTCAAAGCGTGCACCACAATATCGAGACCGCAGAGAGTTTCTTCGAGCACATCTGCTCAACGCATACATACCAAGACAGGATCAAGACAGTCCGTCTCGCGAAGAAAGCCGGATTCTATGTGTGCAGCGGCGGCATCTTCGGCATGGGCGAGACTCCGGAGCATCGCATCGAGATGGCGCTCGCGCTGAGGGACCTCGACGTGGACTCGATTCCGCTGAACTTCCTGAACCCGATCCCGGGCACAAGACTTGAGAACGCTCCGCCCTTGCATCCGCTCGATATACTGAAGATCATCGCGATGTTCCGCTTCCTGCTTCCCAAAAAGGACATACGCATCTGCGGAGGACGCGAGAAAAACCTGCGCTCGCTCCAGCCGCTGATGTACGCGGCGGGCGCAAACTGCACGATGCTCGGCAACTACCTGACCACCCAGGGCCGCGACTATCTGGAAGACCTTCAGATGATCTCCGACCTTGGGCTGCGCCGCGTCATGAAGAGCCCTTGAATGAGAGAGAGGCAGCGCCCATCATGAGACATGAGAGCCTGACGCCGGTTCTGGCCCAAATCGAGGCGCGAGGTCTTCTTCGGAAGCCCAAGCTGGTCGCCGGCCCCATCGGCACACGCGTCATTATAGACGGCCGGGACACGCTACTCTTCTGCACCAATGACTACCTTGGCCTCGCCAATCATCCGGCAGTGAAACAGGCTGCCATGGACGCCGTCAACCAATACGGCGCGGGCGCGGGCGCATCGCGGCTCGTGTCGGGCACGCTGCCGATCCACGCGGGATTGGAGGCCGAACTCGCATGTTTCAAAGGAGCCCAGGCGGCGCTGGTCTTCGGCTCGGGTTATCTCGCAAACCTAGGCATAGTCTCAGCACTGATGCGCCAGGACGGCGTCATCTACAGCGACGAACTGAATCACGCCAGCATTATTGACGCCTGCCGTCTGAGCAGGGCCGAGGTGAAGGTATATCCGCATCGCGACACGCGTTCTCTGGAAAGAATGCTGAAGGCCGGAAACGCGCGTCGCCAAAGATTGATCGTGACCGACGGCGTGTTCAGCATGGACGGCGATATTGCGCCGCTGCCGGAACTCGCGCGACTGGCCTCCGAGTTCGACTGTTATCTCATGGTGGATGACGCGCATGCCACGGGCGTGCTTGGCCCCGACGGCCGGGGAACGGCCGCGCACCACGGTCTTTACAACGGGATCGATATCCAGATGGGCACTCTGAGCAAAGCGCTCGGCAGCTACGGCGCCTTTGTCGCAGGCTCGCGTGAACTCATCAACTTCCTCGTGAATCGCGCGCGCAGTTTCATCTTCACGACCGCGCTCCCGCCAGCGTCCGCAGCCGCCGCGCTCGAAGCGCTCAAGACCGCGAAGCGCGAACCAGAGCGGCGCGAGCGCCTCTGGCGAAACGCCGCGCTGCTCAAACAGGGACTCGCCTCGGCAGGATTCAACGTCGGCCCATCGGAGACGTTCATAATCCCTGTGATTGTTGGCGGCGCGACTGAATGCGTCGCGCTGGCCGAGCGCCTCCTCGAGGAAAGCGTATTCGCTCAAGCCATCCGCCCACCATCGGTGCCCGAGGGCTCATCGAGGCTCCGCGTGGTACCCACGTCGGAGCACAGCATCAACGATATTGAGTATGCTATCGAGGCGTTTATTCGCGCTGGCAAGAAGTGCGGTGTTATCTGAGGCGACCGACCGAATCAATGGAGTTGCTGAATGGGCTATCCTCTCTTTATCACCGGAACGGACACTGAAGTGGGCAAGACCGTCGTCGCCGCGGGGCTAGCGCTCGCCCTCAGAAAACGCGGCGTCGAGGTCGGCGTGATGAAGCCGGCGGCCACAGGCTGCCGCTTGCGACGGGGCATACTCGTGTCCGAAGACGCCGAATTTCTCAAGAGGGCGGCCGCCTGCACGGATGACGATGGACTCATTTGTCCCTGCACCTTCCGCAATCCGCTTGCCCCGGAGGTCGCCGCAAAGATCGAGAACAAGACAATCGACGTCAGCAAGATCACTCGCGCGTATGACAAACTTCGGCGTCGTTGCGAGGCGCTGATCGTCGAGGGCGCCGGCGGTCTCCTCGTGCCCATCAAGCGAAACTATTTCATGATTGACCTTGTCGTCGCAATGAAGGCGCCGCTTGTGATAGTCGCCAGACCGGGACTCGGCACAATCAATCACACCTTGCTCACTTGCGCCTCTGCTCGCGAACGCGGAATCAACGTGGCAGGCATAATCATCAACAATTATCCAGCACGGCCCTCCCTCGCCGAGCGCACCAACCCCGACGCCCTTCGCCGCTACGCGGGGACCCCACTTCTCGGAATCCTTCCTCACCTGCCGGGTGTCTCGGTCACAAGCCGCAAATACGCCAGCCTGCTCGAGGCCACAGAGACGAATATCGACATCGAGACAATGCTCAAGTACATCCGGAGACAATGATGCCGACTAAGCCAAAGAAAGATCATGACGCGGAACAGTTGGAAAACGATGACCTGCGCTTCATCTGGCATCCGTTCACCCAGATGCAGGACTATCAGGCCGAAAGGCCGCTCGTCATCGAGCGCGCAAAGGGCGCGTACCTGTATGACGTGCGCGGCAAACGATACCTCGACGGCGTCTCATCGCTCTGGGTCACAGTGCATGGCCATCGCAAGCCGACGCTTGATTCCGCCATCCGCCAGCAGCTCGGCAAGGTGGCTCATTCCACACTGCTCGGCATCTCGAACGTGCCCGCCATCAAGCTCGCCCGCATGCTCGTCGAGCGCGCCCCAAGCGGTCTCACAAAGGTTTTCTATTCCGACAGCGGCTCGACCGCGGTCGAGATCGGCCTCAAAATGGCGTTCCAGTACTGGCAGCAACACCGCAGCGGCGCCCACAAGCGACGCACCCGGTTCATCTGCTTCGAGAACGCGTACCACGGCGATACCATTGGCAGCGTCGGCGTCGGCGGCATTGACCTGTTTCACAAACTTTACCGCCCCCTGCTTATGAACTCGATCCGGGTAACCGCGCCCTATTGCTACCGCTGTCCACTTGGTCTCGACAAAGACACGTGCGGCATTGCGTGCCTCGAATCAGTTGAGACCGCGCTCCGTAATCATGCTGAAGAGGTGGCCGCGCTCGTCATCGAACCGCTCGTCTTCGCGGCGGCGGGAATCATTGTCCAGCCGCCCGGATACCTTCGCCGAATTCGCGAACTATGCACGGAGTACGGCGTGTTCATGCTTGCCGACGAGGTCGCCGTCGGCATGGGCAGAACGGGTGCGCTGTTCGCATGCGAGCACGAGAGCGTGGTTCCAGACCTGCTGGCCGTCGCGAAGGGCTTGACCGGCGGGTACCTTCCCGTCGCCGCCACATTGACAACTGACGAGATTTACGCCGGATTCCTGGGACAATACGAGGAGTTTCGGACGTTGTTTCACGGCCACACCTATACCGGAAACCCGCTCGGCTGCGCAGCCGCCATTGCCAACCTCGAGATATTCGACCGTGAACATACCCTCAAGAAAGCACGAAAGAAAATCGAGTCCGTGCGCGAATTGCTCAAACCCTTTGAGGAACTCTCCCATGTGGGCGAGGTCAGACAGTGCGGCTTGATGGTCGGCATCGAACTCGTCAAGGATAAGCGCACTCGCGAGCCCTATGACCCTTCCGAAAAGATCGGCATTAAAGTCATCATGGAAGCCCGCCGCCGGGGTGTCGTCATCCGCCCCCTCGGCAACGTCATCGTGCTGATGCCGCACCTCACCTTCACGACAGCCCAGCTAGGCCATCTCGTGGAGGTCACCCGCGCCTCGATTGAGAAAGTCACGCAGTAGGGCTGAGCCGCAACCAAAGACCCTCTCCCTTAGGGAGAGGGTTGGGTGAGGGGCAAACACGAAACGCGCAATAACCCCACAAAATGCTCACTCTGCACGTTTTCTGTATATCCCGCCGGGCCGAGCACCCGATTGGCAAATATCGAGGCAGCCGCCGCAAGTCATTACGTTCATGCCGGTTATGAGAAAACCGACGCAATTCGCAAGTTCGCTCGGACGCTGGCACAAATCTTGCCCCTCAACCCGCCACATGGGGGAGGTGATAGTTCCCATATGCCAAAGGGCACGGTGCGTGCTTCACTCAGAGCGCAGAGACTGCACTCAGAAGATAACCCGGAAATGCAAGACAGCATGGCAATCGCTAAGGATGTACGTACCCTCATAGAAGAAACCGTTATCTCCCTGCCCACCATTCCCAGCGTGTTTCTGACGGTACTCGACAAAGTGGCCAGGGACAAATCTTCGGCGGAGGACGTCGCGCGCATCATCGAGCGCGACCAATCGCTCACCTCGAAAGTGCTCACGGTCGTCAATTCGTCCGCCTACGGCTTTCAAAACAAGATATCCACGGTCCCCCGCGCGGTCGCTTTGCTCGGGTTTGACCTCATTCGAAATCTGGCGCTGAGCGTCTCCGTATTCGACGACTTTCTGAAGCGCCAGGAGATCGCGTGCTTCGACAAGACCAAGTTCTGGGAACACTGCCTTGTGTGCGCCGCCGTTGCCCGGGAAATCGCCCAGCAATTGTACCTGCCGAATCCGGACGAAATCTACGTCGCCGGACTCCTTCATGATATCGGCAAGGTTGCCCTCGACAAGGTCTCGCGAGAAAACTACAGCGAAATCATAGCCCATTCCTCGATGAGCAGGAACTGGCTTGCCGTCGAGCAAACACGCCTCGGAGTGAATCACGCCGAGGTCGGCGGCATCCTCGCCCGCAAATGGTCGCTGCCCGACAATATCGGCGCCGCAATCACCCATCATCATGAAATGCCTAAAAGCGGACTGACAGAGGAGCAGGCGCACATGACCGCCGCCGTAAGCGTAGCCGATTTCATTTGCTGGACTCACGGCTTCGGTTCAGTATATGTCCTGCATCCGCCGCACCTGTGCGAACGAGTCAGCGACCTGGTGGAAATAGACAACCTCGATATCGGGAAGATATATGACGCGATGGACCGTCAGATCATGAGCACAGCCAAGCTCTTCCACCTCTCGATCCCCGATACGCGCACGTTCCGGGAAGCTCTCATGAGGGCGAACTCCGAACTCGGCCACCTGAATTCGCTCTACCAGGAAGCCAGAACTCAACTCGACCGGCAAGTGAGGCAACTCTCCTGCCTCAACCGCGCCATTTACCAGATTCGGCAGGACCTGGATGCGAAGGCCACCGTGAAGGCCCTTCTCCGTGCGATCCGGGATGAGTTTGGCTTTGCAAGAACTCTGTTCTTCAAGCTGAATGAGAGCGGCGAACGGCTTGAGCTTACGGATTCCCTGACCGAACCCTTGAAGGAATCTTATGAAGCCGCCGGTTTCCAGGAAAGCAGGCTTCTCGCCCGCTCCCTCAAGGAAAGACGAATTGCGAAATTCGAGAACGCCGGCGAGTGGAAGGGCGACCCTTTGTTCGTCAGCCTCATGACCAACGAGATATTCGTCATTCCAATTCCCTCGAAGCGAGGTCTTGTCGGTGTGGTCACCGCCGACAACGGCGACAGCCGCGAGGCCGCCGATTCTACATCAATGGATTCACTCAATATCCTCGCCCAGGAGGCGGGGCTTGCCATCGAAAACGCGCTTCTGTTCGAGAAGACGAGAGAACTCGCCATCAAGGACGACCTGACTCAGTTGTACAACCGCCGCCATATTCTCCAGGCTCTGGAAACCGAGATGCAGCGCTCCCAGCGCTACGATCGCCCGCTCTCCATCGCCATGCTCGATATCGACCATTTCAAGAAGATCAACGACGCTTTCGGACATCGAACCGGCGACGACGTGCTCAGGTCAATCGCGCGCTACTTGAAAGGCTCATCACGAGTCACCGACATGGTGGGCAGATACGGCGGCGAGGAATTCCTCGTGATATTACCCGAGACGAACGCCGAAGGAGCAATAGGGTATTCCGAACGTGTGCGGCGCGCCGTCGAGGAGTTCGGTAAGACGCAGTTGAGCGAATTCGCGCCCAACCTCACGATCAGCGGCGGAGTTTCCGCCTTCGACCCATCTGGAGACACCCTCGAAACGCTTCTGGACAGGGTTGACCGCGCACTCTATAAAGCCAAGGAAACCCGCAACCGCATAGCAGTGCTGTAACGTCTCTGTAGGGCGTCACGCTTAAGCGTGACTGCGCCGCCCATTAGAATTCAATCTGCCACTGCACGATAAAGACTCCCTCGCAGTCCTCCGGCTTTCCCCTGACAATGACATCTCGATTGAACTCGGTGCGCTCGTAGTTAAAAAACATGCGAACGAACTCGTTAAGATGCCAATTGAGGCCGATTGTGAATGCTTCCGCGCGAGGAGCGCCGCTGGCCATCCCGAGTTCGAACAGGTCTTCTTCAGAGTCGAATATCGAATATCGAGCGGCGATTTCCCACGCTCCCCACCCTCCTGCCGAGGGATTGAACGGCCTGTTCGGCACAATCTTCTTCCAGCACTTGTGCTCCCCCGTCAGAAGATAGCTGCCCGAGAGGTACCAGGAGTAGAAAAACAGGTCTTCCTCAACGGAGTCTACCCCGAAATCGTCCAACCACATCTGCATCAACTCGGCCTTGATCGAGGCCGGGCCAACCGGCCAGACGAACTCCTCTCCCAGACGAGTCCGGGTTCCCCGGTGAATCGCGCCCTCCGCAAAATCGACAAATTCGGTTCGGCCCACGGTCCTGAACGCGATGTTCGAAAAATCCGTATTCTGATCGCCATGAGTTGAGGCCAAACCCAGGCACATGAACGAAACATACTCGCTCGGAATCGCCGCAAACGGACGGAACACCAGTCGGGCCGCAATATCTTTCGAGTCATTGTTATCGCCCTGGTTTTCGCCCGCGCCGTTCAGCACCGCGAAGCGGTACCCGATCAGGTCGCCTCCATACCGGCCATAAAGCATCGCGCCGATATCGCGCGCGCCAAACACCATGTTCCTCGACGCGATGGTGACATCGGCAAAGTCCGTGTAGTTTTGCGCCTGCATTACTTCCAGGCCGAACGGAACAATGAACTGTCCAAGCCTCAGCCTGGCGTCCGGGAAGTGTCGAAATTCGAGGTAACCGTCCTTCAGTTTGACCGGTTCAGCAAACTCGGCCTCCATCCTCACAAAATAGTCGAGCAGGCTGGCTTCCGTCTCCAAACGCGCCCGTTTGATCGAAACCGCATCGTCGAGCGGATAACCCGAATCGAAGGCGCTCAACCGGCCGGTCAGCTTGCCTCCGAAATGAAGGCTGTACGGAAGCGCCGACGATCTGAGACAGAAATTTTCGTCGTATCGCGCGCCTAAGTCTAAGCCCAACTCCTCAGGGCTTCCAGCGGGACAGACAGCTTCCACCTCCCCTTCTCCGCGCACAAACAGAGGGAGAGCCTCCCCCGCATGGAGATCTCCCTTCAGTGCGCCGATCTCTTGCTCCAGCTTCCTGTTGCTCTCCTGCAGCGTCCTGATTTCACTTTGGATCCGCAGGATTCGCTCGTCCACGCCGGGTAACTCCCCGGCGCGCACATGAGCGCTATCGGACAACAAGAACCACGCCGACAGAAAGAGAATGAACGTCACAGGGAAGGTGCATCTTGATGTGCGTCTCATGCCGATAAACCAAAGCCGGCAAACAACCCATCTCCGCATATCTCGCCCAGTGGCTGTACAAAACAGGAAAATGAAATGTGCGAGAGCCTCCCTTGCCGGGAAACGCACATACTCTATCAGATGAGCCCAATCTCTTTCCAGCAGGTGAGGAATTATTCTCTGATTCTCGTGGTCGGTGTGGCCTCACTGTCTCGTTTTCGGCGTCCGTTCCTGACCGCTTTTCGGCTCAGAAAAGATTCTTCAACAGGAGATGCCCGAGTCTGTAAGCGTCTTCCACTGAAAGAATAGTCGCC
>CAZEBC010000055.1:0-20574 GCA_964510165.1 uncultured bacterium
AATGAAAATTCTCGTGACCGGCGGATCGGGTTATATCGGTTCGGCAGTGGTGAGGGAACTGCTTGAGGACCGCAAGAACAAAGTGAAAGTCCTGCTCAGGAAGACTGACGATACGCGCAACCTCGAAGGACTCGACGTCGAGCTTGCCTACGGCGACATAACCGATTTTCACTCCGTCATGCAGGCGCTTGAAGGATGCGAGCGCGTGTTTCATCTGGCCGCCATCTATGCCATCTGGCTGCCTGATCCGAGACAGATGCATTGGGTGAACGTGCAGGGCACAAAGAACGTGCTCGAGGCCTGTCTCCAGAAGAGAATCAAGAAGGTCGTTTACACCAGTTCGGTCGCGGCGCTCGGCGCGCACGGAAAGATACCCGCGAACGAAACGGCTCAGTTCAACCTCTGGCACACCAGGGACCCTTACTACATCTCAAAGTTCCGGGCCGAACAGGTCGCGCTCGATTATTTCAAGCGCGGGCTTCCCGTGGTCATTGTGAACCCGACGAATCCGTGCGGGCCTCGCGACATCATGCCGACGCCCAACGGGCAGCTCATCATCAGCATCATCAAGGGCAAGCTGCCGGGTTACGTTGACGGTGGCATCAACGTATCGGACATTGGCGACACGGCGAAGGGGCACGTGCTCGCCATGGAAAAGGGCAAGCCGGGCGAGAAGTACGTGCTCGGCAACACGAATGTATCCGTCAAGGAATATTTCGACCTCATAGCTCATCTTGGCGGAGGCAGATCCCCTTCCATCCGCATTCCCAAGCCTGTGGCCGTTTTCTCGGGTTATCTGTATCAATTGCTCGCGGAGATAACCCGCAAGCCGCCGGTAACGACCGCGGCCTGGGTCCGCGTGGGCAGCGAGTATTCGTTCTGGGACTCGACGAAGGCGGTGAAGGAACTCGGCATGCCGCAGACGTCGATTCGCGAGAGTATCCGCAGCGCTATCGACTGGTTCCGTCAGAACGGATATTTGTAGCGGTCCCGCTTCATTCCGCAACTCCGAGGCATGTTTGCTTGAACAAGCCGCTCAGAATAACGCCCGCAACGATGGTCGTTCTGGGGATGGGTTATTTCGCGAGCCACTTCTTCTGGGCGTTCTCATCCGGCTCGTTTCCGCTGTTTCTGAATGATTTCACTGACTCGAAGACAAGAATCTCGCTGGTGATGAGTCTTGCCGGCGTCACGTACTGCCTGGCGCCTCCTTTTGTCGGCTTTCTCAGCGACAGGACCCGCATCCGGTTTGGCCGGCGCCGCCCCTATGTGCTGTGTGGGGTGCTTGGGGCCGTCGTGTGCCTGATGATTCTCCCCCACACGTCCACGTTCGGAATCATAGCGGTGGTTTCTGCGGTGATGTATCTCTCGATGGCGTGCGCAGAAACACCCCTGGGTTCGCTCTTGGCCGATCTCACCCCAGCCGAACAGACGAGTACCGCGAGCGGCGTGGTTCACTTTCTCGGAAGCATCGGCCTGATCGTGTTCTTCGGATTAGGTTGGAAACTATGGGATGAGCATCCCCTCGCCGTGTTCCGAACGGTTGCGTTCGTGTGCCTGGGATGCACGGCAGTCATGGTCGTGTTCATAAAGGAGCCGTCTGTCATTGCGGTTGCGACTCCTGAATGGACTGGTCCCTGGAAATACTTGAGGGCCATTTCGAAGCAAAGGCCCGCGCTCACGTTCTTTGTGGCCGAATTCTTCTGGTGGCTTGGGTTCTCCATCATTTCGTCGTTCATCACGCTCTTTGTCGTGGAGGACTTGAAAGCGGACGAAGGCGATTCGCTCCTGGCGCCGATGGCGCTCACCGTCATGGCCACCATCTTCGTGTTGCCGTTGGGAATCCTGGGCGACCGGATGGACAGGAAGCGCCTTCTTTCCTACATGGTGGCCGGCCTTGCCGTGACGGGCCTCTTGTTGGGGCTTTCGCAAAACCTGACGCACAGCATTATTATGACCGGGCTTAGCGGGATTCCGTACGCCGGCGTGGTGAGCGTTGCCTATGCGTATGCGCTGGACCTTATCCCGAAAGAACGAACGGCGGAGTTCCTGGGCATGCACATCATCAGCATCTCGGCCTCGCTGATTTTCGGGCCTCGAATCGGCGGGATGCTGATCGACAGTTTCGGATATCGCTCCATCTTTCCCGCGGCTGCGGTCTTCACGTTTATCGGCCTCATCATTCTTCAGACCGTTCGCCTGCCGGCGGGGGAATTCAATGGAGACAAGGTTGCCCCATAATTCCTATAGTGTGTTTGCGTAACTTCGCGAGGGCACGGCGCGCCATCGCTCAAACGCGTGTCAGCTCTTGGACATCTGCCTTGCGCTTGACGACGTCTCTGTCTGCGAACCGGGGCTTGAAAAGGATGAGGAACGCCGGAAGCACGGTGACCGCGCCGAGGAAGCTCACGACCATATTCAGCGACACGAGCGCGCTCAGCCAGCGGCTTGGCGGGAAATTGGAGACCATCAACGTGAGGAAGCCCGCCGTTATAACCAGGGCGTTGAACAATATAGCGCGGCCCGACGTGGCAAGCGTCGCCTGTATCCGGTCCCTGTGCTCAGGGGCCTCTTGCGCGAGGCGCTGATATCGGGCGACATAATGAATCGCATAGTCAACTCCAATCCCTATCCCCATCCCCGAGAGCAGAGCCGTCGTCACGCCAAGCGGGATTCCGGTGACACCCATCAAACTGAAATTGAGGAGCGTCGCGATGACGACAGGGATGATGCAGAACAGGCCGGCCATGGCAGTCCGAAACATCAGTGACGTTATCACGAATACCATGATAATCGCGGTCAATATGCTCAGTATCTGCCCTCGAACGATGAGATCGGTGAATGTAAACGAGCTCATCACGTGGCCGGCCAGATGTGTTTTCGCGGGCAGCCCGCTGAACATGGTTTCCGACACCGAGCGCGCGCGGTCCAACACCTTCCTTATGACCGCCGAATGGTCGGAATTGACGCGAATCCGCACGTTCGCCTGCCTGTATTCATAATCGACCACGTCCTCGAAATCATCGGGGTCTCCGGAGAGCGAGTAGAGGAGCAGGTACTGTGCGACAAGCTCGCGCGAATCGGGGATGCTGAGGAACTCGCGCTTGTGCTCGTTCATCACGAGGTTCATGCGCTTGATGTAGTCCGCGATCGAGAGCGTGGCGCCGACCTCGTCCATCCGCTCAAGCTCCTTCTGCATCTTTTCGATCGCGCGAAGAATCTCGGGCGACTTCATTTCGTCCGGCTGCTCGCCCTCGACAACAATGTTGAGCGTATTGGTTCCGCCAAATCTCTGGTTCAGTATCGTGTCGGCAACGAGCACCTCGCTGCCGGGGCGGAAATTCGAAAGCAGGCTGCCATTCACATAGACTTTGAGCAAGGCGGCGACCCCGATGACAATGATCAGCGCTGTCATCGCAATGATGCGCGCCGGATGCGCCGCGATGAGCGCACCCGCTCTGGTAAGAACCGAGCCAAGTCGGTCGCGCGCCGAGTGCTCACGCGGCTCATTCTTGTATCCAGTTCCGCGGGGACACCTGACTGGCAGCAGCACAAGCCATGCCGGGATAAACGTCAGCGAAAACCCGAGAGCGCTTGTAACCCCGATTGCCGTGAATATGCCGAGGTATTTGATGGGCCTCATGTCGGATGTCGCAAGCGAAAGGAATCCGGCCGCCGTCGTAAGCGATGCCATGGAGACGGGCATCCACATCTCGTGCATCGTCTTGAGTACGATGTCCCTGCGGTCCGCATCGTTCGCCGACGCGCATTCCTCATAGTAGCGGCTGATGATATGGATTCCGTACGCCAGTCCGATTGCCATCAGCAAAACCGGCAGCACCGTCGTCACCGCATAGAGCGGGATTCGGGTGAGCGCCATGACGCCCAGAGTCCACAGCACACTCGATATGACGACCGCCAGCGGCAGGCACACGCCGCGTCCGGTGCGCAGGGTGAGATAAAGCACCACGAGCGACACGAGGGCCACGAGCGGAAGCGTCCTGCGCATGTCCTCCGCCGCGTATCTGCCGATGGTGCCCTCGATGACAGGCCTACCCGCGATGATTACCTTTATGTCGCCGCGCCCATCGAACGCGAAATCCTCGGCGAGCATCTTCTTGATCCGGTCATAGATTTCCACCTTGTTCTGGCCTTCCTCGAGCTTGGCGAAGATGGAGGTGGCAGTCCCATCCGGCGAGACGACATTGTTGATGAACATCTCGTTGTCGAACACGGCATGGCGCAGTTCCTGGGCGGCCTCCGGAGTCTCGGGCGCGGTCTCCATCAGGCGAACTACCTCGAGGCCCTCTTCGCTTCCCACAATGTTGTCAAGCGTCTGCAGGCTGACTACGTCCTCGCCGATGATGCCGTCCATTTCCTTGATCTTCAGGCTCAATTGCTCGACCAGCTTGAGCGTGTCAGGATTGAAGACGCCGGTCGGGCCTTCATTGATGACGCCCACGATGATCATTTTTTTCGTGCCAAAGATCTCCTCGACCTTTTTGTTGTAAATGAAGACCGGGTGATGCTCCGGCATCATCGTCTCGACATCGGTCTCGAGGCGGAGCGAGCGTATGGGAATCGAGACAAGTATGGTCGCGGTGACGACCACAAGGATCGTGAGCTTCGGGAAGGCTGTGATAAGCTTAAAGGGGCGATCCATTGATCTTGGTTCAGCCGCCCGTTATCCGGAGAGATCGGAAGCGTCTGACTCATTCAAAAGGGGTGATTATGCCATTGCATAAATTATAATGGGTGTAGAGAACCGTGTCAAATGAACGGGCAATCTCGTACCCGAAAGGACGGATCTTCCATGAAAGTGACGATAATCGGCTCGGGTTGCGGTATTCCCAACCCGAGGCGCGCCTCTCCTTGTGTCGCAGTGAGCGCCGGAAATGAGCTTTTTGCATTTGACCTCGGGCCCGGCGCCTTGCACGCGATGGCTGCCGCTGGACTGCCATGGGACAGGCTGGAAAGGGTGTTCATCACCCATTTTCACACTGACCATATCGGCGATATCGGGTCACTGCTCTTCGCGTTCAACATCCCCGACGTAAACCGTGCTGACCCGCTCGCGCTGTGCGGGCCGCCCGGCATTAAAAAGCTCTACAGCAATCTCGTGGCCGCCTATGGCGACTGGCTGGTCCCGAAGAGGTACGAGCTGTTTGTTGAGGAATCGTTCGGAGAGCCAATTGAGGGGGCGATGTGGCGGGTCGAGACCGCTCGCGCCGAACACAGCCAGCCCGCGTTCGCATACCGTTTCGAGGCGGACGGCGCAAGCATGGTCTATTCAGGCGACACCGACTACAGCGACTCGCTCATAAAACTTGCCTCGGAGTGCGACCTGCTCATCCTCGAGTGCTCGTATCCGAACGAAATCGAGGTTTCCGGCCATCTGAATCCGCGGAAGGCCGGCGAGATGGCGCTCAATTCCGGCTGCCGGAAACTCGCGCTCACGCATATATACCCTGTCTGCGACAAGTACGACATGGTCGCCGAATGCAAACAGACATTTGATGGAGACGTAATCCTCGCGGCGGACGGCATAAGTTTTGAACTGGGGATAACCCGTCGGCCCGGAGCTTGAAAACCGATTCGAAATCTACTACAATTCACCTACCTGCCCTCACCCCAATCCTCTCCCACTGGGAGAGGGCGCCGGAATTGCAGGCTGGAAGCCAGCGCCACAACCCTCTCCCGCCGGGAGAGGGAAGGGTGAGGGAACTTTGGTTGCTGTTATGCGGCGCCGGGAAACGGTCTACTCCCCCGCATCCGGATTCTTTATATCGCTGTAAGGGCGGTTCGCGAACCGCCCTTAGTCCATTGGCAAATCCTGCAAGGAGCGCCCATGTCAATTGACAGACGGTTGGACGCCCTGTTCAACCCCCGTTCTGTAGCCATAATCGGCGCCTCAACGAATATGGCAAAATGGGGATTCAATTTCACGCTCCATTTGCTCCACGGCGGCTACAGGGGAAAATGGTATCCCATAAACCCGTCCTGCGGCGAGATACTCGGGCTGAGGTCTTACTCCAGCGTTCTCGATGTTCCGGATGAAATTGACCTTGCCTATATCCTGATCCCACCCGAGCCGGCGATAGAGGCGGTTCGCCAATGCGCGCGCAAGGGAATCCGCGCCTGTGTTGTGGTAACCGCGGGTTTTGGAGAACTCGGCGAGGAGGGCGAACGGCTCCAGCGAGCGCTGGCTGAGGCGGCGCGCGCAGGCGGCATTGCGATGGTAGGGCCTAACTGCGCCGGCGTATCCAGTCCCGAGCCGATGCGGCTTTACTGCACGATGCAACCGAACTTCCCCCCGCCGGGTCACATAGCCGTTTTCTCACAGAGCGGCAACATCGGCGGCTCGATCCAGAGAATCTGTGAGAAGCACGACATCGGGATAAGTCGTTTTGTGAGCACCGGCAATGAAGCCCTCCTTCAAAGCGCCGATTACCTCGATTATTTCGCCGAGGATGACCAGACCAGAGTGGTCGTCGGGTATATCGAGGGTGTCTCGGACGGCCGGCGCTTTTTTGAGGCCGCCCACCGGCTCACCCGCAAGAAGCCGCTCGTGCTCATCAAGGCTGGCCGCAGTCCGGTTGGCGCAGGCGCCGCCAAGTCGCATACCGGCGCGCTGGCGGGTTCAGATGCCGTTTTCGAAGGTCTCTGCCGACAGTGCGGGATAATCCGCGCATTCAGCATAGACGAGATGTTCGACATAGCTGCTTCTATGGCGGCCCAGCCGCTGCCGCGGGGCAATCGCGTCGGCATCGTTGCGAACGGCGGCGGCTGGGGCGTGCTCGCGGCAGACGCCTGTGTCGAGGCCGGCCTCGATGTCGTTCCCCTGCCTGAGGAGACGCTTGAGGCGCTCGACAAGCGGCTTCCCGCCTGGTGGAACCGCCGCAATCCAGTGGATTTGGTCGGCGGGATCAGCCGGGGTGCCTATTTCAAGGCGGTCGAGGCTCTCGCAAAATCGCCCGCCCTCGACGGCATCATTGCTCTCGGATTCGGGTACGCCGAGAGCGTCGCATCGGTTTTCAGAAACGCGGCAAACCTTGGCGACACCGGCCAAAGGATCGCCCAGGATATGGTGGCATCGGACATGCGCGGCATGAATTTCATACTTGAGATCATAGCCCAGCATGGAAAGCCCGTGATAGTTGCCTCGGAAAACGCCTACGGCGCCGACCGCGACCGCAACGAAGCCATCCTCGCATTCCAGAAAAA
This sequence comes from uncultured bacterium, assembly GCA_964510165.1. Classification (GTDB taxonomy): domain Bacteria; phylum Abyssobacteria; class SURF-5; order SURF-5; family SURF-5; genus CAZEBC01. Next base: position 7,225 of record CAZEBC010000055.1, read on the forward strand.
AGGCGTGGTCGTGTATCCGTCTCCCGGCCGCGCGGCAAACGTGCTCGCCAAGATGTGGGATTATCAACGGTACCTGGCTGAGAGCGGCCAGGCGCTGTCGTCATCTCGCCCAAATCCTCATTTCCCGCCTCGGACACCGCACTCATTAGCATCGCCTGAACTGCGGTGATATGATTATTTTGTTTAACGAAGGAAGGTCGTCATGGATTCGACTCCACCCAAAGTCTCACTCACGAGGAGGCGGTTTCTGGAGACATCTGCTGCCGGGGCCTTCGCGCTGGCGGCGTCGCATATGGCATTTTCACGAGCGGAAGCAAAGGAATCGGAACCGAAAGAGGAGGTCAAGATGGCGTACGAACCGAAGGATTTCAGCAAGCTGCTCGGGATGGAAGGGTTGAGCGACACGCTGCTCAAGAACCACTTCACGCTGTATCAAGGGTATGTTACACACACGAACAAGAACCTGGAATTGCTCGAGAAGTTCTTGAAGGAGGGCAACGCCTACGCGTTCGGCGAGGTGGAGCGCAGGCTCGGCTGGGAATTTAATGGGATGCGTCTGCATGAACTCTATTTCGGAAACCTCGGAGGCAAGGGCGGCATCAAGAAGGACGGCAAACTCGCCAAGAAACTGGCCCAGGATTTCGGAAACTACGAGAACTGGGAGAAGTGTTTCAAGGCGATCGGCGCAATGCGCGGCATCGGCTGGGTCGCCCTCTACCAGGACAATACCAACGGAAAACTCATTGACTTCTGGATCAACGAACACGACGTGGGCCATCCGTCGGGCTGCACGCCCATCCTTATCATGGATGTTTTCGAGCATGCGTACATGACCGACTACGGCCTCAAGAAGGCCGATTATATCGAGGCGTTCTTCAAGAACATCAACTGGGAGGTTGTTGAGGGCCGTCTGAAATAAGCGGCGATTCCCAGTTGTCTCGAAAATCTCGTGCTCTTTGGTTCCCCCTTTGGAAAAGGGGGCGAAGGGGACTTGTCGTCCGAAAACTGACTGTACACATCACGGTAAGGGCGGTTCGCGAACCGCCCCAACGGTTCATCGGTCTTCGCGATTTCTCGGCTCACATGGGGACTTGGTGATTAGAAATGCCTCTCGCGGCTCCGCCGCGCTCTGCGCCTGTCCTTTTCAACCCGCAATCCGAAATCCACAATGGGCGTTGCCGCGAAACTTGCGTCTGCGCCACGCCGTGACATGCTTTGATAAAGGATTTAAGCCAAGACGTTTGAAGGAGTGTGGTTGTCATGGCGAAGTACGACAAGGTGAGCCTTTCACATGACATGGAAAAGAGAAAGCAGGACCTTTCCTCTCTTTCGGACACCCAATTGAAAAAGGAAATATCTCACGTGCGGACGCTCCTGGACAAGAGCCTTCCCACATGTTTGCGCAGGCGGACCGAGACGATCCTGAGCTTGACCGCGCCCGGCAAGATAAAGACGGAGGTCGTGCGGTTCGATTACGAAGCGCATTGGTATCAATTGATGCGCGATTACGAGAAACTGGTGTCCAGCGAAGCCAAGAAGAGAGGTATTGCCGCTTAGTACGCCTTTCGTGAATCCTGGAAGGTATCAGGCCACTTCGTGTTGTGGCGGTTCGTTGAATCGGGGACACCATGCTGCATGGTATCCCCATTAACACGTTCCAATTTAGCTTTGCGGCATTTTGTCTGATTAGGGAGTCCAACTGACGGAGGGTAATCATGTTCAAGAAGACCATAGCAGTTGTGCTTTGTCTTGCGCTCATCTCCCCCGCGTTCATCGGTTGCGAATCGATAGGTCAGGAGCACAGGGGAGCGGCGGTGGGCGCAGGTGTCGGCGCGGGCGCGGGCGCAATTACCGGGGCGCTCATTTCGGACGACCTCGGCGGCGCCGTAGTGGGCGGCCTGATCGGGGCGCTCATTGGCGGCGTCATAGGGCATTACGCCTACGACAAGCAGAGAGACAGCACGGAGACGAGGGGCGTTTACAACTATCAGCCTGCCCAGGGTACCGTACTGAATATTGAGGAGGCCACTCCCTTTCCGAGAACTGTCCGGCCGGGAGAAACAGTCGACCTCAAGATGACGTACGCCGTGCTGACGCCGTACCCGAACAACCGAATACCGATTACCGAAATCCGCGAAATCACCTACCGGGGCGAACTGGTCGGAAGACCCCAAGTGGATGTCCAGTACAATGACGGCACGTACACGTCCACCGTTCCTCTCCAACTGCCGGCCGACGCGAAGCCAGGTGAGTATCGCGTGAAGTACATCGTCCAGACCGCGGGCGCAAGCGATACCCAGGAGGCCACGTTCGAAGTCGGACGTGCGAGCTAACCGGCATATCCGTCTGGAGGGACACAATAAGGCAAAGGGGTAACTCTCATGCCTTTCCGCTCTCTCCCTCAGGGAGAAGGCTTCCAGACTCGTCGTTGTCGCCATTGGTCTTTCTGTTGACAAAGATATCCGTGTTCAATATAATGAAGGCGCGCGCGGAAGTTTTTTGTCTCTGAAAGCCATGGCCGGCCGATTGCCTAACCACCCTTTCGGGTTAATAATTATAATAGATGTTTGGATCAATTTGAGACCGCGTGGTGGAGAGGATTTCAAGTGTATAGCGAAAAGGTGATGGACCACTTCACGAATCCGCGAAACGTCGGTGAAATACCCGATGCGGACGGCGTCGGCGCCGTCGGCAATCCCGTGTGCGGCGACGTGATGAAGATTTTCATAAAGGTCGAAAACGACCATCTGAAGGACATAAAGTTCAAAACATTCGGTTGCGGCGCGGCCATTGCCACCAGCAGCATGGTGACCGAACTGGCCAAAGGGAAATCCCTCAACGAGGCGATGAAGATCACCAACAAGGACGTGGCCGAGGAACTCGAGGGACTTCCCCCCCAAAAGCTTCATTGTTCCAACCTGGCCGCCGATGCGTTGCACGCAGCAATCGAGGATTATCGCCAGAAACGCCCGGCGAGTACAACGTAAGCCGTTCCAAAGAAACACCCGCCTTTCATGCGCTGGAGCTTGGATGTCACTGGTAAGCGAAATCTTTGAATTGTATCGCCGCATGGCGACCGTTCTCTCTCCCGACGTCCATGCCGCCTTGCGGCATGCGCGCGATTCTGAAGAGAAAGGAAGCGCAGCCCACACGGCGCTCTCCACCATTATCGAGAACATCGAACTGGCTCGGGCCGAGTCTAAACCCATGTGCCAGGATACCGGCTATCCCGTTTTCTTCATCACGCTGCCGGAGGGCGCGTCGATGATGCGGGTGAGAGAAACCGTTTTGGAGGCCACTCGCATCGCCACCGCCGAAATCCCCTTGAGACCGAATGCGGTTGACTCCGTGACGGGCAGGAACTCGGGCGACAACACGGGAGTAATGTGGCCGTTGACCTATTTCGACTGTTGGGAGAAGGGCCATATTCTCATAGAAGCGATGCTGAAGGGGGGCGGCAGCGAGAATTGCGGCCTCGTATGCAGGCTGCCCGACTCGCGGCTCAGCGCCGGAAGGGACCTTGACGGCGTCCGGAAGGTCGTGCTCGACGCCATACATTCGGCGCAGGGACGGGGTTGCCCGCCTTATGCCGTTGGCGTTGCGCTCGCCGGCAGCAAGGATAGCGCCGCCCAGCTTGCAAAGCGGCAATTGCTCAGGTCGCTTGACGACACAAATCCCTCTCCCCAACTCGCGGCACTGGAGGAGAGGCTCCTCGAAGAGGCAAACAGCCTGGGCATCGGCCCGATTGGCGTGGGCGGGAAGACATGCGTCATGGCGGTCAAGATCGGCGCCGCTCACCGGCATGCCGCATCGTACTTCGTCGACGTCGCGTTCGCCTGCTGGGCCGATCGAAAGGGTACGCTCGAATACCGCGGAAGATTATAAGAATGGCCGAATACTTACTCACAACGCCGCTCAGCGAGCAGACAGTGCGAAGACTCAAGGTCGGCGACACCGTCAAACTCAGCGGCTCGATATTTACCGCCCGTGACCGCGCCCACAAGTACCTGATCGAGGAGGCGACGCCCGGAACGCTTGAGTTCAGCCTGAGCGGCGCCGCCCTCTATCATTGCGGCCCGATTGTCCGGAAAACCGGCCTCAGGTGGGAAGTCGTGGTTGCGGGGCCGACCACGAGCAACCGCATGAATCCGTATGAGCCGGATGTAATAGCCCGTTACGGGGTGCGCGCCATCATCGGAAAGGGCGGGATGGACGACCGGACAATCGAGGCGCTTTGCCGCTATGGTTGCGTCTATCTCTCAGCGGTCAGTGGGGCGGCGGTTGTGCTTGCTCGTTATGTCACGAGCATTCCGAATGCGTATAAGCTTCAGGAGTTCGGCATGCCGGAATGTTTCTGGGAATTTGAGGTGAGCGAGTTTCCTGCCATCGTCACCATGGACAGCCATGGCCAGAGCCTCCACAAGCAGGTGGAGCTGGCTTCGGCGGATAGGTTGAAGAAGCTATTGACACAGGGAGGAACACACCCGGGTTGAGCGAGGAGAACTGCCCATGATCAGAATCGAGAAAATCCTGTTCCCGACCGACTTTTCCGAGCCGAGCAGATATGCCTTTCGGTATGCGCTCTCGTTTGCGCGGGAGTACGGGGCCAAGCTCTACGTTCTGCATGTGATCGAAGACATCCAATACCTGGCAAACGCGTACATGTTCGACGTTCCGATCATGCCCTCGTTCGCCGACATGGAGCAGAACCGGCTCAAGGAACTGCAGGAATTCATTGATCGCGAACTGGGCGGCGAAGATATCCAGATCGAAAAAGCGGTCAGACGCGGCCGGCCATTCATCGAGATAATACAGATGGCGCGTGACGAGAAGGTGGACCTGATCGTTACCGCCACTCACGGACGCGGCGGGCTGGAGCACGTGCTGTTCGGCAGCGTCGCCGAGAAGGTGGTCCGCAAGGCGCCATGCCCCGTGCTCAGCATCAGGTCACCCGAGCACGAGTTCAAGATGCCGTAAGGATGACTTGTCCCCGGAGCGTTCTTTTGGCATAATAAAGATAGTGATATTGCTTCTTAATCGAAGGGATGAAGGCTCGGCCGTGGGTGCAAATATAGTCGCACGCCGCCTGCCTTTCTTCGCTGCGCGAATAAATTCGCATCTGCACAAGTAGAGAACAGACTGTGGTAAGTCACTGATTCGGAAGGAGGCTCATACGTGAAGGAAGAAGTCAAAGCGGCACTCGACGACATCAGGCCCCAAATGCAGGCCGATGGAGGCGACATCGAGCTTATTGAAGTGACCAAGGACGGCGTCGTGAAGGTGCGCCTCGTCGGCGCATGCAAGGGTTGCCCCGGCGCCCAAATGACGCTTCAGCTCGGTGTCGAACGTGTCCTCAAGGCGCGCGTGCCTGGCGTCAAGGCGGTCGAGGCCGTCTGATAGAACAAGACGAACAAGTATCCGAAAGGAAGCGCGCCCAGTTCCGGGTGCGCTTCTTTCGTTAGAGGGGATGGATGTGAATAAGCTCCTCACAGCGCCTCTCGGCTGGAGGTAGAAAAATGAGAGCCTACAGTAAGCTGAAGAAGGTGGGATTCATTGGCCCATACTCTGGAGCCAGACATCAGTTTATAAATTATCAACATCATCGATTGGCAATCCCTACCAATAATGAATACTCAATTCCCCAGCTTCGTCTGTTGATCCGGGAAGTCGAGAGAATAATCGGTCGCAACATTGACATACGATTGGAGCCGATTGTGAAGAGCTTGAGATATCAGGAGCCCGCCCCATGAAGAAAATCCTCTATATCGTGCTCGACGGACTCGGCGACAGGCCCATCCCGGCCCTCGGCGGAAAAACCCCGCTCGAGGCCGCCCATACGCCCGAGATGGACAAGCTTGCGCGCCGGGGCGAAAACGGCGTCATGCACACGGTCGCCCCGGGCATAGCGCCCGAATCCGACATCGCGGTCATCTCGATCCTCGGATACGATGCGCACAAGTATTACACGGGCAGAGGCCCCCTGGAATCGCATGCGGTCGGCCTGAAGGTAAGTCCCGGCGACCTTGCCTATCGCGTCAATTTCGCCACCATGGGCGAGCAAAGGAAGATACTCGACCGCCGCGCCGGCAGGAACCTGACCACAAAGGAGGCCGACGAACTGTGCAGAGAGGTCAACTCTAAGGTCAAGCTCACCTCCGTTCCGGGCGCGAGCTTCGAGTTCAAGAATACAATCGAACACCGAGGCGTGCTCGTCATACGCTGCGGCGGAAAGCTGTCGGCCATGGTCACTAACACAGACCCCGCCTATGGCCGGGAGGGCCTGCTCGGCGTGGCCCTGGAGAAATTCGAAGACGTGGTGCAGACATGCCGGCCCATGGAGGACGCTGAGGACCGCGAGGCGGCGGAACTGTCCGCCAAACTCACGAACGAATTCGTGGAGAAGAGCCACCTGACACTCGAACGATCGGAGGTCAACAAGAAACGCCGTGCCGAGGGAGGACTCCCCGGCAATCTGATCCTCACGCGGGATGCCGGAGACCGGCTTCCGAAAATGCCGTCTATATATGAACTGTTCGGCGTGCAGTTCGGCTGTTTTCAAGAGATGCCCGTGGAAAAGGGCATCGCAATGCTGACGGGCATGGACATAGTCCCGATTCCGCAGGCCTCAGGGGACTTTCAGAAGGATTACCCGTTTCTCGCCGAAAAGGCCGCCGAGGAGATTCACAAGTACGGGGGCCTCTACATCCATATAAAGGGTCCCGACCTCCCAGGCCATGACGGCAAAGCCGAGAAAAAACGCGATGTGATCGAAGCCATAGACAGGTATTTCCTCGCAACTCTGATTCCCAAAATCGACTTGAGCGGCATCGTGCTGACCCTGACCGCCGACCACTCGACGCCATGCATGATGAAATCACACTCGGCGGACCCGGTGCCCCTGCTCATCGTGGACTCTTCGCTGGAGCCCGACGGCGTGGCCGCCTATACCGAGGCTCAATGCGCAAAGGGCAAGCTGGGTGAAATCACAGGTGTTCAATTGCTTCCGAGACTGGTCGAACTAGCCCGGAAGAGATGAAAGGAGTTTGCTGTGAAAGACAAGACCCCTCCCGAGCACTATACCACAAGCGAATGGACACAGGAGGAGTGGCGCCGCCATTGGAATATCTCGGTCGGCGCCGCCTATGCGTGTGAAAAGTGCGGGAACATGATAATGATCACCAAGGGCGGCGTCGGTACACTCGAGCCTTATTGCTGTGACGAACTGATGAAGCCCGTCAAAGGGGAATCGCTATGAGCACACAACGCGCGAGGCGCGCGCCCCGGTCAATGCTTGGTGTGACATTCCGGTGCAGCGTGTGCGGCGCCGAGACCATTGTCATCCGGACTGGCAACGGCGCGCTTCGGCCCATATGCTGCAATCAGCCCATGGACCGGCTCGAGAAGAGAGCCTCGATGTTTCGCTGCCCTGTTTGCGGGTCGGAGCTCGCGGTGATAAGAGTAAAAACTGGCGGCCTTCGGTTGATTTGTTGCAACGTTCCGATGCGCGAGATGACGGCAGCCTCATTAGCAAATCCTTGATTTGCTTATGCCTCCATACTATAATTGGAGCGGAACGGGTTCCCGCTTGAGTGCAAGCCGAAGCGAAAGGAACTAAGAAATGGACACTCCGGGAAATTTATTCGCAGATGTGAATTGGGCGCGGGAGGAAATGGAGCATTTCCTGCACCATGTCTTTGGACAAGCCCTTCCGCTTCTCCGTGCGTCCGAGCGAAAGTGGCGGCCAAATGTCGATGTCTTCGAATGTGGTGAAAACATTATTATCATCGCTGAACTCGCCGGGGTTGAAAAAGAGGACGTTTCGCTGACGTTTGAGGACGGCAAACTGTATCTGTCCGGAGTCCGGAAAGACACTGTCCCCTACAGGACCAGAAGATATTGCCAAATGGAAATCAGCTATGATCAATTCGAGCGAGTGATCTTCTTGCCGGACAACATCGACGCCGAGGGAATCACGGCAAAACTGCACAACGGATTCATGGTGATTGAAGCGCCGAAGAGAAAGCGGGAAATCCCGAAGGGCCAAAAAGTTCGGATAGAGGAATGAAATGGCGGACACAGAAGAAAAAACCACAGGCGATATGGGGCTTGACCACTCGAAGGAGGAAGAGGCGCCTCCTATCCCCGATCTCTTGGGAATTCTTCCGTTGAAGAATACCGTGGTTTATCCATACACCGTCGTGCCGCTCTCCATCGGGGAGAAGAGCTCGATTGCGCTCATAGATGAAGCCGTGTCGGGAAGCAAAGTCATTGGCTGCATCGCAATGAAAGACGTTGCCGCCGGCAGATCGCCCGAGAACCTGTACGAATTCGGCTCCGCCGTCAGCATTCTACGGATGATGAAGTTGCCAGACGGCACTAGCGCCGTATTGGTACAAGGGTTGTCGAAGATCAAGGTCGAGAAATTCATTTCTCTGGACCCCTTCTTCAAGGCCCGAGTGCGGACCATCGAGGAGAAGGATGAAGTCTCTACTCGAGGCGAAGCCCTGTTCAGAAACGTGCTATCCCAATGTCAGAGAATCATCGCGCTCACGCCTTACCTGCCCGATGAACTGCAGGCTACGCTCATCAATATCGATTCTCCGCTTCGACTTATCTACCTGGTCTGCTCGGTCCTGAAGCTCGAGCTCCCGGACAAACAGCAGATTCTCGACCTGCCAGACAGCGAGCAGAAACTCGAGATGCTCTCTCGGTTGTTGAGCCGGGAAATCGAAATCCTCGAGCTCGGCGGCAAGATCAAGTCGCAGGTCGAAAGCGAGATGACCAAGACCCAGCGCGAGTATTTCCTGCGCGAACAGCTCAAAGCGATCCAGCAGGAACTCGGAGAAGGCGACGAGCGCAGCGCCGAGATCAAAGAGATTCGTGAAAAACTCCAGGCCAAGAAACTGCCGGAGGAGGCCAGAAAAGAGGCGGACCGCGAACTTGACCGGCTCGCCAAACTTCCGCCGGCCGCCGCCGAGTATCATGTCATCCGTACATACCTGGACTGGATCATCGATTTGCCTTGGAACGAATATACGGAGGACAATCTCGACCTCGAACGCGCCCAGAAAGTGCTCGATGAAGACCACTACGACCTTAAGGAAGTGAAGGAGCGAATCATCGAGTATCTCGCCGTTCGAAAGCGCAAGCCCGACATGAAAGGGCCGATATTGTGCTTCGTCGGGCCACCCGGAACAGGCAAGACCTCGCTCGGTCAGTCGATCGCGAGGGCGCTCGGCAGGAAATTCGTCCGCATGAGCCTGGGAGGCGTGCGAGACGAGGCCGAGATTCGTGGGCATCGCCGCACTTATATTGGGGCGCTTCCCGGCAGGATTATACAGAGCATCAGACGGGCGGGCAGTGCCAACCCCGTCTTCATGATGGACGAGGTCGACAAGGTCGGCGCCGACTTCCGTGGAGACCCCTCGTCAGCCCTGCTTGAAGTGTTGGACCCCGAGCAGAACTCCTCGTTTCGAGACCACTATCTCGACCTGCCGTTCGATCTCTCGCAGGTCATGTTCATCACAACGGCCAACATACTGCAAACCATACATCCCGCGCTACAGGACCGAATGGAAATCCTCAGGCTTGCGGGATACACCGATGAGGAAAAGCTATGGATCGCGAAGAGATATCTGATCCCTCGTCAGCTTGAGGAAAACGGGCTTCAGCCCGAACACGCGGAGTTCGATGAGCAGGCAATCCTCAAGATCGCCACGGCGTACACTCGCGAGGCCGGCGTGCGTAATCTCGAGAGAGCTGTCGGCAAGGTATGCCGCAAGGTAGCCTACGACATCTCGATTGGAAAGACCGAACGAGAGACAATTACCCCGGATAATCTCCACGTGTATCTCGGCCCGGAGAAGTTCTTTCCCGAGGTCGGCCTCAGGACTTCGCATCCGGGCGTGGCCACTGGCCTCGCTTGGACCGAGACCGGCGGGCAGGTGCTGTTCATTGAGGCCCTCGCAATGCCTGGCGGCAAGAACCTGACGCTTACGGGTCATCTCGGAGACGTGATGCAGGAGTCGGCCAAGGCCGCTCTGAGCTATGTCCGCTCCAAGGCCAAAGACCTGGGGATTCCCGAGGACTTCTTCGCCACGCAGGATATACACGTCCACGTGCCGCAGGGGGCTATCCCAAAGGACGGACCTTCGGCAGGCATTACTATGGCGACAGCGATTGCCTCGCTTCTCACCGGAAGGCCCGTCCGGAAAGACGTCGCGATGACGGGCGAAATCACGCTCAGCGGGCTGGTGCTGCCCATTGGTGGCGTCAAGGAGAAAATCCTGGCCGCGAAGCGGGCGGGCATCAACACCATCATACTTCCCGACAAGAACAGGAACGACCTCGAAGAAATCGAGGAACCCTCGAAGTCGGGCCTTCAGTTCGTTTTCGTCGAGACCATAGGCCAGGTTCTCGAGACCGCTCTGACTGACCCACAGGAGAAGGCTGAGGAGGCTATCGCTCGGGCGGCCTCTTGATCAGCCGCGCGGCAGCGTCTCCAAAAAAGAGGTGGAATAAGACAGGCTGTGGATAGAAAGCGACTTGAGGCCAGGCTGAATCTCGCGCGACATTTCCTCCTCCATGAGGTCCGACGCCATTTCGCTCCCCACAAGGACGGCGACGGCGTGGGGTTGAGTCAATTCTTCGCCAATTACCGCGACGACAACATATTCCAGATCGAGGCCGACGAACGCGGGCGCTACCACACGTTCTCCCGATGCATCCAGTGCAGCATATGCCAGCCCTACTGCGTGATGTACAGAGCCATCGGCTACCTGGATTTCCCCGGACCCATGGCCCTCGGCAGCACGCTTTCACGGGGACTGGCCGCGCTCGGCACAACGAGTGAGGTCATCTATAACTGCACGCTCTGCCGCCTCTGCGAAACCACGTGTCCCGAAAATGTGCCCGTTGCGGAACTGGTTCGTTTTATCCGGCGATATATCTTCGAGTACACCCCCGAGCTCGCGCCACAGCCTCTGAGGGAACTCTGCTCGCTCGTGCGGAAGAAGGGAAACATATTCGACGAACCCGCTCCCGAAAACGTTCACGAGAAAAAATCGGCTGAATACGTGCTCTTCCTCGGCTGCCACAGCCGCTACAGGCAAAAACAGAGGACCGATGCCGTCATAGCCATGCTCAAGCGGCTGGCGGTTGATTTTACGACCATTGATGAAGTGTGCTGCGGAGCGCCATTGAGCGCGGCGGGCTGCACTCATTCCTCCGAACTCGCCCATATCAACATCGAGCGAATCCGCGAGAAAAACACCGCGAAAGTGATCACGCTGTGCCCGCATTGCCTCGTCGCCTTCCTGGAGGGCAAGGAGTACGCGGGAAAGATCGAGGCGAGCCACATCGCGGAACTGCTTTCCCATGTGAACGTCCCGGCCGGCCCCAGCAAGGCGGTGACCTATCACGACCCGTGCATGCTGGGCCGGGTCTGCGGCGTCTTCGACCAGCCGCGCCAGGCGCTCCAGTGGGCGGGCGCCAAGCTGCTGGAGATGGATACGAGCAGGGAAATGACGTTCTGCTGCGGAAACTGGGGTGGGCTGGCCCAGAGCGCGCCCGACACAGCCAAGGCCATCGCCGCCCGCCGTCTTGAGGACGCCCGCGACGCGGGGGCCGAGGCTCTTCTCACTGAATGTCCCTGGTGTCTGGAAATCTTTAAGGCGACCACCCTGCCCGGCGGCAAACCGCGCATAAGTTCCGTTGTCGAATACCTCTTGAATCCCGAAGGTTGATTCTCCGGCTTCCATAGCGCGATTTCGCGCGCAATGCTAATCTTAAAAGGATACTTAAATCGCGGGCACGATGCTTTATCGCGTTCCCGATTAAAAGCGACTGAAAACCGACCCGTTGTATGAGGAAAAGAGAATGGCCCGCCTGAGGCATGTCATCATCGGGAGTGGCCCGGCTGGCGTCAACGCCGCCACAACAATAAGAAGCCTGGGCGGTGACGACGAGATACTCATCGTCACCGAAGACGCGCACTTGCCCTACGTCCATCCGCTGTTGCCCGACTATCTGGCGGGCAGATTGCCCTTTGAGAAACTGTGGCTCCAGACGGAATCTTATTATCGGGAAGCCCGGATCGACATACAAGTGCGAACCAGAATCGCTGACGTCCGGCCCAACGAAAACATGATTGTGACCGAAGACGGTCAGAAAATAGCCTTCGACAGGCTCCTTCTCGCCTGCGGCGGCAAGCCGAGGCTGCCGGCCGTCAAAGGGATGGAGAAGGCGGAACCGGTTACGTTGAGGACTCTGGCCGACGCGCAACGCTTGCTTTCCCTCGCCCCCCGAGGCTCCACCGTGCTGGTGCTCGGACGCGATCTGATCGGCATCGAGATCACCCGCGCATTCTGTCTGATGGGCATGCGGGTCGCATACATCGAATGGGACGATACGCTGCTCCCGGACATAATTGACCCCGCCACCGCCGAGGAACTCGAACAGATAATGAGAACCGCCGGCATACAGTTGGTGCTGGGCGACGAGGTCATCAAGGTGGAAACAAACGGTGGAACGGTCTCTGTCTTGACGTCTGCCAGAAAACTGACGGGAGACCTCCTTGTGGTTGCCGTCGGAATGGCCCCCAGGCTGGATTGGCTCGAAGGCAGCGGCATAAAGGTCCGAACGGGAATCATCGCCGACGAGCGGCTCAGGACCAATTACCCGAACATTTACGCGGCGGGTGACGCTGCGGAGATATATGACCCGCGCCTCAACAAACGCAGGCTGTTGTTCGGCTGGAAGAATGCGGTCAAGCAGGGGCAAACGGCTGGCGCAAACATGTGCGGAGATTTTCGCGAATTTGACGTGTCCTACGCGCCCGGCGTGAAGCAAATATTCGGAGTCGACGTGCGCCACAGGTGGAAGTAGCGCGCGTTATATCGGGGGCGCCATGCAGCGCGGTGTCCCAATATAGCTACACTGTTACCACCTTGCCGGCGGAAAGCAGCACATTCGTGATGTCCTTCATGTTCGAAACGGCGCCCACCTTCAGTTTCTCTTTGACCCCGAAAAACTCAAGGCACGTTCCGCATGCGAGTATCCTGGTTCCTCTGTCCTCAAGATGTCTCATCTCGGCAAGCGACTCCGATCCTTCAGCCGCCAGCTTGACGCCCGCGTTCATGAGAATTAACGTGTCCGGAACGAAGTGCGCCTGTCCCAGATGATAGATGAAGTTCATCATCAGGGCGAACCCGAGTTCGTCATCGCCGCGGCCAATACGGTTGGATGTGATGAAGACGACGCTTGCAGTTTGCGACTTCGTGGGTTTCGGCATTTGGCCTTCCTCAAAGGTAGTCGAAATGGATGAGACGGCACTTCACTTATATTATGTCC
>CAZEBC010000056.1:0-2192 GCA_964510165.1 uncultured bacterium
AAGAAAGGACCCGATCCTTAATCACGGGGAAAATCTCTGCGGCAACCCTTTCATTCCCAAGGTCCGTGAAATGGCAGTCGTCAAAGTAGTAGTCAAGGGATTTCGGAATGCGCTCATCCAGGTCAACAAACGCGGCTCCGAAAAGTTCGGCTTGGCGGCGCTGTACTTCGTTGTATCGGGACATCTCTCGTTCCAGCCAGGAGAGTGACGGCCTCACGGGGCCATCTGCGGTTGCCACTAGGAACCAGAGCGTTTCGACCTCTTCCCTTTCGAGGCTTTCTCTCCACAAGACGGGCTGGCCCAACACAATCGTTTCGATTCCGGAATCGTGCAAGAACGCCAGGAGACCGGCAAGGGCGTCGGAGAACTCGGCAATCGGGTCGGGGTCCCTCACTGGAGCCGGGACATAAGGGTATTCCCGATAGAGACGGCGAAGGTTTGGCAGGTGCTTGCTGTGCCACTGGAGCCTTCTGCCGGTGCGGAGCTTCCACCAGTTTTCCAGCCGGTCGCCGGCCAGGTCGAGTCTGCGGCAAATCTGCGAAACTTCCCTGCACTTGCGCCAGGCGCCGGAATCGTCCTCGCGCTCGGCCCGTTCAATGGTGTCGAGACGCTCCGCGAGGCCCGAGTACGAGTAGCCGGGGTGGCCGTTCAGGCAGAGGTCGTTGATACCCACAAGCGTGATCACGATATCGGGCTCGAACTGGAGCAGATTCTGCCTGGCCCAAGACAGAAGTTCTGCGGTCCTCGTCCCGCCATGGCCGTAAGCAGCGGTTTCCACCTTGAGTCCCGTGTCCCTGAAGGCTTCGTTCAGTTTTGTCTCGAGGATACTTGACCAGATATCGGGTGTGCTTTGGGTCGCCTGGTCGGTCGTGGAGGCGCCGAGGCAGAAGATTCGGACTACTCCGGGAGGTTTTGCTCTCGTCCTCATGGAGATCGAGCGGAATCCGAATTCGTTCCTGGTATATTCGATTTCCTTTTTGAGGCCCGGCAGTTCCTGCCTGAGCTTCTTGTAGGCGGATTGGGGCCTGTCGAGGGGAACCGGCATGACCGCCCACAGAACAAGGTCAGCGATCGCCATGCAGATGAGAAAGACAAACGCCTGAGCAAGGATGGTCTTTATGTGTTTAGAGTACACTTCGGGAGTTTTTCACTCTGTAGCACTCAACCAGAGAATCAAGAGTATCTGTCGGTTTGCCCCTCACCCCGACCCTCTCCCACCGGGAGAGGGCAAGGTGAGAGGATTCGGTTGCGGCTATGCCGTGCTGTGAACATTCCGACTAGTCCAATTCGAACTCGTCCTTCCAATCGCCTTCTTCATGCCATGGAGGCTGCTCTTGCTTGTGCAACAGATAGTCCCCCATCACAAGGCAATCCATCTCCGTGCGCATGAAGCAGCGGTATGCGTCATCGGGGGTGCACACGATTGGTTCGCCGCGCACATTGAAGCTGGTGTTGACGAGGACGGAACAGCCCGTGAGTTCTTTGAACGCGCGAATCAGGTTCCAGAAGCGCTCGTTCGTTTCTCGGTGCACTGTCTGGATTCTGGCCGAATAATCGACGTGAGTGACCGCCGGGATGTCGGACCTGAGGTGATAGAGCCGCTCGAACAGAGACAGGTCGGAGTATCCGTCGGGAAGCGGGTTTCTGCGTTCCGGCTTTATCGACGCGACGAGCAGCATGTAAGGCGAAGGCCTGTCCAGTTCGAAGTAGTCCACGGCATCCTCGACGAGCACAGCGGGCGCAAACGGCCGGAAGCCCTCGCGGTACTTGATTTTGAGATTGAGCCGTTTCTGCATTTCGGGATGTCGAGGGTCACCCAATATGCTGCGGTTGCCCAATGCGCGGGGACCGTATTCCATGCGCCCCTGAAACCATCCGACGACGTTTCCGTCCGCGAGGAGACGCGCCGTCTCTTCACACAGGAGTCTGAAATCGGGATAGTGGTGGTGAGGCGCTCCATGCTTCCGGAGAGTGCGGAGGATGTCGGCGTGTCCAAATTCGGGGCCTAGAAAGGCGCCCTTCATGCGGTCGCAGTCGGAGGCGGGGTTTCGGTCGCGCTGCATCCATATGTGCCAGGCGGCGAGAGCCGCCCCCACGGCGCCGCCGGCATCCCCGGCAGCCGGCTGAACCCATATATCGCGAAAGATTTGGTGGCGAAGCAGTTTTCCGTTTGCGACGCAGTTCAGAGCGAC
>CAZEBC010000056.1:2292-20341 GCA_964510165.1 uncultured bacterium
GCGGAGTAAAGCAGGCCGAGCGAATGGGGGAACTCCATTTCCTTAAGGATTTGGATGTCGCGACCGCGCCCCGCACCAATAGTCGTCGTGGCCCACTCCCCCACCCCGTCGATCGTCAGGATTGCCGCCTGATCGAAGGGCGACGGATAGAAGGCGCTGGCGGCATGCGAGAGGTGATGCTCGGGGAACAGCAGAGTAGGCGCGCCGTCGCCGAGCCTTGCGATCTCGCGCTTCAGCAACCGGCGTGTCAGCAGCTTTTCCTTAACCCAGACCGGCATCGCCGAGAGGAAACTTCGCAGACCTTGTGGGGCGAAAGCATGGTAAGTTTCGAGCAATCGCTCGAATTTGATGAAAGGCTTGTCGTAGAAGGCCACGGCGCGCAGGTCGGACGGAGCGAGGCCGCCCTCCCGCAACACGCAGTCGGCCGCAAGATTGGGAAAGGACGAGTCATGTTTCTTACGGGTAAACCGCTCTTCCTGGACTGCGGCAACGATCTCGCCGTCAACGAGCAGGGCGGCGGCGCTGTCGTGGTAGAAAGCCGATATTCCGAGGATCGCGTCGCGCATCATGCCGCCAGGCTAGAAGATGGTATAGATAAACGGCGCTATGGCCGACCCGCTTGTGAGGACGATCAGGAAAGCGAACAACAGGAGGCTCAGAATGATTGGCAGGAGCCAATACTTTTTCCGCGCTTTCAGAAAACCCCACAAGTCCTGCAGGAAATCCATTATATTCTCTCCTCGCGTCGCGCTAATAAGGCGCCTCGATGTCCTGTCCCCGATACGCATGGTTGCGCGTTCTGAAGACAGAGGAGCGGCTCGTCTTCCACTTTTTCCTTTGCATCGGGTCGTAGCCACCCAACCGCCTGATTAAGCCAAAGGGGGTGACCAAGCCGTAGAACAAGAGCGCGAGCAGTACCCTTGACATCACGGCGCCCATGATATTGGCCAGTCCGAACCATGCCTTTGCCGGATAATGGAAGAGCGGCGGCCACATCATTGTGAGAAGGCACAGGGCAATTGCGGGCGGCACGAAATACGGCCGGTCCGTAAAGTGAGCCACCAGGAGACATAGCAAGGTGAGAGCCATGCCGGTGTCCTTTGCCTGGTCCCGGCTCACGCCGCGATGAGACGAATCCTGTTCGTGGTGCATGCCACCCTCCAACAATCGGCCTTCTCGGGCTCGCCTGTCAGAGCCATGACGAATCCCGATTGAGCAGACTCAATATTATCATACTTGCGGCGGCGATTCCACCTGCCGGGTCGCGCGCATTTGCTTTTTTTGGTAGCGGCGGCGGCTTTACTCATGAGACAGCGCATGGTATAATAAGCCGAAAATATGACTTGACTGTAACGAGTGAAAGGAGACTATGATAGACCTCAATACTATCCGTGAGGCGTTATCGTTTGATGACGTCTTGCTTGTACCGTCACGCTCGGAGGTCGTGCCAGCCGAGGTTGACCTTAAGACGAAGCTTACGCGCAACATTCCGCTGAATATACCGATCGTAAGTTCTGCCATGGACACGGTCACGGAAGCCCGTCTCGCGATCGCGCTTGCCCAGGAGGGGGGCATCGGCATCATCCACCGCAACATGTCGATTGACGAGCAGGCGCTCGAGGTCGACAGGGTGAAGCGGTCGGAGAACGGCGTCATCACTGATCCCATCACTCTGAGGCCGTGGAATCGGGTGCACGAAGCGAACGAGCTGATGGCCCGCTACCACATCTCCGGGTTCCCCATTACCACCGAAGACGGCAAGCTCGTCGGCATTTTGACCAACCGCGACCTTCGGTTCCATGATGATTACGACGGTCCCATTTCCGAGGTCATGACGAAGGAGAACCTGGTCACCGCCCCGCCGGGCACCACGCTTGAAGAGGCCAAGAAACTGCTGCATAAGAACCGCATCGAAAAGCTGCTGCTCGTTGATGAAGACGGTTATCTGCGCGGTCTTATCACCATAAAGGACATTCGAAAAGCGATAGAATATCCGAACTCGTGCAAGGACAAGTACGGCCGGCTCTGTGTGGGAGCGGCGGTTGGGACCGGTCCTGACGCCCTGAAACGCGCGGCGAAACTGATCGAGGCCGGAGTTGACGTGATCGTAGTAGACACGGCGCACGGCCACTCAACGCGGGTGCTCGAGACCGTTCGGAAGCTGAAGCTTGATTTCGACGGCGTTGATGTGATTGGCGGCAACGTCGCCACCGCTGAAGCGACACTCGACCTCATTGAAGCGGGAGCGGACGCCGTCAAAGTGGGGGTCGGCCCTGGCTCGATCTGCACCACGCGCATCGTATCCGGCGCAGGTGTGCCGCAGATCACCGCAATAAACGATTGCGCAAAGGTGGCGCTGCCGCGCGGCGTTCCCGTCATCGCGGACGGCGGCATTCGCTATTCGGGCGACATCACGAAGGCGCTCGCAGCAGGGGCAAGCACGGTGATGATCGGGAACCTGTTCGCCGGGACCGAGGAAAGTCCGGGCGAGATCATGATATATGAAGGCCGCAGTTATAAAGTGTATCGCGGGATGGGTTCGCTCCAGGCGTTGAGCAGAGGCAGCAAAGACCGCTACTTCCAGGAGAACGAGTTCAACGTGGACAAGCTCGTGCCTGAGGGCATAGAAGGCCGGGTGGCGTACCGAGGTCTGCTGTCCAACTTCGTGTTCCAGCTTATCGGCGGAGTCAAGGCCGGGATGGGATACTGCGGCGTGAAGACCATCGAGGAGCTGAGGGAGAGAGCAAGGCTCGTGAAGTTGACCAATGCGGGTCTGCTCGAGAGCCATCCTCACAACATTACGATTACGAAAGAGGCGCCCAATTATCAGCGTTTCTGAGCTTTGCCCCGATTCGCGCGCTGATATGTTTCCACCACCCAAAGGCGGGACATGAACCCCGACCCTCGCTCACAGCTTGTTATTGTGCTTGATTTCGGCTCGCAGTACAGCCAACTGATTGCTCGCCGGGTACGCGAGTGTCATGTCTACTGCGAGATACACCCGTATGACCTTACCGCCAGACAAATTGAGGCGATGAGGCCTAAGGGCGTTATCCTTTCAGGCGGGCCAGCCAGCGTGCCCAAGGACGGCTCTCCGTTGCCCGACCCCGGCATCTTTGAGCTGGATATCCCGATCCTCGGCATCTGCTACGGCCTCCAGGTGATCGGACAATTAATGGGCGGCGCAGTCGTGCCGGCCACGCGTCGCGAATACGGCAAGGCCGTAGTGAAGCAGTTTGACCCGCAGGGCCTGTTTCACGGACTCGAGACGGAAGTGACCGTATGGATGAGCCACGGGGACCAGGTGTCGGTAATGCCGTCGGGTTTCATCAACATCGGCGTCTCCGACAACTCGCCTATCTGCGCAATCAAACATGCCACCAGGCCGATCTATGGATTACAGTTCCATCCGGAGGTCGTCCACACGCCGCGCGGGACTGACATGCTCCGCAATTTCCTGTTTCGCACGTGCAAATGCCAACCTTCATGGGACATGGGTTCGTTCATAGACGACGAGGTGCGGCGAATCCGCGACCTTGCGGGCGGCGAGCGGGTGTTGTGCGCCTTGAGCGGAGGAGTAGATTCTTCCGTCACGGCCGCGCTCTTGCATCGCGCGGTCGGCGAGCAATTGCACTGCATCTTCGTGAACAACGGTCTGCTCAGGAAGAACGAACCGCAGCTTGTCGAAGAAGTCTTTAGAAGGCATTTCTCGATCAACCTTGACGTTGTTGACGCCGAGGACTGGTTTCTGAAGAAGCTCGAGGGAGTGGAGGCGCCGGAACGCAAGAGAAAGATCATTGGCAACGAGTTCATTCGCGTGTTCGAGGAAGAGGCGGGCAGACTGGGCCGTTTCAAGTTCCTGGCGCAGGGGACTCTTTACCCCGATGTTATCGAGAGCCGCTCCACGCGCGGACCGTCGGTCACCATAAAGACCCATCACAATGTGGGCGGCCTTCCCGAACATATGAATTTCGAACTCATCGAACCGCTCAAGGAATTATTCAAGGATGAAGTGCGCGAGGTCGGCCATCAACTCGGAATCCCCGACGAAATCCTCTGGCGGCACCCGTTCCCCGGGCCGGGTCTGGCTGTCCGCATCCTGGGAGAGGTGACGAGGGAAAAGCTTGCGACGCTCAAGGAAGCGGACTGGATTGCCATAGAGGAAATCAAGAAGGCCGGCCTTTACAGAGATATCTGGCAGGCGTTCGTCGTGCTCTTGCCCGTCAGGAGCGTCGGAGTCATGGGCGACGAACGCACATACGAAAACGTCGTGGCCATTCGCGCAGTCACCAGCATGGACGGGATGACTGCCGATTGGTTCCGGTTCCCGAGCGAGGTGTTGGCGCGGATTTCCAACCGCATCATCAACGAGGTCAGGGGAGTAAACCGCGTGGTGTACGACATAAGCTCCAAACCCCCAAGCACAATAGAATGGGAGTAGCCGGAATGTCGCGCGGCACTTTGAAGAACTGCGCTTGCTGCGGCGCACAGATAACCCCGCAGGTTCCCGAATACTTCGTCGAACTGGAATGTTTCCGTCTGCTCAACGAACGCAAGGGGAGCGTCCCTCGTCGCGGCTCAAAGGAATATCATGACGCAATGGAGGAGTTCCTGCCCGAGATACAGGAGTCTTACTATAGAAATCGCGAGATGTATGACAACGGCCACTTATGGTGTCCGGTCTGCGGGAGTAAGCTTGCCGCCTCGGGAGATGGCGACCGGTGATTTCGGTCGTGATACCCGTCAATAGCCAAGTGCAATCGCTTCGATCCCTTACGATCCCTTACAATCAAACTCATTGAAATCATACGGGGCTCAACATACTGGCCGTCATACGGAGGAAAAAAGGCCATATCCGATGTGAGATGGAGGAGGAGCGATGAACTGGGGACAATGGGTCGGCATGAGCTGGGTTGATCGGGTGTGGTTGGTTACTGGCCTCATCGGGCAGGCGGTCTTCTTCGCCCGTTTTCTGGTTCAATGGATAGTCTCGGAACGGCGTGGAAAGAGCGTCATCCCCAATGCGTTCTGGTTTCTGAGTCTGACCGGGAGCCTTATCCTGCTCACGTATGCAGTACATATACGAGATATTGTGTTTACGCTAGGACAGGCGTTTGGCTTCATGGTGTACATTCGGAATTTGATGCTGATATACCGAAGGAGGGTGGCAGAGCCATAAGGCGCGGTCATGTATGGCGTGTTGCAGGATTTGTGAACAGGCAACACGCAGTACGAAACACGATACGATGGATCAGCCATATGAATGAACCTAGTCATACACGCCTTCACATACTTGTCCTGCTCATCGTCTGCTACTTCCTGTTCTTCTTCCGGATCGGGGCGCGGGACCTGTGGAATCCCGACGAGCCGCGCTATGCTCAGGTGGCTCGCGAGATGCTCACAACCGGGGAGTGGGTCGTGCCCCATCTCAACGGCGAGATTTATCAGGAAAAGCCCCCGCTCTATTTCTGGCTTGTGGCGCTGATTTCCAAGCCCATCGGTGACGTCATGGAGGCGACGGCTCGCGTGCCCTCGGCCGCAGCGGCGACCATGGTCGTGCTCATCACCTACCTGCTCGGCGCGAAACTGCTCGGGAGCCGCGAAGCGTTCATGGGCGCCATTGCGACGGGGACAAGTGCCCAGTTCCTCTGGATTGGACGCGACGGCGTCCTCGATATGCTGCTCACATTGTCGGTCGTGGCTGTGCTTGCGTGCTTTTGTCTCGGTTACGCAAAGAGACGCCCTCTGCTGTACGTGGCGGGATTCGCGTTTCTGGTACCCGGTTCCCTTACCAAAGGGCCGGTCGGTATCGCCGTCCCGGTGCTCGTTATGCTCGTGTTCCTGCTGGCTGAGCTGGCCATGAGGAAGGAAGGAGCAAAGAACCAGCTTGGCTGGTTTCTAGCGGCGACGCTTGTCGGCCTGGTTATCATTGCCGCCGTCGTTGGCCCATGGTGGCATGCGGCCTATGAGAGAAGCGGCGGCACGTACGGCTCCATGCAGATTCTGGCAAAGCAGACAGGAGGCCGAATCTTCGAGTCGTATTCGCATCGGCGGCCGTTCTACTATTTTTTTCATGAGGTCCTGTGGCAGTTCCTGCCATGGACCGTCTTTTTTCCTCTGGCGGGGTACATGCTTGTCAGAAAGGAAAACCTCCGGGAAAACCAGGGGCTGCGCTTTCTGTTAATTTGGTTCTTGACAGTGTTTCTGTTCTTTACGCTCATATCCGGCAAGAGAAGCCAGTATATTCTGCCTCTGGTTCCAGCGGGCGGATTGATCCTGGGCTGGGCGCTGATGAAGTCCAATCCCGAAGCGGGCACGTTGCGCGAGAGAAAGGCGTTTGCCGTCCCGTTCCTGTTGTTGCTCGTGGCGGTCGTGACATGCCTCATTGCTCTGCCTGTAGGCGTTTATCTTTACGCGCGTGAGTTCCTCTGGGTTTCGATAATCGGAGGAGGAGTTTCGATCGCAGGGGTGCTTGTCCTGGCATGGTTCTGTATGCGGCGGAGCCCCGTCGTTGCCCTGGGGTGTGCGGCGGGAATAACGGTTTTCGCGGCTGTTCTCACCTTCGGCTATCTGTCGCAGATCGGCGACAATTACAAGTCTGCCCGCCCATTCTGTAACGAGGTCCTCGCCGCCATGAACGAGGATGACGGCGTTTTTTTCTTCACATTCTACCGCCCTAACATTCATTACTACATGGGGCGGCAAATGCCGGTGCTTGTGGATCAGGAGGATATCGGGAGAGCTCTTGGTGAATACCCGAGAATCTTTGTCGTGACCGAATCGGATAGTGTTGAGACGCTTGGCTGGCTTGTTCGCGCGCCCGGCATGAAACATGTCAGTCGCAGAAAGATAGGTGGCCGAGACGCTGTCTGTGTCGCGATCACTTCTGCAAAAACTCCATGAGGCCGCGTTGACACCCCCCATCCGTTGTGTTATCATCTGAATCGGAATCACTTACAGAGTATACGAAGAAGAGAGGAGCAGGCAAGATGCCTGCGCTGCATAAGAATAATGAAGACATTTACCTATAAAGGGATAGATAGACGCGGCCGCACGGTAACCGGCACGACCACGGCGCTCAATGAACGCGAGGTCAGGGACCAGCTCGCGCAATTTGGCTTTAAGAACATCCGGGTCGTGGAAGGGTCCTCCGACGCGCCAAAAGAAGAACAGCTTCCGGCCGACTTCGTTCAGAAGCTGGTGGATGGCGATATCGCCGTCGAAGCAAAGCCCGAAGAGGGGGCCG
The DNA here is from genome assembly GCA_964510165.1 of uncultured bacterium. Taxonomy (GTDB): domain Bacteria; phylum Abyssobacteria; class SURF-5; order SURF-5; family SURF-5; genus CAZEBC01. The sequence continues at coordinate 9,539 of CAZEBC010000056.1, forward strand.
AGGAAGATGAATGGCATCGGGCCGAAGCGATCGCCCGCACCCGCCGGTTCCGCAGACGCGAAAATGTGGCTCTGGTTCTCACAGTGATTGTGCTCGGAACTTTGGCCGCCTATTTCATCTATGACAGGCTCACGGCACTACCGGCGCCAGAACCGACGATCATAGCCGAGAGCAAGAGCGAACTCTTGCGGTTCAAGGAAGTCTACATCAAGGGGGAGGACCTGGTGTTCGTCATATATGGACCGAGGTGGAACGGCAACGTTCGCGTTGATTTTCAGGCATGGGACCCCTTTGACCACAAGATCGATTTTGGAACCGCCAGGCTCGGCTTTGTCGGGGCGCACTACGGCGGGGCGGACGAGAAGAGCGGCGCTTTCAAACTTAAGAAGCGGAGGTTCTACGAGCGCATTGAACTCCTGCTCAGCGGAGACGAGGGGAAATAATGATAAGCTTGATGGGAAAGCGTCGCATGACGGTAGCCGCGAGTTGTCTGGTCGCGAGCATCGGCATCATGGCGATCATTGCCGGATGCAGCGCCGAGGACCGCGCCCGCCGGTCTCTTAAGAAAGTGGTGTACGAGCAAATCAACCAATTCAACAAATACCATCAGCGCGAGATCAAGCCGAACGTCTATGAGAGCGCGGGTCAATTCTATCGCGTCTACCACGAGAGGGTTGACCCGGACATAAGCATGCGTCGGACCAATTCGATCGATACCCCCTACATCGCAACGCTTAGGTTCACGGAAAACGTCTATCTCACAAAGCGACATCCCTCCATGAAGGAAGGCGCCCTGGATGTTCACTTCATCCTCTCCGGGTCTTCGACACGGGAAGTCATCTACGCCTATGTGAACGGCGTGTGGAAGAAGAAAGAGACCTACTGATTAGATACCCCAGGCATTGCGTACGACATCAATATTATGACAACGCAGGAGAAACGCACGGGCATCATACGCGCTTCGCTCTACGTTGGCCTCATATCCCTCTATACCCTGGTCCTGGGCGTCCCATGCCTTGCAGTTGCGCTCGTTCGTCCGCGCGGTGAGACAACCTACTGGTTCATAAGGACGTGGGCCACATGGCTGCTTCAGACCTGCGGCGTCAGGCTGGAGGTAAACGGGCGGGAGAACGTTCCCTCTGAAGGCGCGTTTCTCTTGATGTCTACACACAACAGCCACTTCGATATCCCGGTCCTGATGAAGGAGGTCCCCTGTCAATTCAGGATAGTGGCCAAGAAGTCGCTGTTCAAAATACCGATATTTGGATGGATCATGAGCGTGGCCGGTTATGTCTCCGTGGACAGAGGGGACAAGGCGCAAGCGTTCGCGAGTCTTGACAGGGCCGCCGAAACCGTGAAGGGCGGAATGCCTCTGCTCATATTCCCGGAGGGCACACGAAGTCCCGATGGCGCCTTGGGCCCCTTCAAGAAGGGCGGCTTTGTGCTGGCCACCAAGGCCAAGGCGCCGATAATCCCCGTCGTTATAGACGGCACCTTCCATGTTCTGCCCAAGTCGACATGGCGCATTTGCCCGGGCCGCGTCACGGTGACATTCGGCAGACGGATTGACACCTCCGCATACTCCTACGAGACCAAGGAAGACTTGATGGAGGCGGTCCGGCGCTCCATGTTGGAAATGAGAAGGATGCCCCCCTCCTCGTACAAGTGAAGTCGAAATCCCGCTTTTCTTCCCGCCAACTTGCCAGGTTCGATTCCTCCATGATAAGATTGCGATGGGATGAAAGCTTGACCGAGTGGAGGAAAACAGGCTCGGAAGGCTTTCCCTGTATTCCTTCAGAGGGGTGATGAGGGTGGCTTACGAATACAAACCGGGTGAGGATGACGATTTACTTAAGCGATATGTGATAGTGGCGGGGGTGGTGGTGCTTATCGCCGTCATTCTTGTGCTCACCCTTTACATTGGCCTGGGAATCGACACGCAGATGGTGAAGACTCTCACCAAGCGGATCGCGCCTGACGCCACAAATGTCACGTTCGTGTTCGTATTCGTAATGGCAGCATTCGCCTTGTGGGGACTGCTTCGCGAGCCAGCGGCGGCCGAAAACGTTCAGCGACAGCAGACATACTTCATTCTGCTCCTCATTCTGGCCGGTTTCATGTTCGCCGGCGCCGTCTATTTCAAGTTTTTGGCCAATCCGACGGAAGATGTTCGGAAGACCGAGGTCTGTCCGAACTGCGGCGGGACGGGCAGGGCAAAGTATCGGCCGGAATATCCGTGCGGCACATGCGACGGCACCGGTTACATAACGCCATGAAACCTCGGTCGCGCCATCCGGGACATAGAGCTTGAAGATAAGCGACACGATCCACCTGATTCGAACGCCCACACCGTTCTCTGTCGGTCACGTCAACTGTTACCTCATCGAAGACGAGCCGCTCACACTCATTGATTCGGGCCTGAAGACCGAGGAAGCCGAGTCGGCTCTGCGCTCGGGGCTGGCGCGGCTGGGTTATGTTTTTGGGGACATCGAGCAAGTGGTGATCACACATGCCCATTTTGACCACTATGGGCTGATGGGGACCATCGCCGCCGAGGGTGACCCCCAAGTGCTGGCGCATCCTTTGGAGGTCCACGACCTGCAGAATCCTGCGGGCTATGCCTCGGATGACGAGAGATACGACCGTGTGGAGAAATTCCTCGTCAAGTCGGGGCTTCCCTTGCGCCTGCTCGAGTCAATCCTGTTCCGCCATCCGATATTGAATCAATTGCGAGACCCCGTGGTTGTGACGCATACCATCGAGAACGGCGAACGCATCGCTTTGAGAACCATGGAATTTCTCGTGATTCACTGTCCGGGCCATTCGGCGGGAATGGTCAACCTTCTTGACCTTTCTTCCCGAACCCTGTTTTCCGGCGACAATATCCTGAAGCACATAAGTCCCGTTCCGCTCCTGAATTTCCCGAGAAATCCCTCGGAACCGCGTGCCCACAGCCTCGCCGATTATCTGGCCACCCTGCAACGGCTGAAGACGCTCTCCGTCGGCGCTGTTTTGCCCGGCCATGGCGAACCCATCGAGAATCCGCGTGATGTCATAGAGGGAATAATGCTTCACCACAAAGCGAGGAAAGAAAAGGTCCTTCGATTCCTCGACGGCTCGCCGAAGACGGCTTTCGAGGTGTGCGGCCACTTATTCCCCGACGTTGACCCCTATCAGGTATACTTGGGCATGTCGGAGGCGGTTGGTCATCTTGACCTCCTCGAGACCGAGGGGATTGTCAAGGCGGAGGAGACGGACGGCACGATTCGATACGCATCGCGAAAGGACTAGACCTGCAATTCAGGGAGCTTCGGCCGGGTCGCCCTCCGCAAATCGCCTAAATGATTAGACGGCTTGATTTTTTGGCGGCAAATTGTATAATAAAAATAGCGTATTGACGAGAGGGGGTTCTATTTTTAGTAAAATATTACTAAGATAAAACACCCATGAGTCTTCCGAAGACGACATATTCGGCACTGGCAATCTTCTTAGGCGTCATCGCGGCTTTCCCTCAGAAAATTCTTACGGCTGAGCAAGCCACGAGTCGTGTGTTGATCGCCCAGAGTCAGGCGCCGCTTCTGGTGAACGTTGCCTCACCCACCAAAGACCTCATACACGCGCTTGAACACTCGGACCTGAAGTATCAGCGCCGTTATGCCGCCGAACTGCTCGGAGGCCGGGACGAAACGGCCCTGCCCGCGCTTCTCTTAGCGCTAAAAGACCCCGAGGAAGTGGTTCAACTGGCGGCCGCCGAATCGCTGGCGAAAATCGGAACCGCATCGATCTTTCCCGAGTTGGTCGAGAATCTGTCCAGTTCTCGGCCGACTGTCCGCAAATACTCCGCGTATGTTCTGGGCAGAAAGGCCAAGAATACGGACCAGGAGGTAGTCCTGGCGCTCGAGGCTCTGACGGCTGACCCAGTTGACAATGTCCGGGCGGAGGTGTTCTATGCGCTGTGCGAAATAAGCTCCGTATCAAGCCGCGATATCTTCATTCAGGGTCTTAACGATTCGGATACCAGAGTCAGGCGCTATTCGGCGGCAGCGTTGGGAAAGATCAAGGGGAGCGACGCGAGCCGGGCGCTTGCCTTCGCGCTCCAGCGCGAGACAAGTGAAGATGTCAGGCGCATGATAGCCTCAGCGCTTGGAAAGGTGGGAAGCTCCAGCTCGGTCGACGCTCTTATTGACGCTCTTCCGCTCGAGACGCCGGCAGTCAGGATTGATATCGCGACCGCACTCGGCGAGGCGAAAACTCCCAGGGCCATCACCGCGTTGACGGAACTACTCATTGATGACTCCAATGCTCAGGTTCGGGAAAAGGCAGCCATAGCGCTCCGGGACGCCAAGGCGCAATCCGCCGTCGAATCGCTCGCCAAGGCCCTCAAGGACCGCGCAGTAATCGTGCGCCGGCCAGCCTCCGAGGCGCTTATTGACCTGGCGGATACTTCGGTTGCCGACCAGTTAGTCGATGCGCTGGATGATACGGACGACATTGTGGCCGACAATGCGACCGTCGCACTGATCAAGCTTAATAGCCTCGACTCGGTTCACGGTCTGATCGAAATGCTCGAGAACCCAAACAGCCGGGCAAGAGAACGGGCAATCCGGGCATTGGAGGAAATCACCCTCAGACCCTACGGGGCAAATATCGAGAAATGGAAGAAGTGGTACGATGAATTCTTCAGAATCGGCGGTTGAGCGAGGAAGGTGACCGGGTGAAGGAGAACGAATTGGAAACGCAAATGACGGCGCGTATGTTGTCCAACCTTGTTACCTGTCAGAAACTCGCGCTTCTGGGCCGGCTGTCCTCGAGCATCACCCACGAAGTCAATAATCACCTTACGGGCGTGACCGGCTACGCGCAACTGCTGCTCACGCAAGACCGTGCGCAGGCTATCGCCCGCGAGCTTGACAAGATAAACGCTTCGGCCAATAGATGCCAGAAGCTCATCGCTGATTTCAAACGTTTCGCGCGGTTTGGGGGCGCCGAACTCGAGTTCAACAACATAAACCTTATCGTAAAAGACTCTCTCGATATACTGCGGCACCAGTTCAGCAAGAAGACCATTCACGTGGTCGAAGACTACTGTCCCGACGTTCCGCCCACGGAAGTTGACACCCCGAGCTTGGAGCAGGCCTTTCTCAACATAATCCAGAACGCTCTTGAAGCGCTTGACGAAAAAGAGAACGGCAAACTGTGCGTAACGACTTCGCTCGATGGAGACAAGGTCACCGTGACATTCAAGGATGACGGAGCGGGCCTGACCGATGAGGCGCTGGCAAATCTGTTCTCTCCATTTTTCACGACCAAGTCGGCCCTGCGATGTATCGGCCTTGGACTCGCCGTCGCGAAGACGCTGATCGAACGGCATGGCGGCCGGATTGAAGTGTCCAATTCTCCCGAGTGTGGAGCGTGCGTGAAAGTGAGCTTGCCGTGTCCGCGCGCGGCTGGTTAAAAGGAGTGCCTGACGAGATGAAGATTACAACCGAGATGATCGAAAATTTCCTCAAGAGTCTGGAGTGCCGATATGAGCGTGAAAAGATGTCCCTGGCCGGCGTGGAAAACGTGGAAATACGCCTGTTCAATCATGCCACCGGCGAACAAGCTGCGAGGCTCGAATTCATAAACAATATTCTCACGAAAGTTGATTATTGGGATCAGGAGAAAAAGACCATCGAAACGATCGAGTGGCGCTGACCCGGCCATTTCTCCACTATCCGCTCGCCAAAGAAGACCTCTTCCCGACGAGCTCTGAGTAGTTGGTCAAGTTGAACCCCGCCTTATCGATTGCCTTGCGCACCCGCGCGGAGCACAATGCAGATAATTCTTCGGTCCATTTATACCCCCAAGGGTGATTCCGACTTAGTTGGATGTCATCGAGTCCCGGGTGGCAGAGCAGCTCCACTACACCGTGGGGAAGGTTCAGCAGCATTCTCTCGATTTTCTTTTCGGAGAGACGGCCGGCGCACTCGATGCCGGCGTAGCAATCGGCAAACTTCAGCCCCGTCCCCGCAGCCACCGGCGCATTGCGGACCCCAAGCTTCTTGACGATTTCCCCTTTAAGCCATTTGCTCACGCCCGCGGTTTCCCGCCCCATGCGACTGACGGGCAACCGCACCCATTGCACGTGATATTTACGAGCCAGTTCAACGACAACGCGAAAGACGGCCGGACAGAGGTGAATGTGTTGGTGGCTGTCGATATGGGAAATGCGCAACCCGGCCGATTGAATTCTCTCAAGCTGTGCATCGAGCTCCATCTTGATGTGCGAGATCTTTACAAACCCCAGTACAATCCTCGCGGACAAAGTGGCGGGGTTCTGAGAAAACAGGCCGTCTCCTCTCACGAGTGAAGGAACCTCTGTCGGCGCAAGCACGGGGCCGCCGTACAGCGAGGGGCCGCGAGTCAGGCAGAGATGCGCGCCTATTCCCAAGGTCGGGGTCTCCCGTGCGAGAGACGCCGCGTTGTGGAATGCTCTCCCATTGACGATGAGAGAAGCCGACGTGACGACTCCGCGCCGATGAGCCTCTATGACGGCGGCGTTAACCTCATCCTCGAGGCCGAAGTCATCGGCGTTTACTATCAGATACCTGGCCATGCTCGCGCTACCCGGAAAGCCATCCTTCCAGTTCCAAAGAAGTTACAAGGTACAGCTCCAGATTTACGCTGCGCCCACGAAACTCCCATATAGGCTCGAATCCGGCGTCAATGCCCACAAACTCGATCTGTCGGACAATATCACCCGTGGCGAAGACGGGCCGGCCCTCCGCAAGGCGCCGCTGAGCCAGGTGGAGCGCATCGGTCCTCATCGCGACCTGGCCGGGACTGAACTCAGTGACAAGATAGACCGTTTCCGGCGGGCGCCCGGAGTTGTAATAGAGCAGCATCGGCTCCAATGCCGTGGTAAACAGGAGATTTGTGCCCACAATATCACCTATCGTTTCCGCGATCACCTTGTCCTCGTTCACTCGCGCGAGATAGAGGAGCTCGGGCAAGCTGGGGATCAATGAAGCGCCAACGAGGAGCACGCACGCGAGCGTCTTTGCCGGATTCGGAAAGCGCATGCGAAGCCTCAGCCTCTCATCGATCCGATCAGCGCCTGCAAAGCAAAGAATGACAAACGGCGGCAGCAGCGCCAGAAAATATCTGTGCATGGAGTACATGCCGGTATAGAAGAAATATCCGACCACAATCCAGCCAAGTCCGAACGCGGCTGTGAACCAACTGCGGGTCGCCACCAGCGCCGCACAGCCGAGAATCGCCAGCGCAATCAGGGCGACGGTCAGCGACTCGACCCCGATCAGGGTGGTGCTCTTGATGTATCTCCCGAATTCATAATAGGTGAACAGGAACCTGCCGGAAAAAGACCGGAGATGTTCTATCAATGCAGGCCTGTAGACGAGCGCAAGACAAAGCACGAACCCGAGCAGCGCAAACGGCATCAGCCTCAAGAGAGCAGGGACCTTGCCGCGCCGTCTGACCTCGCGGAGAAGCAGCGCGATAAGCGGCGCCGCCAGGAACATCGCCCCGATCGGCCTGGCGGCCCATGTGGCGCCCAGACAGAAACCGCCCGCGGCAGCGGTCAGTCGTTGAGGTTTCGCGAAGGTCCTCTCAAACAGATGGAGACTCCACAGTGCAAACGTGAATCCCACGATTTCATGGGAGAGATAGGTGGAGAACTTGACGAAGCAGGGCGAAAGCATAAGGGCCGCGGTGGCAAAAGCAGGCGCGCCCGAGGCGGGACTGGTCAATCGCTCGATTAGGCGGTAAAACGGCCAGATACTCGCGGCGCCAAGCAGAACCGCAATCGTGTTCAATGCGAGCGTCTGCTCCAGTCCCAGGCCGAAGGCCACTCGGGTGGCCGCCACAAAGACATACATGGTGAGAGGATGGTCCCAGTAGGAGGAATACACGCCCTCGTGCAGGTACTTAAGGGCGGAAAGCGCCTCCCGGTAGGAATCTGGCTCGCCCATGTTGGGCCTCATAAAGAAAAGGCCCGCTACGAGACAGAAGCCAGTGAGGATGAGCGGAACGACGGCGCGTGTATTCACTTCGTTTGCATGCGGGGCTGATATCGCCAAGGTCGGACTGGGACTGACTTGGCGGTTGTTTTCTGAATTGGCGTCGGGCTCCATGCGGTTCCGGGGCGCATTCAACTGCGGCTGGAGTTGAACGCGCGCCTCATGATGTATTTGGACATCTCATACAGAATCTTTATGATGATTGAGGGGGTCGCGAGTGTGGACTCCCCGGCGGTTCGAGGGTAGTACATAATGGGGATTTCGCGGATGCGCGCGCCCAGCCGTTTCGCTTCGATGAGCATCTCGGCGTCGATGAACGACCCCTCCGAGCGAAGGTCCAGCCTCTGCAAAAGGTCCCGCTTGATCATCTTATAAGAGAAGTTGACATCGCGCACGTCCAGACGGAACAGAGCGCGTATCATCATGTTATAGACTGCGGTGTAGATGATGCGCTTCACGGAGGGCTCCCGGGTCAGGCGCGCTCCGTTGACAAGGTCATATTCCGCCATGAGGGGAATGGCCTTCTTGATGTCCTTCATGTCGATCGGATTGTCCGAATCGGTCAGGAAGACCAGTTCCTTTCGCGAAGCCGCGATGCCGTCCCTGAGCGTCCTTCCAAATTTGTAGTTTCTCTCGTGATGGATCACTCTCAGGTTGGGGATACGTTTCGCCATTTCGTCCAGTATCTGGCCGGTCCCATCGGTGCTGGCGTCATCGACGATAATGATCTCGAAATCGTCACACGCATCCTGAAGCACTTCGAGGGTCGAACTGACTGCCCTGTCTATGTTTTCCTTCTCGTTGTATGCGGGCATTACCACCGAAATGCTCGGCCGAACCCTGTCTTCCCCCAAGCGAGACTCTCCACAAGTGTGTAGGGGCACGGCGCGCCGTGCCCTCACTCACTCAGAACGTGCTGAATCTGACAACAACGGGACACCCTCAAAATCGTAATAAATGATACATGGACGGGGACTCACAAGTCAAGGACGCATGAGTGTTTTCCTGCGCCTGCCCAATGGCATAACCCAAACCGCAGGGATGCCCCTGAATGGGCGCCCGAGCCGCCAAACAGAGCCGCCCTTACAAGATTCGTATATCCCGGGTAATCAGTGGGAGTGTCCTTCGGTGGAATGTAAGTGCGGCGCGTCGGCGTGTTCGGGGCTGAAGTTCACGTGGGATATCTGAAACCTCTCGAGTAAAGGCCTTTCAAGACGCCGGAAGACATCGAGGCACTCGCTGACGCGGAAATTGTCGCGGAAGACGAGATGGGCGGTCATAGAGTACATCTGCGAGGTAATTTCCCAGATGTGAATGTCGTGCACATCCGAGACCTCGGGGGCCTCCTGTCGTATAGCCTCGAGCACTTTCTCTATGTCCACGTGCTTGGGAGCAGTCTCGAGGAGGATATTTATCGATTCCTTGAGGAGATTGTAGCTCCACACGAAGATGACGGCGGCGATGAGGATGCTTAAGAGCGGGTCAATGACATACCATTTCTTGAAGTAGATCACAATCGAACCAATGACGATGCCTGCCGACGACGCCGTGTCGCCGACCATATGCAGGAATGCGCTCCGCACGTTGATGTCGGTCTTGCCGACCTCGAGCAGGATGAATGCGCTCGCCACGTTCACCAGCAAGCCGACCACCGCGACGATCATCATCGGCAACTCCTTGATCGGCTCGGGATGCAGCAGCCGTTGGGACGCCTCGTAGAAGATGTAGACAAGTATGAAGAAAAGCGTGACCCCATTGAAGAGGGCGGCCAAGACCTCTACCCGATACAGGCCGAAACTGCGGTGGGGGCGGGTGGGCATTGACGCGATTTTGATGGCAATGAGGCTGACGGACAACGCGAAGAAGTGAGTGAGCATGTGGCCGGCATCGCTGAGGAGCGCAAGGCTGCCTGTAAGTATTCCGCCGCCGACCTCGATCCCCATGGTCGAACCCGTCAGCGCCATCGTGAGGATCAGGCGTTTCCGCTCGACGGCCCGGTGCAAATGGCGATGCTCGCGCTCCCCGTGCTGGTCGTGCTCGTGAAAATGGGGAATCGTAGATAGCGGCCGGTGAAAGTGTATCATGTGAGGACTGCTAAGACTCCTCTATCTCCGTAATCGGCTTTTTGGTAAACAGGTAATCTTTCATCTCTTTGGCAAATTCGGAATCGTTGCGCCTGATCCATTCCATGAGCATGGCGGCGTGTTCCTTTTCCTCGTCCCTGTTGTGCCTGAGGATCTCTTTCAGCGCCTTGTCGTCGGTGGCGTCGATGCGCTGCTGATACCAGTCCATGGCTTCTATTTCTTCCTTGAGCGACATCCATGCGCGATGCAAATCCTGCGATAACTTCGTAAGCTTCTCATACGGTTCGTGATACGCGCCGGCCATCGTCGGTCTCCTTTCATCCGGTCTTCAGCCCCGCTCCCTCGCCAAACAGATCATTCCGCACAATTATAGTGATTACGGCGCCATTTTGACAAGCTTGCCCTCCGCCTCGGTCACCTTTATGCCGTCCACGCGCGTCTCGACAATACCCTTACCCCCGACGTGGTTTGCGTACACGCCGAAGAATCCTTCGGGAATCCTTTTGTCCTCGATGGGACCGCCGGGCAATTCGATGTCGTCCCAAAACACCCAGAACCGATCGGCGATGCACTTGATGGCCATCTTGTGCCAGCCGCTATCCTTCGGGGGACCGCCGGGAATGTTCTTCCTTACGCCTCTCATAAGACAATCTCCGCAGAGCGTCCTCACCCTGTTTCTCACATAATAACATCGTTAG
>CAZEBC010000057.1:0-3527 GCA_964510165.1 uncultured bacterium
ACGTGAAACTCTACGCTACGTTGACGAAGTATGCGGGCGGCGGCGTCATGCATGAGGCAATGAGCGTTGAGCTGCCCGAAGGTAGTGCGGTAAGAGACCTCTATGGGCGGCTCGGGATTCCGGAAGATGAGATTAAGACCACGTTCGTGAACGCCTCGATCCGCCCGTCCGACCATGAACTGCGCGAAGGAGATGAAGTCGGCATTTTCCCTCCGGTCGGCGGAGGGTGAGGAGCCGGCCCCTATTCGATTCTTACACCCTGCTTCTTGAGCGCGCTTTGGACTTTGGAGATATTGACGTTGCGGCAGGCGACATTGTCCTTGAGGGAGAGCGCGGCGGCAACGCCCGCTCCCTGGCCGGTGACCGCGCAACAGAGCATCTGCCGTGCGGCGGCGTGCGACACCTTGTCTCCGGCGACACAACGCCCCGCGACGAGGAGGTTCTCCACTTTCTGTGGCAATATGATGCCGTAGGGGACTTGGAAGTATCTGCCGGTGGTGGGCAGGATCACGATGCCGTAAGCATCCAGAAACTCGGGGAAGATGCCGATAGAATCCTCGAAACGGGCCTCGTTCCTCACGTCGTGGCCGGTGAGGTTGTACGCGCCGATAATCTTCCGCGTTTCTCTCACGCCCACGCACGAGCCGAAAGTCCTTAGCCGTGCGTTCTCGAAACCGGGCTTATATTTTCTCAATGCGTTCAAGGCCCATATCACCCGCTGGCGACCTTCCATCTCCGCCCAGGTGAGGTCGCGCACGTCGGTTCCATCCACTCCGGTCATGTCGACCGCGTTCATGTTTCTGATTTCTCCCAAAGGAGTCACGGTGGTCCAATAGCTCTGCATCGGCACGTCCGCAGGAATCTCGCCTGCTTCCTTTGCTTTGTTGAATGGCTCCACCATGTGAGCGGTGAGTTCGTTGTCTTCTTTTCCGGAAGTTTCCTTGGCCCAATCTCGTATGTAGCGGAGGTCTTCTCGCGCGGTGTGGCGAATGAACCTGTGTACATCCACACCGCTGCAACCGAAGTTCATCGCTACTTCCATAAGCTCGTTTTTCGGGCATTTTCGGTAAGGAGCGCCAGCGTAGTGGGCAATATCAGCGTCGCCGGTGGCGTCAATGACCCGCCTGGCGAGTATGGCCTGGCGTCCGGACTTGCTCTCCGTGACGACGCCCTTGATGGTTGCGCCCTCCATAATCGCATTCACCGTGAGACAGTGCAAGATGGGCGTGATGCCCGCCTCCTGCACCATCTTGTCGGCCACGTATTTGAACAGGTCCGTATCGAGTGAGGCCGATGCCGGCGGCGGGTTGGGCGACTCCGCGAGTTTGGGGGCCACGAGGCTCAAGGTTTCTTCATCCAGATACTGGGTCAGGTCCGACGACAGACTGGCGCCCATTTCCTCGGCGCGCTTTTCGAATTCGGCGCCGATCCCCCCTGCTTCAACCGTCTTCTCATACCGATACCATGCAATGGAGCCGACGAGCGATTGAGTGATGTTACCGCCGAACGAGCCCCACCGCTCGACGAGGATGGTCTCGACGCCTTCTCTCGCCGCCGCTATTGCCGCCGCGAGACCGCCGGGGCCGCTCCCGACGACCAGGACGTCTGTCTCCGCCATGACCGGGATCGTTCTGGTTGGCTCTTGAATGTGTTTCATCAATGCCTCCTGCTCAGTGGGGTCAGATCTTCATATCTGCTCAAAGTAGCGCGCGCGTTCCCAGTCGGTGACGGCCTGGGCAAAGGCCTTGACTTCGGAGCGAGCGGTGTGCGTGTAGAACTCGACCACATCATTGCCGAACGCTTCGCGTGCAACCTCGCTCTTGTCGAGAAGGGCCTGGGCTTCCTCTAGCGAGCCCGGCAAGCGCGGCAGCGACCGGTCCGCATACGCGTTGCCCTCGAAGATCCTTCCGCAATCAAGTTTCTGCTCGATGCCCTTGAGCCCGGCGGCGATGCTTGCGGCGAAGGCCAGGTAGGGATTCGCATCGGCGCTGGGCATGCGGTTCTCGATGCGAAGTGAGTCTCCGTGGCCCACTATCCTGAAGCCGCAGGTACGGTTGTCTTGTCCGCACACGATGGCCGTCGGCGCCCATGAACCAGCCTGAAATCTCTTGTAGGAGTTGATGGTCGGCGCGAAGAAGTATGTCAATTCCCGGCTGTAGGCCAGAAGCCCGCCAAGGAACTGCCTGAACAGCTTGCTGGGCGCCGAGGATTTATTATCCCAAAACAGGTTCTTTTTTCCGTCGGCGTTCCAGATGCTGGTGTGAATGTGGAACCCATTGCCGGCCTGGACGGTGCTGAGCTTGGCCATAAAGCTGATGGCTTTTTCTTGTTGGGAGGCGATGTCCTTCGCGCCTGTCTTGAAGAGGGCGTGCTTGTCGGCCATTTCCATCGCGTCGCAAAAGAGCAGGTTCACCTCATGCTGGCCGTCGGCGGTCTCGCCCTTGCTGCATTCAACCAGAATGCCGGCGGCGCTCATCTCATTTCTCAGCCTGCGAATGACATCCTCGTCCTTGGCCGGCTGCAAGATGTGATAGTCTATCGAGTAGTGTGACGCGGCATTCAGGTCCTGGTACCGCTTCTCCCGCGCGGTGCGATAAGTTTCATCGAAAAGGAAGAACTCGAGTTCCGAACCCAGGCATGCCTTCAGACCCTTCTCGGCAAGTCTCTGAATCTGCCTGGCAAGGATTCGGCGGGGCGATTCTTCCACCGGCCTGCCGTCGTGATGCGTCAAATCGCCGAGTATGACGGCGGTCTTCTGATGCCAGGGCAATCTCCTGACAGTGCCGAGGTCGGCCATGACGGTGAAATCGCCGAAGCCGGTGTCCCAACTTGCGAGCTTGAAGCCGTCAACGACCTGCATCTGGATATCAACGATCAACAGGTAGCTGCATGCGTGCATGCCGGATTCGAGCATGTGGTTCGCGAAGTGCTCGAAGGTCATCCGCTTTCCCATCAGGCGACCGAACACGTCGGGGAAAGCAAATATCACCGTTTCGACGTTTTCAGGGGTGAACCATTCCGGCAAAGCATTTCTCTTATTGGCTTTCGCACCCATAGTTGCGGCCTTTCGTCATTTCCTGCCGTTCTCTCCATCATATCGTCCAGTCGAGGCCCAGTTCAAGAAGCACGCCCTCAGTAGGGTTGCCGGAGCGCGCGTCCCAGCCCATCAACGCATAGTAGTGATCCAGCATCCTGTTGAACTCATCCCTCTTGACACACCTCCCCTTGGCCGGCCCGTCCGGCAAAGGCTCAAACAGCCTTTCGGGGAGCGTGTCCTCGTTGCGTGAGAAACCCCGTTTCGCGTTCACCTGACGCATCATATTGACGCGCCGTTGCCCGACCTTCATCAATTCCCACATCGTGCACTCCCATCCGGTGGCGTAGCGCAGGAGTTGTTCAAGGTGCTGATAATTATATAGACTCCCGGGGCCCCAGCAGAACATGCACAGGCACAGCGTATCGAGCAGGCTGTAGAAATATTGCGAGTAGACCGTCATGCGCACCTTGTCGAGACCGCAACTCTCGCG
>CAZEBC010000057.1:3627-12509 GCA_964510165.1 uncultured bacterium
TCGCCGATGCCCTGTCGATTGACAACCCGCTCGATGAGCCAGAGCAATCCCTCAGCATCGCCAAACCTTAATGTTCGCCCCTCGGGAAGCAACTTGTCGGAAATGAGTCCTCTCTCTGCGCACTCAAAAAGATAGGCCGCCACAGCGCCCATAGTGATTGTATCGAGCCCGTAGTTGTTGCACAACTCATTGGCTTTTGCGACGGCCACCGGGTCGGTTATATCGAGGTTGGCGCCGAGCAGGCCGAGGGTTTCAAATTCAGGTCCGCCGAGCCTGTCGGTCACCTCATAAGGCTCTTTGCACTTGACTTTCTTTCGGCAGCCGACTATGCACGCAAGACAAGATGTCTTGCCGGCCCCGAGCCTGGGTTCAAATTCGGCGCCGTCGAGCCGCTGGTAGTCTTCGTGATAGCTTCTGGAATAGTTGTGCGTCGAAAGGTTGCCGGCCCGAGTCTGGAAGCCGAGCACGCCGGGTGTTCCGTGCGTCGCGAGGACCGTGGGAAACTCCAGTTTGGACAGGTTCTCGGAGGCGATGTGGGCAAGCTGCTTTATTCCGTCGGCGTCCGCAAAACTGGTTTTCGCGGAGGCGCGCACGACAACGGCCCGGAGGTTCTTGCTGCCGAATACGGCGCCCATGCCCGTTCTTCCGGCAACATCATTCAGATCGGACAGGAGGCACGCGAACCGCACGAGTCTTTCGCCGGCCGGTCCGCACTGCAGGACGCTTACCCGGTTGCTTCCGTGCTTTTCTGAAAGAATATCATGGACTTCAAGAACGGTCCGTCCCGTTAGTTCTGCCGCGTCCCTTATCTGAACGTTGTCGTCATCAATGAAAATGTAGCACGGTTTATCTGCGCGCCCGGTGATGACGACCGCGTCGAAGCCCGCGTATTTTAGCATGGGGCCGAACCTGCCGCCGGCCTGCGTGTCGCCGATTGCGCCCGTTTCGGGAGAGAGCGCCGTGACGCAGAACCGGCTGACTCCGCTGACCGGCGCGCCGGTAACGACCGAACCCGCGATTGTCAGAACGTTGCCCTCGCCGAGAGGGTCCGTCTCGGGAGAAGTCTCCTTCAGCAGAAAATAGGCGCCAATGGCCGACCCACCCATATACGTGCGGTAGAACGCTTCGTCGAACTGTTGGCGTTCAATCCGCAAACTGCTGAGGTCAATCCTGAGGATGGTTCCGCTGAAACCATGAGGCATATACGCGCTCCGTACTACTCACTGTTGGTTTGACGAATCTTTGTCGTCTTCTTTCCCTCACCCTAACCCTCTCCCGCCGGGAGAGGGAAGGTGAGGGCTTTGGTTGCAGCTATACTGCTCCATGAGATCAACTCCTCCCAAGCGCCTGCCGGTACAGCATCAGGAAATCCTGTTCACGGCAGGGCCTGGGATTTGTTTTGTGGCAGCCGTCGGCGACGGCGGCTCTTGCGAGAAGCGACAACTGGTCTTCCGTCACGCCCACCTGAGCGAGAGAACGAGGTATCCCTATGCGCCGGTTGAGGTCAGCTATGGCTTCGATGGCCTTGTCTGCCGCTTCAAGTTCGGACAAACCGCGTACATCTATTCCAAAGCATTCGGCAACCTTGGCGTACTTTGCGGCGGATACTTCTCGGTTGAACTTCATCACCGGAACCAGACAGATCGCATTGGCCAATCCGTGCTGAACTCCGCACAGGGTGGACAACGGATGCGCCATCGAGTGAGCGGCGCCAAGGTCTTTCTGAAATGCTACGGCGCCCATCATGGCCGCAATCATCATGTATCCACGGGCCTGGAGATCGGTCGGCTTTTTGACTGCACGTTCGAGATAGCGCGCGACGAATTCCATTCCTTTCAGGGCGATCGCGTCGCACATCGGATGGAACGCATCGACCGTCAGGGCCTCGAGGTTGTGAACAAAGGCGTCCATTCCGGTAGCGGCGGTGAGCCGCGCGGGCAACCCGACGGTCAACACCGGATCGAGAATGGCGCGCCGGGGCATCATCTCCTGGTGACACACCAGGAACTTCCGGTTCGCCTGAGGGTCGGTGATGACGGAGCATCTGCCAACCTCGGAGCCTGTGCCGGCGGTAGTGGGAATGGATATCATCGGCGCCAGGGGCGTCCGAATAGTCGCGTTGCCGCCGGTGGCCACGTCGTATCGCATGAGTGGGCCGTCATTGGCCGCTCTCACGGGAATAACCTTGGCGGCGTCAAGCGCGCTCCCGCCTCCGAGCCCGATAACGCCGTCGCAGCTATTGGCTCGATAGACCTCAAGCGCCCTCTCGACGTCGTCCGTCGCTGGATTCGGGTGCACGCCGGAGAAGAGTGCGTGAGGGACGCGCGCTTCCGTGAGGACACCTTCAACTATCGTAAACGCCTCCGTCCTGGTGAGGTCGCTGTCGGTGACCAGGAGCGGCTTCTTCATCCTCACTTCATCGAGGCACAGCGGCAACTGCTTCGCAGCGCCCGGTCCATATAACACTATGGTCGGAAATGAGAACCTGACAATTTCTGTCACAGGATGATCCCCTCGCTTTCTGATGTTATCAATGAGACTTTCCGGGAGAGACAACTTCCTTCAGCCAGTTGCCGAACTCACGCTGGCGAATATCAATGGAACAGACATCGTCTTCAACTCCTAATCGCCAGCGCAGGCTCCTTCTCTGCGGATGTTCGGCAAGGCGCTCCAGGTGTGTGATGTGGATATCGAAATCCTGGCCGTCCTCGAAGAAGCCTTCCGCTATGAGGGCCTGCTTTCTGATGACCATGAGTCTCGCCACTTCGCGGCTGGTGTAATCCGGATGATACTGAACGCCCCAGAAAGTTCCCTTTCCGTAGGAAAATGCCATGGCCTGCACGCGGGTACATTCGTTGCTTGCAAGCACGAGGGCGTGAGACGGCGGGCGCGCCACAATGTCGGAATGACTGGCGAATGCGTCAAAGACATCACCCTTGCCCGCATACATGGGATGGCTCCGGCCTTCGGGCGTAAGCCTGATCTTTCGCGCAAAGCCGATTTCACGTCCGTTCGGATTGCGCGTGACTTCTCCGCCCGCCGCGACGGCCATTATCTGAAGCCCCCAGCAGGTCCCCCACGAATGCGTTTCCGCCCGCAGTATTCTTCGGGCAAGCTCCAGTTGTTTGTCCAAATCGGGATCATCTGCATTCGTGAGCGACTTGTCGCATCCGGTCCATATGATTCCGGCGTAATCTTCGAGAGCGCCCGCAGACGGTATACTCGCGTCCGGATCGGCGGGAAAGATTATATCAATGGCTGCCCCGGTTTCAAACCGCCGCAGCATTCTTGCATGGAGTTCCGAGGCAAGCGTCATGCCCACGGCGTTCAATCGCTCGCGGCTTGCTTGGGAATGGCCGTCAATAATCAGAAAACGCACGCTATCACCTCACCTGTCAAAATTCGCTTGAGGTAGAGTGGATATTAGAGCCAACAACTCCTCTATATTAATGCAAACCGTGGGATAATATCCAGAGGAATTCGCGCACGGTGGGCTGTGCCCGTGGACGAAATGGACACCATGGGCAGACATGGGCGCGTTAAGGGAAACAGTTGGGATGAGGGAGTACAGAGCGCATGAAGCGAGAACGAGAGGAAAATCGAGACGTGGCCGACGGTGAAGGAAATCAGTCGCCGAGGTAATGGCTGGCGATGGACTTTATGTCCTCCACGCTAAGCGGTTTGACCATGTAGTCGGTGGCGCCGGCCTCCATCGCTCGTTCGATGTGCTTCTCGGAGCCGACCGCCGAAATGAAGATGATGGGGGTCAACGTGGTCTCAGGCTGCTCGCGCAATTGACGGCATACCTCATAGCCGTCCGTGTCGGGAAGCATCACGTCAAGCAATATGAGGTCGGGGTTGCATTCCTTCGCTCGGCTGAGGGCAACTTTGCCGGTGAGCGCGGTGATCACCTTCAGTCCCAGTTTTGTCAGGCTGACGTGGAGAAATTCTCTGAATGCAGCCTGGTCCTCAACCACAAGGACCGTTCCCTTTGGCATCGCCGACCTCCGAGCTATTCCGCGTTTCCGCCTCTCAAATCCTCGTGCAACTTTCCGAGCCACTGCCCCGCATACCCTATCCCGGCTGGATAGAACAACAGACAGAATATGGCTGCAAGCGCAATCAGCGGCACAACAAACAGTATTATATCAAGGACAGCTATCCCAAGCAAAATCCAGAATCCCGGCACGCCGAATCTACCCATATTCGAGCTCCCTCTTTTGAATCCGTCTGAGACGGCGCTTCAAATTCTGCTTGCGGCGGCAGCCGCGGCGCGGCCTCTCCACGAAATGCCTGTCGCGCTTTCGTATCCGCACGGGAGGCTGGCGCGCTTCAGCAAAATCCTCGATTTCACGCACATCCCCGTCAGAGAAATCATACAAGACCCATCTTCGGCGCTGGTCGGCTCGCCCGTTCTTCGGACGCATGGACGGCATCACCTTTTCGGTCCGGAAATTACAAATCAGGTAGGCGTCACAGCGGAGACGATTGCGAATCGTTTATGTCGGAGAGCCGCATCGCGGAATCTCCCTATTCTGTCAAGTATCTGCAATTAAAGAAGATGCGTCATCAACGAGGCGCCGCATGCCGTCAGACTCGCATTCTTGGATCAAGATGATCGCGCAGAGAGTCGCCAAGGATATTCATCGAAACAATGCAGAGAGCAATTGCCATGCCAGGAAACAGGCTAATCCAAGGGGCCGCGTGCAGGAAATCGCGGCCATGGCTTACCATGGAACCCCACGAAGCGGTCGGCGGCTGAACGCCCAATCCCAGAAAGCTCAGGGACGCCTCGCCCAGCATGAAGCCGCCGAGCCGCAGGCTGGCCGCGACAATAAGCACAGGCGCGCAATTCGGAAGCACATGCCTCACGATCAGACGGCCGGCCGGACAACCCGCAGCCTCCGCCGCGCGGAAATATTCGGCCTGCTTTATCGAAAGCACAGCGCTCCGACTCAGTCTGGCGAACGTCGGCCAGCCCACGAACGAAAGCGCGATGAACACCGAGGCAAGCCCCGGCGGAATGACCACGCTCACTGCGATCGCCAGCAACAAACTCGGGAATGCGAGCGTGATGTCCACCAGTCTGCTCACGGCGCTGTCTATGGATTTGCCGAAGAAGCCCGCAATCAGGCCGAGGATTGTCCCTAACATCAGAGAGATGAAAGTTGCCGTTACCCCAATCCCCAATGAAATGCGCGCGCCCGCGAGCGTGCGCGCGAGGACGTCACGACCCTGATTATCGGTGCCGAACGGATGCGCGCCTCCCGGCGGCAGAAGCGCTTCATCGAGATTGATCTCATTCGGCGAGAACGGCCACAGAGCCGGTCCTGCGAGCGCCGCGAGCAGCACCAGCCCGAGAACAGTCGCCGCAAGCGTTCCGAGCCTGTTCTTCCTGAAGAAGCGCTGCGCAGAAGCGCCGTATGAAACCCGCATCCGAGCAATCATCCTTCCAGATTTATTCGAGGGTCAATCGTCGCATACAACAAGTCCACGATGAGGTTGACCGCGATGAAGACGACGGCGCCGAACAGGACCGTCCCGAGAATCACAGGGTAATCATGCTTCATGATGGCGGTCATCGCGTACCGTCCGATGCCGTCCCACCCGAAGATCGTTTCCGTAAGGACAGAGCCGTTCAGGTAGCTGCCCATGTCTATTCCGATAAGCGTGACGACCGGTATAAGCGCGTTTCGGAGCGCGTGCTTCATCGCCGCAACAAACAGAGACATGCCCTTCGCTCTGGCGGTCGTGATGAACGGCTGCGACATCACCTCGAGCATGCTTGAGCGCGTGACGCGAGCGATGAAGGCCGCCGAGTTTGTGCCGAGCGCGATGGCCGGCAACGCGAGATACGCGAGCGCGCCGTTGCCCATGCCTGAGGGCGGCAGCCATCCGAGCTTGTAGGCAAACACGAAGACGAGCAGCAACGCGAGCCAGAATACCGGCATTGAGATGCCGAGCACCGAGACGATCCCGAGCGTTCTGTCGAGGAGCGTGTTGTGTTTTATTGCGGAGATGATGCCCAGCGTCATCCCGAAGACGATCGAGACCACTATCGCTGCGCCGGCCAGGCGCAACGTGTTCGGGAATTTTTCCAGCAGGCTCGCCGCGACCGGCCTGTTGGTGTAGTATGACCGTCCGAGTTCGCCTTTTCCGATGAGCATCAGATATCGCACAAACTGGGCCGCGAGCGGCTCATCCACCCCAAGCTCTTTCCTTATCTGCTCGAGGGTCGCGGTGTCCGCCCGCTCGCCGACCAGCGCAAGCGCGGGATCGCCCGGCGCAATCTTCAGCACGATGAAGACTATCAATGCAACCCCGACGAGCGTGGGAACCGCAAGCAAGAGTCGCCGCGCAGTGAACGAGACCAGCGCGGGCTTTGACGCGATGTTCCACATCGCAAGCGCAACCACGCCGAGCGCCGGGATCAACAAGAGCCATGCGACAACGCCGGAGCGAGACTGCTCCGCTCTCTCCTGCTTGTTGATCTCAATAGTCGTTCCCTTGTCGGCATTGGTGATCGTCGGAGGCTCGAACCCGCGAACCCACGGCTGAACGAGAAAATGGTCGGCGCGATGCCACAGGAACACCCAGGGCGCATCCTCAAGGACCACTCTTTCAGCCTCACCATACAGCGAGAGCCGCGCTTGCGGGTCCATCTCGCGCTGCGCCCGCTCGATCAAGGAGTCGAACAGAGGATTCCGGTAGAACGCGCGATTGCCGGATGCTCCCCAGTTGGATGAATGAAACACCGGGAACAAAAAGTTCTCCGCATCGAGGTAATCGGCGTACCACGAGAGCAGGAACAGGTCCGCCTTGCCGTCGTTGACCGCCTCTTTGAAGGCCGTCCACTCAAGCTGGACGATCTCCACGTCAAGCCCCGCCTTGCGCAGATAATATTGAATTGCCTCGCTGACCTCCAACACGCGGCGGTCCGCGCTCTGATACAGCTTGAGCGGACGCCCCGCGGACATAGCGTGGGCACGGATCGCTTCCCTCGCTCGAGCGAGGTCGTAATCATAACCCGAAAGCGAGGGATCATGCCCCGGAAGTTCGGGCGGGATTGGCCCGGTCGCCAGGGTCGCGCGCCCTTGCAGGGTGACATCTACAATTTTTTGCCGGTCTATTGCGTGGTTGACCGCCCTGCGAAAGGCCGGCTCGTTCATGGGCGGCTTCTGGCAGTTGAAGCCCAGGTACTGCGTGTTCAGGCCCACCCTCGATTTCATGTGTTCGCGCCAGAAAGGGTCGGTCGAAAGCCTCGGGAACTCGGCAGATGGTATTTCGATAATGTCAAGATTGCCCGCCTCGAACTCCGCCACGCGCGTGAACTCCTCCGGCAACACGCGGAATTCGATCGCGTCAACGCGGGCGCGCCCCGCAAAGTAGCGCTCGTTTCTCGAAAGCCTTAAGTAGTCATCGTGCCTCCACTCATCAAGGACGAACGGGCCGGTACCGACGATATGGTCGGAGAAATCCCTGCCCCAGCGCTCCGTCTCCTCGCGCGGGACGATGTAAGCGCCGGGCATCGCCAGGAAACCAAGAAAGACCGTGAGCGGTTGCTCAAGCGTAATGCGGACGGTTCGATCATCCATGACCTCGATTCCGGCGACCTCCTCTGCGCGGCCTTCCATGAATGCGCGCGCTCCAAGCACCGGCTGGAACAACCATTTGCGGCGGGAACCGGAGTCGGGCGAGAGCACCCGTTCGAACGAATACTTCACGTCTTTGGCGGTCAAGAAGCGGCCATTGTGGAACCTGACATCGGGACGGAGATGGAAAGTGTACGCAGCGCCGTCTGCGGAGGTTTCCCAGTCTGCCGCGATATCGGGCGCCACCTGCATCCGCTCGTCAAACCGAACGAGTCCGTTGAACAGTTTCGCGGCGACCGAGCTGCCGCCCACGTCCACGATCATTGCGGGGTCGAGGCTTGTGGGGTCCTGATCGAGGCTGAGGCGAAGCGTTGAAGGATATCCGTGAATGGGAGTGAAAGAGAGCGCGAACAGCGCGATAGCCAGTATCGCGATCATACGCGCCTCGCCGCAGTCAGGTGGGCGCCAATTCATTCGCACAAACGCGCGCAAAGGACGCCAAAAAGAATGTGCGAATGAATTCGCACCTGCAATCGAGCGGTGACGATAGCAAATCATGCGGGTCTGCATGCGTTCAGAAACGCCGAGAAGATTTTTCGTCGGCTTTCATCGGCCATCTTCTCGGGATGCCATTGAAGGCCCATGACGAACGCATCCTCCTCGCCCTCGATGGCCTCGATCACCCCATCCTCGCAGACAGCCGCCAGCCTGAGTCCCGCGCCGAGTTTTCTCACAGACTGATGATGACTGGAATTCACCTGCAATTCATCGCATCCGAGGATGGCTCTGAGGCGGGTGCGTTCCTGTATCTTTATGGTGTGCCGATACGCTGCGTCGTCCGGCCTGTGTCGGGCCGAACCGGGCAGTTGATGCGGAATATCGTAATATATCGTCCCTCCGAGGTGAATATTGAGAAACTGCATGCCGTAACAGATGCCAAGAAACGGAATCCTGCGCGCGCGAACGCCTTCGAGAAGGGCGCGGTCCATCTCGAGGCGGCACTCCGGTGTGAGCGCCAACGGGACCTCGGGCGCCTCGCCCGGCACGTTGGAGGGCAGGTCTTCGCCGCCCGACATGATGAGCCCGTCAATCAGAGAGAGAATTCGCTCATACTCCGAAGAATGGCGAAGATAGGGGATGATGAGCGGCGTTGCGCCGCTCTCTGCCACTGCGGCCGCATAGGAGACTTCCAGGTACTGGTACGTCCGTTCCGGGTTGATCTTCTTCCCGACGTCCATGCAGGTGGAGATGCCGATTATTGGATCACTCTTCATTATCGGTCCTTCCTTG
>CAZEBC010000057.1:12609-14026 GCA_964510165.1 uncultured bacterium
TATTTCACCGACACCAGACACAGCCCATGCGCGGGCGCGGTCGGTCCGGCCAGCTTTCGGTCCTTTGCCTCAAGAATTCGCGCTATATCCGTCGGGGCAAGTTTACCGCGCCCGACCTCCACCAGAGTGCCCATGATGTTCCGCACCATCTTGTAGAGGAATCCATTCGCGCAGATATCGAAGTGATAGATACCCTTGTCCACGGCGCACGTGTTCACGATGCCGCCCTCACCAAAATGTATCCGATACACGGTTCGCGTGTGGCTTTTCTCGCCGCCGCCCGCCGCCGTGAAGGAGGTAAAATCGCGCTCACCGATGAGCGACTCGCACGCCGCCCGCATTGCGTCGAGATCGAGTTTCTCGCGGACGTGCCAGGCATAGCGAAGTTGGAACGGACTCAGATAGTCGCCCTGCGCGATCGCATAACGATACAGTTTCTCCGTTGCGAATCGCGGCACGAAGCCCTCGTCCGCCTCGCTCACCTCGGTCACCCGAATGTCGCGCGGGAGAATTCCGTTCAGTGAGCGCAGGAGCTTGTGGGTCGGCGCTGAACTCGATGTCGTGAATGCGGCCACCTGTCCAAGCGCGTGCACGCCCGAATCGGTCCGGCTCGCGCCCGCCACGCGGACGTGTTCTTTCAAGATGGTCGCGAGCGCGCTCTCAAGGAGTTCCTGCACCGTCAAGGCATTGTCCTGCACCTGCCATCCGGCGTAATTGGCGCCATCATATTGTAAGGTCAGCCTGATGGTGCGCACATTGTGCCTTTCTTTCGGAGTTCAAGGGTAATATACTTGGGGCAGTGGCAAAAATCAAGCGACGGTAGTGGCATGGTTGCATGACGAAACTGCAGGTTTGTGAGAATGGTCTGTGCTTTGCAGGGGGCGAGTCGCGAACCGCCCCTACGGAAAACACATGAAAGAGACCTCAAGACAATGGAAGCGACGCTTCCACCGAATTTTCACATCGGAACCGATAGCTGGAGCCATAAAGATTGGGAAGGCGCATTCTATCCCGAAGGCACAAAGCAGGCCGACTACCTCGTGGAGTATGCCAGACACTACTCCACGGTCGAAGTCGATTCCACCTTCTACAGAATCCCTTCCGAAAAGGTTGTGACCGCGTGGCGCGAGAAAACGCCTGAGGGTTTCGTGTTCTCGGCCTAGGTTCCCATGGCGATCACGCATTGGGAGTTGGATGAGGCTCAGGAGCGGCTCGCGTTCTTTCTGTCGAGGATGGGACTTCTCGGAGACAAGCTCGGGCCGCTGCTCTTTCAGTTCCGCTACTATTCCAAGTCCGAGATATCGGGTGCGGATGAGTTTGCGGAGAGGGTGAAACCCATCCTGACAGGTCTGCCGGAGGGGAAAAGGTTCGCGCTCGAGATAAGGAACAGGGAATGGCTCACCGAGAAGTTTCTCGA
>CAZEBC010000057.1:14126-17525 GCA_964510165.1 uncultured bacterium
GGCTACTTCAGCAACCACTACGCGGGTTATGCGCCCGGCTCGATTGAGCAGTTCGAGGAAATGTGGAGCAAGTTGTGAGGGAATAACCGGGGTGTGGGGGCACGGCGCGCCGTGCCCCTACAGAACCAAATCGGCGCATCGGTGGAATTGCAAGACGGCCTCAGGTCAAGCTGTCTGTTCCCCAATGACCTTCCGGACTTGTTCCGCTATCATTTTAGCCATGCACTCGTTGTATTCGCGGCCGGCCTCGGCGGTAGAGCGGGTGGCGTCACCGAGGATGCCGACGGGCGAGAGATTGTGCATTCCGAGTTTGTGAAGTTGGTCGGTCGCGTCAAATCCGAGGTCCACCTTACCACGGGCCGCTCTTTGCATGTCGACAAGGCCTGGATAATCGGCGAGCATGATAGAAGTCTCCAGATGGCCTGCGTGACCCCCCACTTCGCCGGGCGTGACACCGTATTTGTCGCCGACCTCCACCATTGCAGTAAGATATGCGACGTCGTCGAGTTCGGCCGGCACTCTTGCCGACAGGCTCTCGCGTTCGAGGCGCTTGGCGGTCTTGATGACGGTTTCGACGTTGCCGCCGTGAGTCGGTATAAGAATGATCGTCCGGAATCCATGTCGAGCGAGGCTTCGGCAACAGTCGACGAGGTATTCCTCAAGCACCTCTTCGCGCACGGTCATGGTTCCCGCAAACGCCATATGATGCTCCGACACGCCGACCCTGACGGTGGGCGCTACAAGTGTGTTGCCGAGCTTTTGCGCTACCCTTTCAACCAGCTTGTCGCCGGCGAGCGAGTCGGTTCCGAGCGGCAGATGCGGGCCGTGCTGTTCGGTGGAGCCGACGGCAATTAGCACGGTGTGGTAGCCGTTTTTTATCGCTTCGCGCACTTGGGGAGATGTCATCCGATCGAGCCAAACGGTTTCTTGCGGCATGGGTCCCTCCTTAGCTTTTCGCCGAGAAATTCTGAAGTGCGATTATAATGGAAACAAGAGGGGATTTACAAACTGCAGTTTGAATCGTGCCGCCCATTGCTGATAATATGTCTCATACATCAGCTACCCCAACGAAACAGCCGAAATTGCAGGCCGCTTTCCCCCACTTCTCTTAAAGGAGGCCCTCATGAGTCAACACGAAAAGGTCGAAGTGGAGAATCATGGAAGCAGGAAAAAAATCACCCGCCGCGCGTTTCTCGGTGGGGCGGCGGTGGGGATTGCAGGGGCGTGGGGACTTTCGTACGGACTGGGGCGGCTCGGACGTGACCCCGCACGGCCCCCGCAATTGTATGAGTATTTTCTCGACAACTTCTGGTTTGAGGCCGCCGATCTGGAGCATCAGGAACTGAATGCGCCGCTCAAGGGAAGTCACAAGGCCGACATAGTCATCATTGGCGGCGGATTCACGGGGCTTTCGTCCGCGCTCCATCTGATCGGCAGGTTTCCCGACAAGAAAATCGTGCTGCTGGAGGGAGCATGCTGCGGGTACGGCGCGAGTGGGCGGAACGGCGGCTTTTGCGATGCGGGCATCCCGGGCATGATGGACTACATACATGATGCCGGCCCGGAAAAGGGCCGCGCCGCATTCGAGAACACGCTCTACGGAATCAGGCAAATCCAGCAGTTGGTCTCTGAGCACGGCGTCGAGTGCGACTTCGAGGAAAACGGCATGCTCGAGGCCGCCATGAACGACGAGCAGGCCCGTCAACTGGAGGAGCATCAGAAGGTGTATGCTTCGATGGGGCTGGAATCGGCACTGGTGCAAGGCAAGGAGTTGGAGGCCGAGGTGAAGTCCCCCCGCTATGTTGCGGGCCTCAAGTTTCCGCATGGCGGCATCGTGAACCCCGCGAAGCTGGCCCGGGGGACGAAAACGGTGGTTGAGAAGGCGGGCGTCGAGGTGCGCGAGCGGACGGTGGTGATGCGAGTCACGCCGGGCAAGGAGCATCGCGTGGAAACGGAGATGGGCGAGATAAGGGCGCCCATCCTGGTGCTGGGTCTCAACGGTTATTCGTGCAAGCTGGGCTTCTTCCGGAACCGCGTGATACCGCTGTGCAGCTACGTGATAGCGACCGAACCGCTGAGTGCGGCGCAGTGGGAGGCAATCGGATGGCAGAACCGCCAGGGGATAGCCGACATGCGGCTTCTGTTCGATTATCAGCGCCCGACGGCGGACGGGCGGATCGTGATAGGCGGCTCGGATTATCCGTATTATGCGAATGATGCGCTCAGTTCCGGCAACAACAAACCTGTAATCGAGCTGTTGACCAGGAGCCTGTTCACCACGTTCCCTCAACTCGAGGGGCTTCGAATAGACCATGCGTGGGGCGGCACGATGGGGTTCACGCTCGATTTCACGCCTTCCGTTGGCATACTGGGCGAGCACAAGAACCTGTTCTATGGGGTTGCCTACAACGGCGAGGGAGTGGCGTTCGGGCAGACGGCGGGCCGCATCATCACCGATCTGATTGCGGGAGAAGAAAGCGACCTGACGAAGCTCTTCGTGGTCAACCACAGGATCCCATATGCAGGGCCAGAGAAGCTGCGGATCGTGTCGGCGCGGCTGCAGAAGTGGTACCTGATGCGGACAAGCGAGAAGACGGTCAGGTGAAGAATAAGGGGGAAAGGAAAGCGTCTATCCACGAAGGACACGAAGGTTCACGAAGAGCATAGCCCCAACCGAAGCCCCTCACCCTGCCCTCTCCCAATGGGAGAGGGTTAACCTGAATGCGCGCCCTCTCCCAGCGGGAGAGGGTTGGGGTGAGGGCGACACCCTGTCCCGCGCCGCGCGGGATGTCCCCAATATATCGCGTCCGTATTGCAGAACGCGGGCGGCCACTCGTGGCGAGCCATATAGGGCCGCCCCTACTCCACCAGTATAAGTCCGAAGTATTGGGCGGGGCAGTCGTAATCCTTCACGACGTCGATCTCATAGCCGTTGTTTCGGACGGTTCGAAACACATCGATGCCTGAGGCTTCCATTGACGGGCGGAGCTGCTGGGGGAATCGGCATCCGGCCTTGAGCGCGCAGGCGTCGCATTTGTGGCAGGGCCCCTCCCCCATCGACCACGCCTTGTAGTGTCCGCTGAGGAAAATCTCGCGTTCGAGCGCCACCATGATGGGATTGACCTGCCAAAGCTGGCCTTTCATAAGGATCGCGTTCTTGTAGCAATCAATGATCGCGCGCGTCTGCTCCGGCGTGGGCGAGTAGGGCGGACACGAGAGGCGTCTGCCGTAGCCGGCGCAGCCGTATTGGCATCGCATCCTGACCCAGGGCGCAGTGACGACGCTCTTTGTGGGGATGACCTTTGCGTCGAGGGCGCCAAGTTCGAGCGCTCGCTCGCAGAATCGCTCGAGTTCCGATTTCCCGGCGGCGCTTTTCTTACGCGCCGGCGTTACCACAGC
>CAZEBC010000057.1:17625-20275 GCA_964510165.1 uncultured bacterium
CGCGCTTCCTCGCGTGATGACGAAATACATGAACACGATGAAGAGGGCCAGGCCGATCGTGAGGAAGATGAGAAACCTCTTGGGGTTTGCGGTGTCGGGGATGGCACTGCCCGTAGAAGTCTTCACCTTTCTCCGTTTGCGCTTTGCCATGACGCCTGCATTATACAGGAGCGGGGCGGTTGGGGTCAAAGGGGTGGGATTTCGCCGCAAGACCCTGTCATTGCGAGGAGTCGCGCGCCTCGCGGGACGACGAAGCAATCCCGATGCAATGAAACCCGCACTGTATCGGGATTGCTTCGGTCGGAACCGTGTCCCTCTCTCGCAGTGACGGTGGGTCGCGCAATGGAAATCAAAAAACCCCCGGGAACGCTTGCGCGTCCCCGGGGGAGGTTGTTACGCGTTATGCCAGCCGTTCAGAAGACCAGCATGGCTTGGACATAGACGTAGTCGACGTCGTCGTCTTCACCAGCGCCCCAGGAGTTCTCGATTGCGTCGTCGGCAAAGAAGTGTGCCCAGCCGGCGCGCAGGTTGAGGTCCTCGGTGTACTGATAGTCGGCGACGAGGTCAAGTTCCACTCCGGCATCGTCATCGTCATTGGCGACATTACCGACGCCCAGAACGGGTTTGAACTGCGGCAGACCGAAGGTCTTCGCAAGTCCGTCCTCGTCGTCCTCAGCCAGCATGAACCACAGAAGGTCGGCCTTAAGCGTCAGTTTGTCCACCGGAACGGCGGAGGCGCCTACACGGATGATGTGCAGGTTGGTGGCGAACTGATCGAGGTCGCCGCCCAGGTTCAACTCGCCGTAATGCACGTCGGAGAACAGCCGGACGAACTCCTCGGTATCCTCGTCAGTGGCGTCGTCATCACCCGAGAAGAAGGCGTATTCAGCCTCGAGTCTCGGCGTCCACTGAACGTCGGTGAAGGTGTAGCCGGCCATGGCGTTGAACGCCCATCCCCCGAACTCGCCGCTGTCCCGCGGGTCCAGTGCCGAGGAAAGGTTGTTGTCGCCAAATTGGAACGCGGCCTCGACGTTGTAGTCGAGCATGCCGGGGAGCATCCCCATGACGTCCCAAGCGCCCGCCACGCGGCCGCCGAGGGTCCACAGGGTCATCACGTCACTGGTGTCATTGGTTCCGAGAACCGCGTCGTTCGACTGCGCATCACGCACCAAGAGGGCATACAGGTCGATCGCCATGTTCTCGATGCCCTTGTACGTGCCATAAGCGCCGTAGAAGTCGATGTCGGCGTCCTCTTCGATGCCTGTACCCACGGCCAGCGGTGAACTGAAGTCAGCCAGTTTCGAGGCCCATGCGTCGATGGCGAACATGTCGTCGTCATACGACACCTTCAGCGCATCGAACGCGAGGCCGGAGAAGTTGACGCCGGCGCTGTTGTTGCCGATGAGCCACTCGCGACCATATACCAATTCCTGGCGGCCTACGCGCACCATGAACGGATAGTCGCCGATGTCGTTCATCTCGATGTACGACTGGTACAGCGAAACCTCATCGTTGCCCTGGCCGGCAAACCCACCAAAGCCGAGCTCGTCACGGATGAGGTGGGTTTCAAGGAAGTCGTTGCCTGCTTCCGTTCCAGCTTCGTCAAGCTCTGCGCCCCAGAAGTCAAAGGCTTGGAGTTCGACGAACCCACGGACGCCACCGCTCAGCTTCGCATCCACATTGACGCGGGTGCGCTGGCTGATCCAATCGAGCGATTCAACGTCGTCGTTGAAGCTGGCGGGCCGCTTCCCAACTGACACCGAGGTAAGCGGGTCAATTATGATTGTCGTTGAGGGTTGTTCGCCGATACCCGGGCTCTGTACCTGGCCGCGGATCTGGATGTTTCCGCCAACCGTTATTTCTTCGACCTCGGCCACTGCGGGTAGCGCGAGCGCTACCACAAGCGCCAAGGCCAGCACAATTGTTCTTTTACTCATATCCTCAGTTTCCTCCGTTCATATTCCAATCAGTACTGCTGGATTACTTCTGCACGAATACTGGTTCTGCTCACACAACTGAGTGATACTACTTAACACAACAGGGCGCCGGACAACTCATGTTCGTGTCCGTGCCGTCTGATATTCGCTTTTCGCTGTATAGTCATCATCATTCTCAGTACCGCCATGCTGAAGTTCGCCGATCCTCCTTTCCCGCATAGAGTGGACGCTACTGATGATGTTGATTTCAAGACCCGTGAAACGACTGAATCCGTTACGATGCTGCTTAAGGCGGCGCAACCCGCGCCAAGGTGAAGCTTTTGTGAAGGCTGGATATCAGGTAACGCCAGCCGCATTTGAGAGGTAGTGTAGCACATCAATTTTGGATTGTCAAGCGGAAAACGCAAAATGGGCCGGGGGTGGCCTAAAAGGGCCAACTGATCTGCTTACCATATGTTGGGAGGATTATCCGGATGGGACCATATATCGTGGCTGGCGGAGCTGTTTGAATGCGGATCGAGGAATGCGGAATGCGGATTGAAATTGGGGGATCGGGCGCGGGGAGAGGGTTCCCGGTTTACGGTTCACGATTCACGGTTGCGAGAGGCAGGCAGGATGCCGCGCTGCCGCCGAAATCATTAAGAACAACCCGTCGTTGATTGGGAACGGACTTGTTTTTTTCTCGGGGGTGTGATATTTATTAGTATGACAAC
>CAZEBC010000058.1:0-20061 GCA_964510165.1 uncultured bacterium
TTTGATCTCATCCTTGAGGAGATCGAGTTGCTGATGCCAGACGGGGTTATCGACCTTGATGTAGAGCTTCTTCTTCTCTATCTTTTCGGGGATGCAGTGAGAAGCGACGTCATCGCCGACGATCTCTTTCCACTGGCCCCATAGTTCGGCGACGCGCGAGGAGTTGCCGAACCTTCCCTGCTGAAAGAACCTTTCGAGCACCTTCTCGATCGGTTCCAAACCAGTGCCTGACCGACTACGCTTAGGCTGGCTCATAACCTGACCGGCATCACCACATAGAGGTAGTTGTCATTATCCACCGGTTTGAAAAGGCCGGAACTCTGCGAATCCTTCACTTCAAGCCTGACTTTGTCTTCGTCGATAACCTTGAGAACATCGACAACAAACTGCGGATTAAAACCGATCTCGACCGGATCGCCATCGTATTCGATATCGATCTCGTCCTTTGCCTCACCGACCTCGGGACAATTGGTGCTTACCACCATTTTCCCGCCGGCGATTTCGTACTTGACAAGATTAAAGCGCTCGGTGGTCATGACCTGAGTTCGGCGGGTGGCCACGCTGAACGGCTCTTTTTCAGCGAGCACTTTTCTTTGGTGGCCTTTTGGGATGACCTGCTCATAGTTTGGAAACACTCCATCAATCAAGTTGGAGATGACCAATATATTCGCGAACTCGAAGGCAATCTGATTCTCTGCCAGGAATATTCTCACATCGCCTTCCGTCCCGAGCAGCCGCTCAAGTTCATTCACGGTCTTCCGGGGTATTATGTAATTGCCGCCGCTCGGGAGCCCCTCAACCTTCTGCATTGCAAGGGAAAGCCTTCTCCCATCGGTTGAAACGAGGCGGAGTTCCTTACCTACGGTCGTCAACAGCAGGCCGGTAATATTCACTCTGTTCGGGTCAACCGAGATTGAGAAACTCACCTTTTTCAACATCTCCTTGAGAACCCCTTGAGGCATGGAGAAGGACTTCTCCCGCTTCACCTCGGGCGATTTCGGGAACTCATCTGAGGGCATTCCCATGATCTTGTAGCGAACGACCCCCGAATCCAGGGTCACGAGGTTGCCATCCTTTGTCTCCATGCTCAGAGTGCCTGGCGGAAGGTTAGTGACGATCTCATGAAGCTTCTTACATGGCAGCGCAACCGTGCCTTCTTCCCCGACCTCTTCACACTCGGCAACGCATTCAATTCCCACCTCCAGGTCCGTTGCCACGAGCTTGAGCGAATTCTTCTTTGCGGCAAGCAGCACATACTGAAGCATGGGCAATGTGGTTCGCGTGGAAACCACATTTTGGACGTTTGCAATAGCATCGCGCATCTCATCTCTTGCGATTGACAGCTTCATGCGCTATTCCCTCCACCTTGTCGGTCAGGCATACCTAATCCTATACACTAGGATATATATTTAAATCTAGTTGCCGCATCAGTAAAGATGTGGAACATGTGGAAAAGGGCAAAGCTTCCCGGAAGAACCTTGATGAAGCGCTGTTCATAAGTTGAAGACATTGCTTTGCGAGTGTCCACACTGTCAACCAGTCCCAGAACGGGGAAACGACTTATCAAGAATTCTCGCACATTGTATAACATTTTGTCAAAGTTTCGTCAACAGGCTTTTCCTCAGCCCTTCCACAGCAGCTCCAGGCACGCCCGAATCAACTGTTCTTGAGTTGATTTACAACGGATTCCACATCCTTCGATAACTGGCTGTCCTCCTTAATCATGTCTCGAATTTTCTTGCAGGCGTGGAGGACGGTGGAATGATCGCGTCCGCCGAAAGAGTCGCCGATATCGATCAGGGAAGCCTGAGTCATTTCCCGCGAGAGGAACATGGCAATCTGACGCGCGAGCGCGATCATCTTGGTTCGTTTCGCCGCGATGATGTCAGCAAGCCGGACATTGAAGTGCGCCGCGACGGTCTTCTGGATGAGCTCGACAGTTATCTGTTTGGATTGTGACTTTTCGAGGAGGTCCTTAAGCGCGAGTTCAGCGGTTTCAAGGGTAAGCGGGCAATTATGCGCGCGCGCGTAGCCCAGCACCCGGTTGAAGGTTCCCTCGAGTTCGCGGATATTCGCCTTCACAAGATTTGCGATGAAGAAGAGCATATCAGATGGACACTTAAGTTCGCTCTTTCGAGACTTGTGTTGCAGGATGGCTATTCTCGTTTCGAGGTCCGGCGGCTGGACATCGGTCACCAGTCCCCATTCGAACCTGCTGACCAGCCGCTCCTCGAGGGTGGGAATCTCCTTGGGCGGTCTGTCTGAGGAGAGGATGACCTGTTTCAACGCGTCGTGCAATGCGTTGAACGTATGGAAAAATTCTTCTTGGGTGGCATCCTTGCCGGCGATGAAATGGATGTCGTCAATCAGCAGCACGTCAACCGTGCGGTACTTGTTTCTGAACGCTATCTGGGAGCGTTGCTGGATGGCGGAGATCAGCTCGTTGGTGAATTCTTCCGACGTGATGTAGAGCACCTTCAGCCTGCCGGCCTTGATTATCTCGTGGCCTATGGCCTGCATCAGATGTGTCTTTCCGAGGCCCGCGCCCCCATAAATGAAGAGAGGATTATATGCTCCGGCGGGCGTTTCGCAGACGGCCTTGGCCGCGGCATGGGCGAAGCGGTTGGAAGGACCGACCACGAACTCTTCGAACGTATACTTCGAGTTGAGGTACGGATGCCCGTTGCCATTCGATTCCGGAAGGATATGCCGGTCCATACGCGGCGGCTCCTCGAAGATCATCTCCTTCTGGATAGCTTCGTTCGGGATGAACGAGATACCCTTGAACTCTTCGTCGAGCGACTTGACGGTAGACTGAATAAGTTCGGAATAACGCTCATTCAACCACGCTCCGGTAAAGTTGTTCGGAACGAAAACCACCAAGTTGCCATTCTCGTAAGAGTGAAACTTGGTCCATGCGAGCCAGGCGTCAAAGGTTTTTTCATCAACTTTTTCCCGGAGTACGCGAAGCCCCTTTTCCCACAGGTCCGGACTCATGGACTGACCCTCCCCTCTCGTAGAAGCATCCAGATACGACGGGCCCGTTCTTGCCCGAAAAAGGCAGCATGCGGCGCACAGAGCTTGAATTCAGACAGAAGTTATCAACAACTCGCCAGACTTCCCCACAGAGTTATCCACAATCCGTGGACACTTGCCGCGTTTGCAGAAACGGAACACTTCAGGCGGGGCAACCGGGACAACCTCGAGCTACAGGGAAAAGCTAGAAACACATGACGCGAGCCGAAGCAAAGAATGAATGAAAACGAGGAATCTTCAGCTCAAAACGAACCCGCCACAATGCACACATTTGATTTCCCTGCCACAGGCCGAAGGAAATCCCCTCGGGAGCACTCGTTACCATAGGGCAGAAAAAGAATCCCCCCGCGAAGAGAGCCCTGCCATCGGGTGATGGGAGTATACCAGAGGCATTCGATGGCGTCAAGAGCAAAATCTGTCGCGACCAAAATTCCTTGCTACGATGGGCGAAATCATTTATAATGACCTCATGAATGATGCCGAAAAGAAAGGAAAACACGTGGATTACTTCGCCGGAATTGACATCGGCTCTCTCACGTGCGACGCCGTGATTATTGACGAATCCTGCCGCATCGTGTCTTCCGCCATCGTGCTGACCGGCGCGCGGAGCAGGAGCGCGATCGAGAACGCGTACCGAAAGTCGCTCGATGCGGCGGGACTGACGAACGGGCAGGTGCGCGGCCTGGTGTCCACCGGCTATGGCCGCGAGCAGGTGGAAGGGCGGCTGAAGAGCATAACCGAGATCACGTGCCATGCGCGGGGCGCATGCTTCCTTTTTCCGAACACGCGGCTTATTCTTGACATTGGCGGGCAGGACTCAAAGGCGATATCGGTCGGCGCGGGCGGACAGGTGCTGGACTTTGCGATGAACGACAAATGCGCGGCAGGGACGGGCCGGTTCTTCGAGGTGATGGCGCGCGCTCTGGAGATAGACCTTGACGATATGGGCAGCCTGGCCGCGCGCTCGGCGAAGCGCCTGAGCATAAGCTCGATGTGCACCGTGTTCGCCGAGAGCGAGGTTGTCTCGCTTGTTGCGCGGGGCGAGCACGTGGAGGATATCGTGGCGGGGCTGTGCCGGGCTGTGGCCGAGAGGACCCGCGCGCTTGCTCAGCGAGTAGGTGTGGCGGCGGAGGTCACGATGACGGGCGGCGTCGCGAAGAACCTGGGCGTCGTCAGGGCGCTCGAGGAGTTGCTCGGCCAGCGATTCAACA
This sequence comes from uncultured bacterium, assembly GCA_964510165.1. Classification (GTDB taxonomy): domain Bacteria; phylum Abyssobacteria; class SURF-5; order SURF-5; family SURF-5; genus CAZEBC01. Next base: position 4,248 of record CAZEBC010000058.1, read on the forward strand.
TCCCGGATGAACCCCAGATAGCCGGCGCGCTCGGAGCGGCTCTGTACGCGCGTGACCTTGCGACGTCGAAATCGGCGCATGCGTGAATTGCGAGATTCGGCGGACGCGAGAGACGTAGCGCAGGCTTCCAGCCGGCACGCTGCTGCGGAACGGGGTAGGCAAGATGCCTGCGCTACAAGAGTGTTGCTTGATGGCTTTCCCGATTCCATGAAAGAACCCCGTCGAATACTGCCCACCCCGACTACAATCTCTTCAAACATCGAAACCTGCCGGCAGGCGGTCCACATGCTGGTTGGTGGGCTGGCGCTTGCGTTGAGGTGGACCAGCTACGGACAGGCACTCACGCTCGCGGCGGGGCTCGTCGTCTTCAATGCTTACGTGTTGCCGAGGCTGCCGTGGATATCGGCGCTGCTGTACAGGCCGGGGGAGCGCGAGCGCAGATTTACGTCGGGCATCCTGCTGTATCCCGTAACCGTCTTTATCCTGATTCTCTTCTTTCCGGTTCCCGTGGCCGCGGCGATGTGGGGGGCGCTCTCGTTTGGAGACGGCATGGCCACCCTGGCTGGTGCTCGGATGGGAAAGACGCCCTTGCCGTGGAACCGTCGGAAAACGATCGAGGGGCTGGCCGCATTCGCGCTGATCGGCTCTCTGTCAGCGAGTTTGCTCTACTGGTGGACGCTTCCGAACATGCTTTCATCGCCGCCGTGGTGGCGCGGAGATGCAGTCGAGATTTTCGCCTCGCTTGACGCAAGTGGTATCATACTACGGTGCATCCTGGCTTCGGTTGCGAGCGCATTCGTGGAGACGGTCGAGCTTCCGATAGATGACAATCTCACCGCTCCTTTGGGAGGCGCATGCGTCATGATAGGACTCGTCTATGCTCTCTCTTGACAACGTAGTCGAGATAATCCGCGCCAATCTTCGGTGGGCCATAGTTGTAAACGCGTCGCTTGCCATAGCGGGGTATGTGGTGGGCGGGGTGCGCGTCTCTGGCGTCATTGCGGCGACCGGTTATGGGATCGTCATCTATTCGTTCGCGGGCTATAGCGCGTTTTCCATCCTTTTCTTCTTCCTGCTGATACTTGCGCTCGCGTCGAAGATGGGGAGCGCTCGCAAGAAGGAGCTTGGCGTCTCAGAGGAACGAGACGAACGGCGCGGAGCGGCGACCATGATCGGCAAGTGCACTCCGGCGGCTGCGCTGGCGGTAGCGATGGGGTTGGCCGGCGGATTGTCGGCGCACGGCGCGAGGGTCGAGGTCTCCGAGTTGGCGAAGTGGCTGGCGCTGGCGTATGCGGGTGCGTTGGCATCTGCACTGGCGGACACGTGCGCCAGCGACTTGGGGCCGCTGTATGGCGACCGCCCGATCATCCTGACCACGCTCCAGCCCGTGGCCCACGGCACGCCTGGCGGCGTGTCGGCGGCGGGCACCACGCTCGGACTGGCGGCGGCCATCCTGGTTGGGTTGCTCGCGACGGCCGTGGGCGTGGTTCGCGAGAGGGCGATCCTCTACCTCCTGCTTTCTTCCTTGTGCGCGAGCGTGCTCGACAGCTACATGCGCGCCCGATGGCCGGGGTCGGACTTCTTCAGGAAGCAATTGACGAATATCACGGTGACGACCGCCGGCGCGGTCATCGCGGCGTTATTGGGACTGGCGCTGGGGTATTGAGCCAATACCGGATTCCGCTGCAAAAACCCTGATCGTCTTCGACTATTGATGGTGGGTGCGAATTCATTCGCACAGAGACTGGCTGAATGAATTCGGCCTCACCACTGCGGGTTTCGCAGCGGAATCAATATCGGACCATGCCAGATGGCGTCCCCAATGTTACAAATCACACCTTCGTTTGTTTCCATCTTCCAGAGAGGAAGCGCAGGCCGGTGACGACGGATTTTCCGTAATGGTCGGCCAGGATGATGAGCCATATCCAGGTGATGCTCAGGTCGAGCGCGTACGCGCCGATGAGCGCGAGCGGCATCCTGACAAGGTACATCCCGACAAACGAGGCGTAGAGCGGCCAGCGCGTGTCGGCGGCCCCGACGAGCCCGCCCGACAGCGCGAAGTGAAGCGCCATCGCCGGCTGGCACAGCGCCAGGATACGCACGAACTCTGCGGTGAGAGAGACCACGCGCCCGTCGGACACATAGATGAGCGCGAGCGGACGCGCGGCTGCAAACAGCCCCACGCCGATCGCGGTCATCACTAACAGCGCCAGCTTCGAGCACTCCCACCCCTGAGAGGCGGCAGCGTCGGGGTTCTGCGCCCCGAGCGACTGGCCGACCAGCGTCGAGGCCGCGACCGAGAAGCCATAACCCGGCATGAACGAGAGCGACATGATATTGACGCCGATCGTGTATGCTGCGAGCGGGTCGGTGCCGTATCGAGTGATAATCGCAAGGTACCAGAGATATCCAAGCTGGAGGATTCCCTGCTCAAGCGCGGCGGGCGAGCCGATTCGAATGATCTTCATCGCCATCTCCTTTTCCAGCCGGAAGCGGGAAAACCGGCCAGTGGTAGGGGCGGCCCTGCGTGGCCGCCCGGGCGACCACATAGGGTCCCCCCTACCGTCGGGAGCCGAATCTGACGAAGTCGTTGAATATCCGCCACGCAGCGACAGCGCCAGGTTGCCTCTCCGGAGAAGGAACAAGAAGGCAGCGGCCTCGAGGGTGAATGAGATGATCGTTGCGACGCCCGCGCCGGTGACGCCGAACGCAGGCATCCCGAGCTTGCCGAATATCAGTCCGTAATTGAGGACCACGTTGAGCAGGTTTGCGCCCACGCTTATTATCATGGGCGTGCGGGTATCGCCCGCGCCCCTGAGCGCCGACGAGCACACGAGCGCCACCGTCAGGAACAGCGTGCCCGCGACGATGATTCGAAGATAGGTCGCGCCCGCGCGGGTGACGCTTGCATCGGCGCGGAAAAGGTGGAAAAGCCCCTCGCTCCAGATGAGGCCGGGCGCCATGAGAACGACCGACAGGATCGCGCCGATGAGGAGCGATTGCGCGAGGACCGCGTTGGCCTGCTCTTTCTGTTCAGCCCCGATGTAGCGCGCGACGAGCGCGATGGTGCCGGTCGTCACGGCCAAAGTGATTGCCACGATGAGCGTGAACAACTGGCCGCTGACTCCGACGGCGGCAACCGCGATCGGGCCGAGCCTGCCGACCATCACCATATCCACTATCCACACGAAGGTGAGAAGGAGGTTGTTTATGATGACCGGCCATGCGAGCGAGAGAATCTTTCTGCGATGACTGAGCGGGGTGTCGGAGTTCAAGCGGTTTCTTTCTCCTCCACGGGCTGGGGAGGGGCTTCCTCGCTCAGGCTCTCTTTGATGCGGCGGGCGAGGTCGCGCGGAATCGCGGCGACCGAGGCGATCTCCTCGACCGCGGCGTCGGCCACTCGCTGCGCGCTGCCGAAATGTCTGAGGAGCGCGTTTCGGCGCTTCGGGCCGATGCCCCTGATGTCGTCGAGCGCCGAGCGGGTCTGCGCCTTCTTCCGAAGCTTCTTGTGATACGTGATCGCGAAGCGATGCGCCTCATCGCGTATCTCCTGCAGCAGGTGGAGCGAGCGCGAGCCGGCCGGCAGCAGGATCGGGTCCTTGCGATGGGGGAGATAAATCTTGTCGGCCTCCTTGAGCGCCATCTCTCCCTTGTGCCGGTAGCGCATCTTCTCTTTCGCGATGCCGATGGCGTCGAGTTCGTGGATTTGCAGTTCCTCGAACACGCTGAGCGCGACGTTGAGCTGGCCCTTGCCGCCGTCAACCATGATGAGCGACGGCATCGGCCCCTCGGTCGCGGCGCGCAGCATGTGGCGCATGAGTACCTCGCGCATCATGGCGTAGTCATCGGCGCCCTCGACGGTCTTCACCTTGAAATGGCGGTAATCGGATTTCTTCGGGCGGCCCTCTTCGAAAACGACCATCGAGCCGACCGCAAGCTCACCGGAGATATTGGATATATCGAACGCCTCGATTCGCTCAGGACGCTCGCGTAGCCTGAGCAGCGACTGGAGCCGGTCGAGCACGTCGGCCTTTGCGGCGTCGGGTTCGTGATGTTTCTCGAAGACGGCACGGGCGTTGAGGCGCGCCATCTCGAGCAGCTTGCGTTTCTCGCCGCGCTGGGGAACTATCACGCTGACGCGGGCGCCCCTCTTCTCGCTCAGCCATTGTTCGAGAGCGTCGGTGTTCTCGGTCTCAATCGGGAGAATGACCTCATGGGGCATCGGGCGCTCGTTCGAGTAGAACTGCGTGAGCAGCGAGCTGAGCGCCTCCTCCGTCGGCGCCTTCACATCGGGGAAATGGTAAGGCTCGCTGCCGACTACCTTGCCCTTCCTCACGAGCAACACGGCCACATCGAGCCCGCCGTTGGACTGCCACAGGCCGAACACGTCGCGGTCGATCTTCTCGGGGCTGACCACCTTCTGACGCTCCAGCGTTTTCTCCAGCGCCTGTATCTGGTCGCGGTATCTCGCGGCGAGCTCGAAGTCGAGGTTGTCGGAGGCTTCCTGCATCTTCCGGCGGAGCGCCTCGACGAGTTCATCGCTCTTGCCCTGCAGAAACGCGATCACCTGACGCACCTGCTCGTTGTAGGTTTCCTTGTCCACGTTTCCGCAGCACGGCGCGAGGCACTTGTGCATGTCGTAATACAGGCATGGGCGCTCGCGGCACTTCGAGCACTTGCGTAGCATGAAGTGGTTGTTGACGACGCGGAGCGTCTCGCGCGCGGCCCGGGCGGAAGAGTACGGACCGAAGTACATCGCGCCGTCGCGCTTGACCTTGCGGGTGATCACCAGCCGCGGGTAGTCCTCCTGCACGGTGAGCTTGAGGCGGAGGAAACTCTTGTCGTCCTTGAGGCGGATGTTGTAGCGGGGCTTGTGCTCCTTGATGGCGGTGTCCTCGAGGATGATGGCTTCCTTCTCGGTGTCGGTCACGATGTAGTCCACGTCCGCCACGTGCTCCGAGAGGAACGGCGACCACACCCTGCCGTCGTCGCCCTTCTGGAAATACGAGCGCACGCGCTTCTTCAGGCTCTTCGCCTTCCCGACGTAGATCACCTTCCCCCGCGCGCTCTTCATCAGGTACACGCCGGGCCGGTCGGGAAAGTTCTTGACTTTTTCCTCGAGTTGTTCGCGTGCCATCGGGAGACACCTCATGGGCACGGCCCTGCCATTGTAGGGGCGCCCCTATGTGGGCGCCCGAAGTCAGCAACATCCGCACCCGTTTCCATATTCATTATAGACTTTAGAAATCGCGGCGGGCAAGGAGGGAAGGAGCATCAAACAAAACGCCCCGCCGCCGTGACACAGGCAGTGGGGCATTGCAACACATGAGTTAATCGTGACGCCTACTTGCGCATCTCGATGGCGACAAGCTTCTCGTGGGTCGAGCCGATGTAGTCGGCGATCGGCCGGATGAGCCGGTTGTCTTCGAGCTGTTCGAGGACGTGGGCGACCCAGCCGCCCATCCTGCTCATCGCGAAGATGGTGGTGTACAGGTCGAGCGGAATGCCCATACAGTAGTACACCGACGCCGAGTAGAAGTCAACGTTCGGGTCCATCCCCTTTTCCTCGCGCATGATGTCCTCGATGCGCGTGAGCATGCTGTACCAGAGCGGGCCGCAGCCGTGCTCGCTCATCCACTTCGAGTATTGCTTCAGGATTTTGGCGCGCGGGTCCATAGTCTTGTAGACCCTGTGGCCGATGCCCATCACGCGGCCCTTGCGCGCGAGCAGATTGTGGATGTAGTCGTCCACCTTCTCGAGTTCGCCGATCTCGATGAGCATTTCCATGACGCGCGTGTTGGCGCCGCCGTGGAGCGGGCCTTTCAGCGTGCCGATGGCCGCCGTGATGGCCGAGTACAGGTCGGAGAGCGTGCTGATGGTCACGCGGGCGGCAAACGTGGAGGCGTTCAGTTCATGGTCGGCATGAAGCACGAGGCACACGTCGAGCGCGCGGTTCAGCACCGGCATCATCTCCTGTCCGGCGAGCATATACAGGAAATTCTGGGCCAGGCCCTTTTCCTTCATCGGCTCGACGAAGGGCAGGCCGTTTCGATGGCGGTTGAATGCGGCGATGATAGTCGGCGTCTTCGAGATCAGGCGGGCGGCCTTGCGCAGGTTGGCCTCGCGGGACAAGTCCTCGGTTTCCTTGTCATATAGGGCGAGCGCGCTGACAGCGGTTCGGAGCACGTCCATCGGATGCGCATCGGTGGGCGCGGCCCTGATGATGTCATGCACCTGGCCGGGCAGGTCTCGTTCCTCGGCCAATTGCCGGTTGAACCGGTCGAGCTCTTCCTGGTTGGGCAATTTTCCGTACCAGAGGAGATAGAGGACTTCCTCGAAGGTTGCGCCGTCGGCCAGTTGGTCCACCGGATACCCGCGATAAGCCAGGATACCCTTTTCGCCATCGATAAAACATATCTTGGACTCGGCGACTACGACTCCCTTCAGGCCTTTGGCGATAGCGGTGGTCATGGTCTTTTCCCCTTTCGTCATGACGTGCCAATCTAGTAGTCCGGGGCTGTAAAGTCAATGACTCTACCATATTCTGGCACCTCTTTGAGGCAGTGTAAAGCAGGCGAGTATTGTGGGCCGAAGAGTTCCGTCTGCGCCGCTTGACTCCATACTCTTGCAAATCTGCGTCCGTGTGTGATTCAATAATTGGACATTGTCTGATTCAATTTGGAAAGGATGGATATGTCCTGGGACAAAGAATACGACAGTAACAGGTTTCTATGGGGTGAAGGCCCGAGTGAACTCGGTGTTGCGATTGTGGCCTATCTCCAAGAACACGGGCCAAGAGCCCAGACGCCGGAGATATTGGATATCGGCTGCGGCTACGGGCGAGACGTGCTCAATCTCGCGCGAAGTATCCCATGTCGCATCCTGGGGATAGACCTGTCCGCGAAAGCCATAGAAATCGCCCGCTCGACGGCGACAGAAAACAACTACAAAAACGCGGAATTTCAGTGCCGGGACTTCGGGGAGATAGAAGATCGCCGTTTCGACATAGTGTTCATGTCGAACCTCTACCAGCTAATGAACACAACTGAGAGGCGGCGCCTCAGGAACACGGCCCGACAGGTCCTGAAGCCATACGGCCCCCTGTTCCTGAGCACGCTTTCGGTGTCGGACCCCGAACACTACGGGAAGGGGACCCCGGTTCCCGGCGAGCCGAACACGTTTGATGACGGCAAGCGCATCCATTTCTGCACAAGGGAGGAGCTTATTGAGGACTTCGATTTCCTGTCCGGCAGGGAGTTGTATGAGCGAGAATATGACGAACCTCGCGCGACCGGGGAGACCCATCACCACATTTCGTGGATTCTCATAGGGGAACGCGGCAGCTGAAAAACAGGAGGAAACAGATGTCGAATCAACTGATGCAAGCGCAGCACCAATGTTCACGGTTCCGGCAGCGATCACCAGGAAGGCGCATCATGTCGCTCGCTCGCGTCTTTCTTCTTCCGCCGGTCGCTGCCCGAGCGTCGGTCGGTACCCAGATAATTCTTTGCTGATTGGGTGTCTTTCCGTCGTTCAGATCTGCGCCGATCCCTCAGTAGAGTGCGTTTCTCCCATTGACTCACGCCCATCAGTACCTCCGTTTTCAGGGTTGTCTTGGAACAAACCAGCGAGAAATGCGAAGCCGGTGCTCTGCTACAGGCAGAATTATAACCTATAGCATAATAGCGTGTCAAGTCGCCGAAAACTCGAACGACTTGCAAATAGAATCTTTAGTGGGGATAAACGAGAAAGCGAAAAGGCAGTTTAGGCAGAGAAGAACAAGAGGAGGAGAAACCATGATTCGCATGGATATTATTTCGCTGATGGCTTTTGCGGTCCTTACGATTCTTGCTCCCCCCGTGTTTGCGCAGAGACAAGAGGCGGATTGGCATGACAAGCCCGTGAACAGCGGGCCTGAGGCGCCTCCTTGTCACGGCGAAAGGCCCTTCGTCTTCCAATACCATTCCACCGTTTCCACGAGCGCCTCGACGTTGTCCTTCTTGGGCGCATAGCGGAGCAGTTGGCGGGCCTTGTCGATGGAGAAGAGGTAATCCAGGAAGGCGACCTCGTGGTAGTCTTTGAGAAGGAGGGGCCGGCCCACGGCGGAGGCCAGCTTGATCACTGCTCTGGCCAGGGCTTTGTTGATGTGGGATATCTTCGATTTTGAGCCGACCCTTCGGATCACCTGCTCAAGCATATCGCGAACGGGAGGAACGGCGTCCGGGTCGGACGCGATGTTGAAGGCCTCTCCGGCGGCGTTCGGCGATTCCGAGGCAAGGATACATCCCTCGACGGCATCCGAGCACGCCACCACTTGGTAGCGGTTTGAGCCGTCACCGATGATGCGGATGGTCTTGCCCCGGGCGAGGTCCCGGAACATCTTCGTGAAGAACTTCTCGTGGTAATACCCCGGCCCGGCAATCATCGGGAGGCGCAGCACCACGGACTCGATGCCGAAGTCGGCCGAATACTTGGCGCACAACTCCTCGCAGTCAAGCTTCGTGCGGCTGTATGGGCCGAGCAGCTTCTTGGGCGAATCCTCCGTGCAGGGTGTCTGGTCGAGCACGCCGTATATCTCGACCGAAGAGGAGTACACGAACCGTTTCACCGACTCCGACACCGCCGCCGCCAGCATGTTCTCGGTGCCCCGCACGTTGACCGAGTGCAGTTTCTCGGCGGGCGCCTTCGATTGGGGCAGAAGGCCTGCGAGATGAAACACGACATCGACCCCGCTGCACGCCGAGCGAGCAGACTCGGGATTGCGGATATCGCCCCGGACGTACTCGACCTCTTTGGGGAAAACGGCTGCCTTTATGTCGAGCGCGCGAACCCGGTATCCGCGCCGACACAGCTCGAGTGTCAGATGCTGTCCAAGCAGCCCGCCCGCGCCAGTAACCAGTGCGAACATGCCGATGGTTCCTCTATGGATTTCTTGAATTCTTGTCGCGCTTTCTCCCTCACCCCAACCCTCTCCCACCGGGAGAGGGTGAGGGAGCTTCGATAACGGTTGCGCCCTGCCGTACACAGCCAATATTACCACAACGCCTCGCATAACGCGAATCCTGCGGGCCGCCCTGCCCCCGCCATTTGCATCTTACGATAATATGCTATAAGATATAGCGCGCGGTACGGAGAAAAGCGAAGCGGAGGGATTTGGTCATGCCTCGCATTACAAAGTACGCCAAGTGGATATTCTTCCTCGTGGTGCTGGCGCTGATGCTGTCTTCATGCGGGAGCCAGCGCAAGAAGTACCTCAGTCAGGTCATGCCGATACTCGAGCAGAACGACATGGTTGATGTCCGCGTGGCCGAACTGCCGAAGCTCAACACCTTCAAGGACCCCGACTACCTCATGAAGCTTGACAGCTATATCGCCGCCAAGCAGGCGATGCTCACGAGAATCGAGGCTGTCGAGCCGCCGTTCATGCTTTCGGCGACGCACGCGAAACTGGTTCAGGCGATGAAGAACGGCATCCGCTATCTGCAATCCGAGCGCGAGAAGTTCGTGATCGCGCAGGAGAACATGCCGAAGACGCCGACGACGGGCCCGGCGGAGGACGAGGTCATTCGTGAGTACTACTCGCAGACGGCGGCTTATCAGGCCGACATGAAAGAGCAGCTCATGAAGCAGCAGTATGAGCGGCTGTACGAAGAAGTGAAGGACGAGTTGGAACGCGCGCGAAAGCTCTGAGAACAGCGTTCTCAGGTCTTGCGTCGGGGTTTTTTCCCACCTGTCGTATCCTTGACCTCCAAATTGATCGTCTTCCGTTCGCTCGCGGTTTCTATCGCCGAGATGAACGTCTCGGCATCACAGGGCTTCAGCAGGTAATCGGTGCCCCCGCCCTTGAGCGCCCCGCTCACATATTCCAGGTCGGAGTGTCCACTGAACAGGAGCACCGGTGTCAGCGAATCGGTCCGCCGGATTTCTCGGAGCGCGGCCAGGCCGTCCATGACAGGCATGCGCACGTCCAGCACCACCACGTCGAATTGCTCCCGCGATAACAGGTCGAGCGCGAGCCGCCCGTTGGTGGCCGTGCGAACCGAGATGCCCCGCCTGGTCAGCAACCGAGTAAGCGATTCAAGAAGTCCCACCTCGTCGTCAACCAGGAGCACGCGCAGTTTGTCAGGCATTGTCACTTTTTCATTCCCTCCGGGAACGCCTCGCGACGCTTCTAATCGGTGTTTCCCTCCAGAGCGTAATCCCCTTTGAGAAACGCCTCTTTGATGTGCATCGCCGTTTCATCGTTCGACATGGCGAGGTCCATCTGCCTCATGAATTGGAAGAGTCGGCCCAGAATCTCGAGGCGTTCCTCGGTCTCCTTTCGGCTGGCCTTGTTCAAGCGAGCCGTCACGAGGTCCCGATTGACCGTCACGGAAAAACCATGTTCCTTCAGGATGTCGGCAATCGCCCTGGCCCGCCGGCCTCGTCGGAGGCTGTCGGCGGCTCCACCGCGAAAGAGCAGATTGATGTAATTCTTGTTGGTGGTCTCGCTGCAGTAGGTGTCGACCACGCTGAAATGATAGCCCACGCGCGAAGTATAGTTCAAATAGTGCGTCGAGACGAGGGCGTAGCAAGGGTCGCGGAATGTGCGCTCGTCCTCGGGGTTGTTTATGGCGTGGCGCATGAAAAGCGAAAAGAGGCCTCCCATGTCGATCGGCTTGGGGCCGAAACGCGGTATCTTTTCATGCAGCATTCCCTTGAGCAGCGCGGCAAGGGGAATGGAAGCGACCTGCGACCGCTTCACCTTGCGCCCTTTTTCGGGAGGCTTAACGCCGCCGCCAAGGTCGACGATATAGAGGTCAATGGGCAAGAAGACATCCAGGAAGTAGCTGGCGGAGCGCAGGTCTCCCATCGTCTCGCCCATGCGGAACATTTCCTCGTACGACTTTTCGTGTATGAAGCGCGCCATGTCGTGGAGCGTCTTGCAGTTTTCAGGTGTGAATCTCGATGAACGGGGGTTGGTCAGGTTCAATGGTATGATCAAGTCGGAGACCTTCTCGAGCAGTTGAACCGCCCCGCCTTCCCGTAGTGGATTTGAGCTTCTCGCAGGAACCTCCAGGCTCACCCGTCTTACGGCATCCTCAACGCTCCCATCGTACACGCATCCGCTGGTCGCGTCGACAGTCACGAGAGCCCCGCTCGGGATCACGCGGGTCGCATCTTTAGTGTTGAGGATGGTGGGCACTCGAAACTCGCGCGCGAGCGAGGCCATATGGCCTGTTATGCTGCCGGCATCCGTCACGATGGCTCTTGCCTTGGCCATGAGGCGGACGAATCTTGGAGAGGAACGCCGCGCCACGAGCACGCCGCCTTCGGGAAACGAATCGATGTCTCCGTCCTCGTCCAGGTGTATGGCCGGGCCGGAGCCGACGCCGGGGCAGGCGATATCTCCCGCGTTCAGTAGTGTTGTTCGTCCCTCGATAGGTTTGCAGCTCCTCGTCATTTCCGCCAACATACGCAGGGGCCGCGACTGCAGGAGCACGATCCTTCGCTGGCTGTCTATCGCCCACTCGATGTCCTGCGCCCGGCCGAAATAGGCTTCAAGCTTGAGCGCCCACCTCGCCAGACACACCGCTTCGGCGTCCGTTATTGTGGGCTTGTCAGCGTGTTCCGGTTCGAGGGGCCTCTCCACCACGCCCGCCTCAGGCAAGCAGGCGAGATAAGTAGTCTGGCTGGATGGTCTCCGCGAGAGTATGCGAGGCGATGCCTCACGGGAAACAAGGATAGTCTCGGGAGAAGTTCGCCCGTCGGCAAGCGTGACTCCCAAGCCCCACACGGAATTGATAAGGACTTGGCCGGCATGTGTGGGATTGTTCGAAAACACGATCCCGCTGACGACGGCCTCAACCATCGCTATGCAGCCGACCGCCATTACGGCGGCCTCATCGGATAACCCATGGAACTGGCGGTAATGAATGGCTTCGGGCGAGAAGAGGCTCGCAAGCACGTCCTTATAGGCCGCCGTCAGGCCCTCCCGCGTCACATTCAGAACCGACACGAACTGGCCGGCGAAGGAGAGGGTCGAGTCCTCGCCGAGGGCGCTTGAGCGAACTGCGAGGCGCGGTGTCGAGCCAAGCCGATGGGCGAGCCGGTCGTAAGCGGCGTGCATTTCAGCCTCGATGTCGGGGGGTAGCGGCGAGTTCAGGATCGCCGCGCGGAGTTCCTTGCTCAAATCCGACACCTCGGCAGGAGACAGCAACCCGGTTTGTCCCTTTTGGATCAGCGATTTGATTTCGCCGTTCTCGAACACGCGCTGGCAGGCGGCGGTAGTGACGGTGAACCCATCAGGGGTGGGGAGCGTGAGTTTGTTGCGAATCTCGGCGAGGTGGGCCATCTTGCCGCCGACGATGTCGGCATGACTCGCCGAGATGACGGAGACGTCGAGCACCAGGTCTTCCGCAGCCGCGGCAATAGGCGCGGCAGCCGCGCCTGTCAACTGCGCCGTTATGTGGTCCAGCACCGCCTGAAGTGAGGGATAGCGGTTTGATGAGATCGTGTTGATGCCATTCACCATGAGATGGATGTCCGCGACGGCTCTGGCCACCCTGCGTTTGATATAGGGGAGATCGAAGAAATCGCCTTCGTGCTTCTTCTGCTCGAGTTCAGCTATGATCTCGAGGAAATTGTTATTTGCGGTGAGCAGCTTTCTGAATTCGGCATGGTATAACTTGAATTTGGCAAGCTGGACTTGCGGCTCGACACTGTGTTCCTCGCGCAAGCCGATTATCTCAAGGAACGTCAAGAGATTCCGCCATAGCGATCGGATAAGGCGGCTCACTTGGGAGCCCGTATGTTCGGGCGAGGTGGAGGCCATCCTGAAAATCCTGCGCTTCTCCGGGCGGTCAGCCCGAGGCAACCATGCGGTCCCGCAGCCCTTGCACCAGCGCACGGGCTTTTTTTCTCCGCGGACCGTATACTCTCATTATACCACCGACTGGCTGAGGGCCTCTGACTTCGACCTCAATCCATCTTGTCGGAATGAGAAGACCGTGGATAATTCCCAGCGCGCCCAGTGCAAACATCAGCGTGCCGGTCACCATGAGCCATGACCGGAACACCAGCGCAAACACACAGATGGCCGCCCCTGCGAACGCCTCGCTGGCGCGGATTTCCTTTCTTACGCGGATACCCGCAACACTTGATATCTCGACTTCGTCGATGGTCGCGCTCTCGCCCCCGTCACCGGCCGAGCGCTGGCCCGGGATCACGACCTCCCGCAAACGCAGCAGACGCCGATCAGTGAGGAAGAGGCTTATCGCCTCTTCCTCGGGTTCTTTCAAAACGGATTGATGCAGTTTCATGTGAGCCCTAACCGCGTGATGTTCCTCCAGAATCTGCTCGTCCGCCGCCAGTCGCTCCTCGATTATGGCCCGATAGAGTTTCAGGCTCAACTCGGTCTCTTGGCGCTGGAAGTTTCTTTTTGGCACATCGCCGCGTTGAAACCGCTCAAGCAGTTCACGGTGTTCTTTCCGTAAGAGGTCAACCTTACTTGTCGTCATAAGGGAAAGAACCGGGGGATACTCCCTTCGCGCGTATGCCCGGCAGAACGGAAATCGCGACTGCGAGCACCAGCACGAATGCCACCACGAACGCGAACCAGGGGTCCCATTCCTTGATGGTCGAATCGTAGAGCAGCCACAGGAGAAACCCATACAGCACTACGTTGATGACGACCTGCCATATAGAACTCATAAGCGCATCCCCCAGTTCAAATCCGGCCCTTCAGCCAGATTTCATAGATTAACGCGGCGGTGCCCAGCGAGATTGTGAGCAGCAGTATCCAGTAACCGAGCATCGAGTCTATGAACCATCTCATATGCTTCCTCCAGTTTCACGGGCCTCAAACCACAAGCGGCGGAACCCACGAAGGCACAGTCTTGCCGCGGCGGTGTCGCACAGCGAACACGACGAGTGACAAGATGAACAGACACAGGAAGATCATCTCGCCCAGGGTCAGCATCACCGCGAACAGCGAAAGCGCTTCGATCTGTTGACCTGTCAAGACGTAGGCAAGCCGCAACACCGCCCCGCATGTGGCCAGAATGAGCGAGTAGCTGAGGATGTACCGGATCGCCGGTCCGCGCACGAACGAGGTCGCGATGCTGCCGAACTGGGCTCCGATCATGGCGCCCGAGATCATGAACACCACGGCCACCATGTCAACGTGCCCTTCGATGGAATGCCTGAGCGCGCCGTAGCCGCCGGAGAACACGATCTCAACCAGGTCAGTGCCCACTGCAATATGGGTGGACGCGCCGACGATATACACCAGTGCGGGAACCCTGATGAAGCCGCCGCCGACCCCCAGGAAACCTGCTAACACCCCGGTGATCATGCCCACCAGCACGATTACCCACATCGAGACTACGACGCGGGCAGTCCGACAGATTACGATTGGCGCCAGCGGAATGTTTTGAAAGAACTTCGGCAGACGGCTGGTCTGCACCTCGCGGCCGACGCTTCTGCCTTCCTTCGCCATATCTTGAATCTTCTTGTGCGCCCGGTGCGTTTCGATCTGCGTGTAGAGGAACAGGGAGAACATCACACCCACCGACGTGATGAGCAGCACGATGGTGGACAGGCCAAGGTGCTTCAGGTAGACGAGCAGCCTCACGCCGAGTTCGACGCCCAGCATGGTTCCCGCCACCATGCTGAGCGCCATGGTCCAGTCAATATTGCCGAGCTGCCGATGGCGGATTGTCGAGACTACTCCCTTTCCGGCGATATGCGTCATGTCGATTCCCGACGCCATATAGCCGGGGAAGCCGAATACAATGAGCGCCGGAGTGACCATGTATCCGCCGCCGACCCCGATGAAACCGCCGACTATGCCGACGGTGAACCCGACGAGCACGAGCAGCAGAATCGGCGCCTCAATGCCTGCCACGGGAAAATTGAACATAGATATCTCCTTCTCTCGATCAATGACCTTCGAAATGGCGGATTTTTTCCAACTTGATGCCGAGCAAGTCCGTCAGTCCTTCAGCCATATAGCCGAGCGACACACCAAGGCCGATGACCAGGAACACGTTTACAAGCGCCGCCCACGGGTAGGTGGTGATCCCTTTATGCTTGAACGTGTCCTTGAACTTGAATCCTTTGGACTCCTTGATTTCCCACGGGATGGAAACCTTGATCCGATCACCCTCCAGGCTCACGCGCCTGCCGCGTGACAGTTCCTCCATGGATATGACGCCGTTGGCCAACTCCGGGAGCCTGTCTCCCTTCTTGACCGACACCGCCTCCAATCCGTCAATTTGGCCGAAGTCTCCCACGCTGAGCAGCGCAGGGTTCTGCGGGGTGGCCTCGCGGAAGGTGTCCGCGTTCACTGCATAGCCGTCGCTGGCTGCCGAGTAATAGAACCATCTGGAAAAGCTCCCGTTGCGGTGGAGGTGAGCCACCCAGATGAAGAACCCCGCCGAGATGACCGCCCAGAATCCAAACTTGATCGTGGAACGCATTTTTGAAGTATAAGCCATCCTCTCACCTCTCCTTCATCCATCAGGCGCCAAGAGATTTCAAGCGCGCCGACCGTCCTCATTCGGAAACAAGGGCGACAACACCCCGTCGTCACTGCCTTCAGTTGACCGCGTGTTGGAGACCAAAAAGGGCAAGTTCTATGCCGACTTGTCCGACGCCCTCAGAAACAGCCTTCGGCACGGAAAACCGCCCTTTTCCGGCCCTCGGAGGATGATTCGAGAGGGTTGAAGGCGGGGTCAGAGTGCCGAAAAACTTTACGCTTGTAAAGTTTTCCGACAGCGCACGCCCTCGCGGCGGGCCTGACAGCGGGCTGCCAGGAGAGATTGCCGCCTTG
>CAZEBC010000059.1:0-13941 GCA_964510165.1 uncultured bacterium
GCGTGAAGTATCCGATGAAGCGAGTTGGCGAACGCGGCTCAGGCAAATGGAAGAGAATCTCATGGGATGAGGCCATAGACGAAGTCTGCAACCACCTGCTTGACGCCATGGAGACCGAGGGCCCCGAGTCAATCATTTACGAGCCGGGGCCAGGCAACGGCGGTTGGATACATCTGATAAGCATTTTCCGTCTGTTCAGCGGACTGGGCGCGACGGAACTGGACCTCAACTCCACTATTGGCGACTTCAACAAGGGGGTGTACGAGACATTCGGCAAGTTCCAGTTCTGCGATTCGGTCGACGGCTGGTTCTTCGGCAAGCTCATCCTCATCTGGCACATGAACCCGGTGTATACCCGAATCCCGTCGTACCACTTCATCTCCGAGGCCCGGTACAACGGGTGCGAGGTCGTCACGATAGCACCCGACTACTCGCCGTCCGCCGTTCACGCCGATCAGTGGCTGCCCATCGAGCCGGGCACCGACGCGGCTCTTGGCCTTGCCATGGCGCAAGTACTCGTATCCGAAGGCACGTATGACAACGCATTCATGAAGGAGCAAACCGACCTACCGCTTCTGGTCAGGAGCGACACGAAGAAATTCCTGCGCGAGCCCGACCTCACCGGCAGTGGTCGTGAGGACCAAATGTACTTCTGGGACTCCGCTGCCAACGCTCCGGTCAAGGCGCCTCGCGGCACACTCGTGCTCCCGTGCGACCCCGCCCTGGAGGGCAAATTCACGGTGACGTTGAAGGACGGACGTTCCGTGGAGGTACGGCCCGTCTTCGACCTCCTCAAGGAACTGTTGAACAAGGACTATACGCCGGAGCAGGCCTCCAAGATGTGCAGCGTACATCCGGACGCCATTCGGGACCTTGCCCACAAGGCATGGAAGGCGCGCGGACACGTGCAGATACTTGTCGGCTGGAACTCCTCAAAGTACTATCATGGTGACCTGATGGAGCGCGCCATGTGTCTGCTGCTCGCGCTCACGGGAAGCGTCGGAAACAAGGGAAGCGGAATTCGCGGATGGAGCGAGTCGCTGTTTGACGGGGCTACCGCCCTCATGATCAGGGAACAGCGCGGCATGGCCACCCTGCTCCAATACGGCGAATCCCGGCTCGACCGATTCATGCTGAAGTCGCAGGACCCCGAAATCACTGACGAGATCATGCAGCGAGAGATGGAGCGGGCCGCCGACAGGGAGCGCCTCGGGATGGTGCCGCCCGTGTTCCTCTACTACTTCCACACCAACTATCGCAACACGTGGAACAACAGGGCGTGGAGCTGCCCCACCATGAAACGCACCTTCGACGAGTACATGAAGGAGGCGCTCGATAAGGGGTGGTGGGACGGCCTCGTTAGGCCGGCGCCTGACCAGAAGCCTCTCGTCTATTGCTTCCTGGGCACAAGTCCGGCCAGAAAGAACCGGGGCTGGTTGAAAAACATATACCCGACCCTGTGGAAACAGTACAAATTCATCTTCACGTTCGAGACCCGCTGGAGCACGACCGCGCTCCTGGCCGACATGGTCCTGCCGGGCGCGGGTTTCTATGAAAAAACCGATACCCGGTTCCCCACCCCGCACGTGCCCTGGTTGACATTGACGGAAAGAGCGGTTACTCCCCTCGGTGAGGCCAAGGAAGAGTGGGAGATCGGCCGGCTGATCGCCGTGAAGGTGCAGGAACTCGCGCAAAAGAGGGGCAGGACAAAATTCAAGACCCGCTACGGCACCGAGCTGGACATGAGCAAGTTGGTCCAGCGGCAGGTGCTCGGTCGCGCGAGCGGCGACGAGACCCTTGATGACGCCCTTAAACTCAGCGCCGTGCTCGGCACCCTGCCGCAGGAAACTACACTGGAAACCCTGCGCCGCGACGGCATCGTCCGCTTCACCAAAGTATCCAACCTCGACGTGATAGCCAAGCATCTCATGACCGACATCAAGCCGGATGAGCCAATCGTGCCGCTTACCTGGCACACCGGTCCGAAGAAGATCCCGTATCCGACGTATAACCGCAGAATCACCTTCTACATAGACCACGACTGGTTCATCGAGGCCGGCGAACAATTGCCCGTCCACAAGGACAACCCGAAGATGGGCGGCAACTATCCGCTCCGAATGACGAGCGGACACCAACGCTGGAGCATCCATTCGATCTGGATCACCGACGATGTCCTTGCGCGCACTCATCAAGGCCGTCCGTTCATGTTCATGAACCCGGAGGACGCCAAGAAGCGCGGCATCGAGGACGGCGACCTCGTTCGCGTGCATAACGATTTCGATGATTTCAAGGTGCACGTCAAACTCACGGCGGCTGCGCGCTCTGAGGAAGGGCCGAGGCCCGGCCAGGTGATTATCTATCATGCGTGGGAACCGTACCAGTTCCCGGGCTGGAAGAGCTATGACGCGGCGATACCGGGTCTGATAAAATGGCTTGACCTCGCGGCGGGCTACGGCCATCTGAACTATTACCGATGGAACTGGTGCACCCAGCCGATAGACCGCGCGGTTTCGGTCGAGGTCGAGAAGGCATAGGATTTGGGACAACAAGGGGGTCAATCACTCATGGCTGAGAACGCAACGTTAGTCGGACAGATCACGGCGGCGAAAGTCTCCGCCTCTCGGGAGGAATTGCTCAAGCTGGATTCTCCCGAATGGGCGAAGGCCAAAGAGTACGTCTTGGAGATGGCTGCAACTCCTCTGGCGAACCAGCCCTCTCCCTACATTAAGGCCACCCGCGATGAGAAGGATATCGGCAAGATACAGAAGGTGAGCCTGAAGGTAGTGCACAATGGCAAAGAGGTATTTTTCTGCATCAAATGGCAAACTCCGGAAAAGAACCTCGCTATCGGCGACCTCAACACCTTCCCCGACGGCGTCGCGCTCCTTTTCCCGATAAAGGACGACCCGGATTGCCCGATCAAGGAAATGGGGACGGAGCAGTCCCCCACGAACGCATGGTACTGGAGGGCCGATTTCGAGAACAAGCCCAAAAACCAGATCTCACAGGGGCTCTCGACAAGCCTCTATACCGAAACCAGCTCTGTGGTGGCTAACTCCGAATGGAAAGACGGAACATGGACCGTCATTATGGGACGAACTCTCGAGGCGCCCGAGGAATCGGCAAAGCTGGCTGCGGGAGCCAAGAAGCCCATCGGCGTGGCCGCGTGGGAAGGAGCCGCCGGCGAGCGAGGCGGTGTGAAGGCCTTCTCAAAGGAATGGCGGGACCTCGTTCTTGCCTAAGTCAACTAATGGTCTGCAACCATTGCTATAGGAGACAATGAAATGCCAGTCTTAGAACCGACCCCCGAAGACAAGAAGAGAGAGGAAGAATTAGCCAAAGAGTTCCTCGCCATAAAAGATGAGCTGCGTCGGACCAAACGCCAGCTCGTCATGGTGATGGACCTCAATAAATGCGTCGGCTGCCAGCTCTGCAGCATGGCCTGCAAGAACACCTGGACCAAGAAAGAGGGCCGGGAATACATGTGGTGGAACACCGTCAACACCATGCCCGGAAAAGGCACCCCCAAAGACTTCGAAAAAATGGGCGGCGGCTACAAGGTCCTGTTCGAGGGAAGAGTGCGCGAACCCATCCGCGGGCAGTTGCCGACCCGCAAGGAGTTCGGCGACCTCTGGAAATTCAATCATGAGGAGGTCATCAACACCAAGTGGGGCGACGTCACGCTGACCGCCAAAAACTCCGACGGCACCACCCCCGATTGGTCCATGAACTGGGACGAGGACCAAGGCGCCATTGGCGTAGCCTACCCAAACAGTTTCTTCTTCTATCTGCCCAGAATATGCAACCACTGCACATACCCGCCCTGCGTTGACGCCTGCCCGCGCCATGCCATCTACAAACGTGAAGAGGACGGAATCGTCCTTATCGACCAGGACCGCTGCAAAGGCTACCGGTTCTGCCTCGAATCCTGCCCGTACAAGAAGATTTACTTCAACTTTGAGAAACTGACCAGCCAGAAGTGCATCTTCTGCTACCCGCGCATCGAGAAGGGCGTGGCCAACGCATGCGCAAGACAATGCACCGGGCGGGTGAGGTTCGTTGATTACATCGATAACGAAAACGGGCCCGTTCACAAGCTCGTAAAGAAATGGAAGGTGGCGCTGCCGCTGTTCCCACAGTTCGGCACCGAGCCTAACGTGTATTACGTTCCGCCGCTCGCGCCGCCGAGACTCGACGACGCAGGCAAGCTCGACAGAACCAAGCCCCGCATTCCGCTGGGGTTCATGGTCCATCTGTTCGGGCCTGAGGTCGAACAGGCGCTGAAACTGCTCGAACAGGAGATGCAGCGAACCCGGGACGGCGAAAAGTCCGAACTCATGGAAATCCTCATAGCCAAGCGCTGGGGCGAAATGTTCGGACCCTTCGACAAAGACCCGATTACTGCTGTCTAGACAAGGCCAAGACGAAACCTGTGGGGGCGGTGCGCGAACCGCCCCTGCAATAACATGTAAAGGCAAAAATGAAACCGATTGCCGAGCTTGAAAATATCGAAGGCCCCGAGCAACATGAGCGGGCGCGACGAAGCCAGATGTACCGGTTCCTGGCTGAATCGTTTCGGTACCCCGATAAGGAATTCCTGAACATGGCCAGGGACAGCGGCTTCTTGGAGTCCGCCCTCGCCATCCTCCATGACATCCCGTATGAAGTCGCCGTGGAAGAAGGGGCGCTCTCGGGACGCCTGCTCGAAGGCGTTTCGCAGGATGATTTCGAGGCCGAATTCGTGCGCGTTTTCGAGGCGGGCCCCAAGGGTCCGCTCTGTCCCTTATACGAAGGTCATTACGCCGGCAATCGGATGGGCAACATGGAGGAGTTGGTCCGGTTCTATAATCACTTTGGGCTTAGCGTGGCGGAAGCGCCGGAACGAGAATTGCCCGACCACATAACGACCGAGCTCGAGTTCCTGCATTACCTTGCGTTCAAGGAGGTGCTCGCCCTCCAGCGCGGAGAGGACCCTGCGCCGTATTGTTCCGCCGAAATCGATTTTCTCAAGCGGCATCCGGCCAAATGGCTGCCCCAACTCCACAAGAAGACTGAAGACGTCTTCCGGGCAAAAATACCCAATCTCTGCGAGCCGGCCCTCTCGTTCTACTGCTCCCTGCTCGGGTTGTCGGCAAATTTCTGCGAGGCTGACCTCGCGCATCTTCAGCGCCTGTATCCCGACAGGAAATGATTCGGCGAACGGCGCCGTAAGGGCGGCCCTGCGGGGCCGCCCGATCATCGAATATGTGCAGACATGAAGAAGCTCACAATAAAAGTTACTGAGACCCAGCTATGGCGTTCCATCTTTCGCCACAAGTTCTCCGACACGCCCCGCAATAGGGCGCTGACGGTCGTATCCAATTTCTTCCTGCATTTGCATCCTCCCAAGGTGCACGTCGTGGGCCTCAAGATCAGACACACGTTTTGCCTCGGCGGACTCACCTTTTTTATGTTCCTGGTCGAGACCGTCACCGGCGTCTTGCTCATGTTTTATTACAGGCCAACGGTCGAATACGCCTATCTCGACATGCGCCTGCTCGAGCATGTCGTAAAATTCGGGCCCATCATGCGTAACCTCCACCGCTGGGCGGCGCACGCCATGGTGATACTGGTCATGATGCACATGCTCCGCGTATTCCTCACCGGCTCGTACAAGCCCCCCCGCGAGTTCAATTGGGTGGTCGGCGTCATGCTCCTGGTGCTGACGCTCCTCTTGAGCTTCACCGGATACCTCCTGCCCTGGGACCAGCTTTCCTTCTGGGCCATAACGGTCGGCACGCGCATGGGCGGCGCCACACCGTTCCTCGGGGCGGAAGGCCCGTTCCATTCCCTTCTGGGAATCGGCCCCGACAACGACATCCGCTTCCTCCTTCTTGGAGACACGGCCGTCGGGGAAAACGCCCTGCTCAGGTTTTACGTGCTCCATTGTATTCTGCTTCCCTTGGCGGCAACCGTACTGGTATTCGTTCATTTTTGGCGGGTGAGAAAAGATGGCGGTATCTCGCATCCACTCTGAGCTTAAGGAACAGCCATCCCAGGCTCGCGAGAAAAGGCTCGATGCGGACTACGAATTTGTGATGCCGCATCTCGTCATGATGGAGCTTATCGCAGCCATTCTGGCCAGCATTGTCCTTCTCGTGTGGTCAATGACGGTCAACGCGCCGCTCCTCAGCATCGCCGATCCCAACAAGACGGAAAACCCCGCGAAGGCCCCCTGGTATTTCGTCGGTTTGCAGGAACTGCTCGTGTACTTCGACCCGTGGATCGCGGGTGTCGTGATACCGCTCCTCATAATCGCAGGCCTTATGCTGATCCCCTACCTCGACGTGAATAAGGCAGGAGTCGGAACCTATACATTCAAGAAACGAAAAGCGGAGGTCTCAAACTATATCTTTGGGTTCGCCTTGTGGATTATTCTGATACTGGTCGGCCAATTCCTGCGAGGCCCCAACTGGCAGTTCTACTGGTTATGGGAAGACTGGTCCGTCGCGAAGAGCGCCGAGGAAACCCTCGTGAATTTCCCGCTGTGGGCGGGCATCACATTCCTCGCCCTCTATTTCGGTCTGGGACTGAGCCTGCCAGCCCTCATTTGGAAAGGACTGCACAGAAAGATGGGCACGGCCAGGTATGTGATCGCCTTTACATTGGTTCTTCTTATGTATGGAGTCGTCATAAAGATTTTCTTGCGACTTGCATTCCACATACGCTACATCCTGGCTACTCCTTGGTTCAATATTTGACTGAAGTGCGCCGGAGTCATTTATGAGCACAATCAGGGCAAAAACGATTCATCGCACGCTCTTCGTCGCGGCGACGCTCCTCTTTGCCGCCCTCAGCTACGGCGCGTACCTCCAGGAGACCCGCAAGGAATGGGTCGATTTCCAAAAGGAATTCAAGAATCTCTCCAAGCGGAGAATTCAGGCAAAACTCGATGAAGCCCTAAGGAACAGCGACCAATCGTCTCAAGAGAAGTGGATGAAACGATTGTTGGAGGTCGAATCGTCCGCAGCCCAACTTCGCCAGATTTTCCTGCCCGATGCGAACGTGAGAGACCTCTGTACCACTTGCCATCTCGGCATCGAGGACCCTCTCTTCGCAGATGCGCCCGAACCCTTCAAGACCCATCCCGGCCGTATGCTCGACCTGCACCGCGTGCAACGCTTTGGCTGCACGGTCTGTCACCACGGCCAGGGCGTCGGCGTCACTACCGAGGCGGCTCACGGCTATGTGGAAACATGGTACAGGCCGCTCCTCCCGAAGGAACACGTCGAGGCGACATGTATCGGGTGTCACGAAACCTCATACGGCCTCGAAGGCGCCGAACGGCTTGAGCAGGGCCGCCTCACCTTCGCCAAATACGGCTGCTATGGCTGCCATAGCTCCCGCGGGTTTGAGAACCTGCCCAAATTCGCGCCCACTTTTGAGGGCTTCGCATCCAAACTCGCCGACGAACGCTGGATGCTGAGCTGGCTCAAAACGCCGGAAAAAATGCGTTCAACTACCATCATGCCCACATTCAAGCTATCCGATGAGGAAATCCGTGACCTCACCGCCTTCGTGCTCTCTCTGAAAACGGAAAAGGAATATCCCAAGGTCAACCTCTCGGCGGCCTCCGCCCAGGACGGCGAGCGCCTCTTTACCGAACTCGGCTGCCGCGCATGCCATTCCTCCAAGAAAGACGAAGCCCCGCTCGAACGGCGTGTGCCTCTCCTGATCGATGCGGGCACGAAGCTCAACCCAAACTGGATTTTCGAATACCTTCGGGACCCAAAACAATATAATCCCGACACGCCCATGCCCAAACTCGATATCACCGAGACCGACCGCCTCAACCTGACCGCATATCTGATGACTCTCACGGCGAACGCCGACATCGTTAAGTCGGAACAGCTTACCGCCAAGGGCGCCTCGGTCGAGAATGGCGAGAAAATCGCGCAGTTGCAGGGCTGCTATGGCTGCCACAGGGTCGAATCCCTCGAAAAGGGTCCGATGCCCGGCGTCGAAGTGGCCGAAGTCGCCAAAAAGGCGCTCGATGAACTGCCCTTTGGAAACTCCACCGTTCCGATGACCAAATGGGATTGGATACTGAACAAGATCAAGACGCCGAAGGTCTACGAAACATCCGATATGCCCCTCAAGATGCCTGAATACAAGTTCGAAGGTGACGAACCGCAACTCCTCACCACATACTACCTGTACAACGCCCCGCTCCATTTGCCCGGAAATTACATGGCCGAGGCTACCTGGCAGCAGCGGCGCGGTCAGGCAGGCGAGCATCTGGTGACTTACTACAATTGCCGCGGCTGCCACATGTTTGAGGAGAACGCCAAGCCCCGTATCGACCAGTTCATCGACCTCAAGACCTATGTGCCTCCCAGGCTCGTCGGCGAGGGCGAAAAGGTCCAGCCCCAATGGGCCTTCCAATACCTCAATGGGCCGGTCCCGATGCGCCCGTGGCTGAAAATGCGGATGCCGACATTCTCCTTCACTTATGAACAATTGGAAGATGCGATCAACTACTTCTCCATAAAGGCCGCTTCTCCCGAAGACGCGCGCGTGCCCTACGTCATCCTCCCCAGGAAAGAAGATATTCCGCAAATCGAATTCGACATGGGCGAGTATCGCCTCCTCGCCGACAAATGCATGCAGTGCCATCCGGTTTCCCTCGAGGCCGGTCTCCCGCAGGACGTCAAGCTCGAGGACCTCTCCATAAACCTCATGCTTTCCAAAACCAGGCTTCGCTTCGAGTGGATCAAGAATTTCCTGCGAAACCCCGACAAGTACGCCGGAGCGGGAACCAAGATGCCATATGTCTTCTATACCCCTGAAGGCGTTCCCAGGGTGTCGGATGCGGAAATGTGGATCGATTACGTCACGCAATATCTGATGGTCATGGAGAAAATTCCCGAGGCCCCGCCCGAGGAAGAAAAGAAACCGGAAGATGAAGTGGATTGGACTCAGATGACCTATTGACCACTGTCGGGAGCGGTTCGATAACCGCCCTTGCCCTATCGCGTTGAAGTTTGGTTACAACAACGGGGGACACACATGAAAACGTCGCTCATCAAGCCTCTCTTGATCGCCATCCTTGGGAGTTTCATGCTGCTTTGCGGCTCGCGCGACTCACACGCCGCCACAGTCGTTAAGCAGAACATCGCCAAGAATTCGGTCTGGACCGCAAAGAAAAGCCCGTATGTGATCGCGGGCAAGATCGCCCTCGAAGAAGGCGTCAGCCTCAAGATCGAGCCGGGCGCCCGCATCGAGTTCGCGCCCGAAGCCACGCTCGTCATCCTGGGCAAGCTCACAGCTATCGGGACTGAAGAAAAACCCATTGTGTTCACCGGCCGCTCAAGAGAACCCTGGGGCAATCTCCACTTCACCGATTTCAGCGAGAGCGCGACCTTCTCCGAAGATGGCCACTTCATTGACGGTTGCATTCTCAAACATTGCATCGTCGAAGGCGGACGGGGCATCTATATAAGGTTCGGCGCGCCGTATATCACCCAGTGCCAGATTCGCGGCAATTTCTCCAGCGGCATTCGCGTCGAATTCGGCGGCCCCCGCATCGTCGGCAATCAGATTTTCAATAACTCCACCGAGTCCGAGCCTGCCTCCGGCAACGGCGGCGGCATCATCGTATATTCAGATAAGGACGTCGTCATCGCCAACAACATAATCCATAACAATATATCCGACGGCGGACGTGACGGCGGCGGCGCCATTTACGCCTACGCGTCAGACAAAGGCAGCATCGCCATCAGAAACAACATCATGTTCTCTAACACGAGTTCCCGACTGGGCGGCGGCGTCTACGCTTACAGAGCGGAAATCGAAAGAAACACCATCGTCGGCAATCGCGCCGCACATCGGGGCGGCGGCATTTTCGCCGTCGAGTCCAGGATTCACGATAACGTCGTCCAGTCCAACACCGCCCAGCAGGGCGGCGGCATCTTCGCCGAAAACAGCGAGGTCATCTCCAACAGCATCATCGGCAACGCTTCCCTGCATCCCGAGGGCGGCGCGCTCTACTACTTCGGCTCGGGCGTCGTCCTCCACAATACGCTCGTTCGAAACACCGCAGAAGGCCGGGCTGCATGCGGCGGGATATACCTTTCCGGTAATCCGTCCGTCCACGACAACAACATATTCAACAATTCGGGCTATGCTCTCTATGTCGCCAATGTCGCCGACGCCCCGCAAGTCGACGCCACCGACAACTTCTGGGGTATCCACTCCCTCAATGACGTGCTCAGGCTGACGTTTGACTGGCTCGACAACGGCTCAAACGGGCTCGCCATATGT
This sequence comes from uncultured bacterium, assembly GCA_964510165.1. Taxonomy (GTDB): domain Bacteria; phylum Abyssobacteria; class SURF-5; order SURF-5; family SURF-5; genus CAZEBC01. The sequence goes on from CAZEBC010000059.1 coordinate 10,303, forward strand.
GCGCCCTACCTTGAAACCATTTCACGAAAAGCGCCCGCGCCTCCCCCTTCAAATCTGTTGGCCTCCGCCGCCCCCGACGGCATAAGACTGTCGTGGGAAATGCCCCAGGGAATCAACTTCGACGGCCATAGGATTTATTACAGCCAGGATGACGGATATCCTTACGATTCAATAACCGAAGCGGGGCCCGACAACGCTTATCTCTTGAAAGACATCAACCCCGGAGCCACATACTATGTCGCCGTCTCCGGCTTCCGGTTCATTAACGGCAATGAGATCGAAACCGCCTTATCCGAAGAAATCAGCGTGACCTTCACAAAGGCGGATGCGACGCCCGCCACTCCCGCCAATCTCTCCCCTGCCGAGAACGCCACCGTCCCGCGTTCGACGACCCTCGTCCTCAGGCAGCCAGGCCCCGAAGTCGCCGCCGCGCGATGGCAGCTCTCAACCTCCGAGGATTTCTCCGCACTTGCAATCGACAGGATTGCCTCTGCGGGCGAACTGTCGAAGTTTGCGCTTTCCGAGGAAATCGTGCTCGGCGGACAAAAGTATTTCTGGCGGGCCGCCTACCGGACGAGCGGAGGCAGTTGGTCCGACTGGAGCGAGCCAACCTCCTTCACAACCATGCTCGACAGTCCCTCCCTCATTTCCGGCCCGGTGTCCGGTCCGGTTACCCTCACCACCCAGCAAAGCCCCTACACCGTGACGGGCAACATGCTCGTCATGCCGGGAGCAACTCTCTCGATTCAACCCGGAGTTCAGCTCCGATTCTCCCCCGGCACCAACCTCATGGTCCATGGCAAACTCGTCGCCAGAGGCGCTGATTCCAAGCCGATATTTTTTACTCGCGACAGGAACGAGAACTGGGGACAGCTCATCTTCGCCGACCAGAGCGAGGACGCCACACTCGACGACAAGGGTGAGTATGCCGGCGGCAGCATCATTGAGCACTGCCTCGTGGAATACGGCAATGGCATCGTCATCGAGTCCTCCTCCCCCATTGTCCTGGAGTGTGACATCTCAAACAACCAGGGCAGCGGTATTGTCGTCAGACACGGCGGCCCCATCATCGTGAGAAACGACATCCATCACAACTCCGCCCCTACCAATGGCGGCGGTATCTACGCCTACACCAATGACATCATCCGCCTTAAATCCAACAAAATCCATGACAACCGCGCGGGCGGTGATGGCGGCGGCGTTTACGCGTACGGCTATATGAACACCTCCGCCATTCGCGTGGAGGGGAACGACATCACCTCGAACGAGGCCGCCGGCAACGGCGGCGGCGTTTACATATCCCGCTCGTCCGCGCTCGGCAACTGGATCGCCTCCAACAAAGCCGAAGGCAACGGCGGCGGCGTCTTCGCCACGTTCGGACTTGTCGAATCCAACGACATTCGCTCCAACCGCGCCGCCGAGGGCGGCGGCATCTTCGCCGAACGCAACAGCAGCCTCACGCGGAACTTCGTCGCCTCCAACGAAGCCCTATCCGGATTCGGCGGTGGCGTCTACATCAATTTCTGGGGCGCCTCCATCGAAAACGAGTCGTTCGTCCAAAATACCGTCACCACAAATCGCGCGCCCACCGACCGCGACAACGGCGGCGTCTTCGTCTCGGGCTTCCTGCTCTTTGAAGAGAACAATATCTACGACAACGTCGGCAGCCAGCTTTATAACGCTAACGAATCGAAATCCGAGCCGCTCGTGGCTTCCCAATGTTACTGGGGCATCGCCGACAAAGACGCCATCGCCAAACGCATAACCGACGGCAACGACAACCCCAAGCTCGGTCTCGTCAATTACGAGCCGTTCCTCTCCGAGCCTGTCAAATTCGACTGAGAATTAAGTATGATTTCCCGCGGCCGGGCCTACCACAACCCTCTCCCCCTGGGAGAGGGTGGGGTGTGGGGCCTTGCTTACGACTCCGCCACGGTGCCCTTGTGGTATACTAACTACCGTCCCTTTGTAGTGGCGCACGCCGTGCGCCCTGCCACGGCCACCAGCGAGGAATCGAACCATGGCATTCTCCGAAGATTACTTTAAACTCTTCGACAACGCCCCCGCATTCCATGACAAGGTCGCCCACAAATATCTCCTCGCCTCACAGAGCGCCCACATATCGGAACGCCTCCTCAGATGCATCTGGTTCGACAAACTTTATGATGGCCACAAACTGACCACCCATGACGGCGCCCCCATAATCGTTCACTCGCCCGGCACATGGAATCTCGAGAGCGGCCCCGACTTCCGAAACGCCGACCTCACCCTCGCCGGACGCCGCGTCAAGGGAGATGTCGAGCTCCATCTCGATCCCGCCGGTTGGCGCCTCCACGGCCATGCCCGGGACCCGCGCTATGACAACGTCATTCTTCACGTGGTCCTGAAAGCGCGACAAAAGGGCGAGCCGCCGCTGTCTCGCCACGGCGTCGAAATCTCCGAAGTCGCTTTCTGGAATTGCCTCACCGACGACCTCAAAGTGCTCAAGTGCGCGCTCAGGCCCGACGAGTACCCTTACAAAAGCCTCCGCAATTTCGGCCGATGTCAGGCATTGCTCGAGCAATTGCCCGCCGGTGCCGCCCCAAGACTCCTCAATATCGCGGGCGACGCCCGCATCATCGCCAAGCAGCGACGATTCGGTTACGAAGCCGAAAAGCTCGATCTCGACCAGGTCGCCTACTGCGCCATTCTCGAAGGCTTGGGCTATAAGGCCTTCACAAAACAGTTCGCCCAACTCGCCCAAAAGCTCCCCTATCACCGGCTGCGCGAACGCGCGCTGTCGGTCCCACACGCGAACCGCCCGCTTCTCACGCAGGCGCTGCTTCTAGGCGCAGCCGGCCTGCTGGATTGCTCCGACAAGGAGACGCCCGCTGAATCGCGCGGATACCTCAATGTCCTCTGCCGCCTCTGGCGCGAGTTCGGGTTCGATGACCCGCCCGAGCCGACAATCACTTGGAAGGCCTCCGCCGTCCGCCCCGCAAACCTGCCCGAGCGCCGCATTGCCGGCGTCAGCCACGTCCTCTCTCGCTCGTTCGACGACGGCCTCTTCAATTCTATTGTTGGATGCGTGACAAACGAAAACGTGAAGACCGCGCGAAACAGTTCAATCGAGTTCCTCTCCAGCGCCACCGATGACTTCTGGTCTCATCACTACACCGCGTCCGGCAAGCGAACCGAGAAGCCTGTAAGCCTCCTCGGAAAAGGCAGGGCGCTCACCATCGCCGTAAACGCCTTCGTGCCGCTTGGATTGCTTCACGCCCGCACAGCCACCCGTCCCGACTACGAAAACCGCGTCCACCAACTCTACTCCTCCCTCCCCTCCCCAATCGCCAACTCCATCTCTCGCCTCATGGAATACCGCATGTTCGGCCCAGAGCCCCGACAGCGCCTGGCCCGCACCGCTCGAGCCCAGCAAGGCCTCCTCCAAATCTTCGCCGACTGGTGCAGCGACGACCCCTCCTGCGAGAATTGCGGCATCCTCTCCGGCCTCCAAACCGGCTTCATCAAAGACAAGATCACAGCCCCTTGAATCGGCGCATCTCTTTCGAGTCAAGACCCAACTTCTTGCATAATTGTAAGGGTTGTGGTAAAATCTGCATCAATTCGGTCGTCAAGATGACCAATTGTGAGGCGAAAGGA
>CAZEBC010000059.1:14041-19822 GCA_964510165.1 uncultured bacterium
GATGTATGAAGAGAATTCTTGCATGCGCGTGCGTCGGGTTCCTGCTGGTCTCGGGGACCACAATGGCACAGGACCAAAGCAGCTCCTCGGAACTCGAAGAACTCCGCCGGCTCGTGGAACGGCAGAACAAGGTCATAACGGACCTCCTGCAGCGGATCGAAGCACTCGAGGCGCAACAAGAAGAACAATCCAGCTGGATCGAGACGGAGAAGACTGAGCAGGAGAAACCCGTCTGGACAGACAACGTGAGGCTCAAGGGAGATTTCCGTTACAGGCACGAGCTTATCAGGGATGACAGCCGGCACGGTGACCGCGATGATGACAGAAACCGCCACCGCATCCGCGCTCGCGTCGGCCTTGAGGCTAAGCTGAACGAGTCCGTCGATATCGGTTTTCAGATTTCCACAGGAGAGGTGGTGGACGCCAATGGCAAGGATGAAGGCGATCCCATCTCCAACAACCAGACACTGACCAACGCATGGTCGCTCAAGAATATCTGGTTGTCCGAAGCCTACGCCAACTGGCATCCCGCGCAGACGCCCGGAGTGCAGGTCGTGGCGGGCAAAATGCATCGCCCCTTCATTACCCCGGTTGCGAGCGAGCTTGTGTGGGACAGCGACGTGAACCCCGAAGGCGCCGCCATCAAGTACGAGAAAAGCTTCGACTCCTTCACTCTGATGACGAACGGCTACGGTTTCTGGGTCGTCGAAAGAAGCGCGGAAGGCGACAGCGGGCTGTTCGGGGGACAGGCCGCGATCAGACATGACTTCGGTCTATTCGCGGACAAGGCCCATATTATGGGCGGCGCAAGCTACTACGATTTTGGAAATGTCGAGAATGAAAGGCTCTTCGTTAATGGAGACAGTTTCGGCAATACGACCGACCCCGCGGGAACACAATTCGCCGAAGATTTCAATGTAGTCGAACTTTTCGGCGAGTTTGGGTTCGGGGTCCGCTCGACACCGCTTGCCTTCTTTGCAGACTACGTCAACAACGCCGCCACAAGCGATGAAGATACCGGCTGGTCCCTCGGTCTTAGAGTCGGAAAGGCGATAAACCCCAAATCATTTGAATTCAGATATCTTTACAAGGACCTTGAGCCCGATAGTGTCTTCGGAACCTTTACCGACTCCGACTTTGGCGGCGGCGGAACGGATTCAAAGGGCCACGAGATGAACCTCGTTTACCAACTGGCGAAAAACTGGCAACTGGCCATATCGTACTTCCACAACGAAATCAACGTTGACAGAGGCGATGAGGACGACTATCAAAGGCTGCAACTTGACGCGCTGCTCAAATTCTGATCCGGCGTGTCCACCTGCCGCTGCGGCAATCCCGTGAGCGGTGTTCGTGCCCCCTTGAAAACGGGTTAAACAAGAGGACGGGAGATGAAGAACCTATGAGACTCATCGGCATATCCCTCATACTCATCGCGGTCCTATCGTCCGGCGCTGTCGCCAGAGTCGGCGGCGGAGACATCACCTTTGAGACTGAGGATGCCGGCAATGTGGTCTTCAGCCATGATGCGCACGTAGGCAAGCTTGGCCCAACGTGCACGCAGTGCCACGCCTCGCTCTATCTCACGAGGGAAAAACATCACAAAACGACAATGGAGCAGATGCAAAACGGTCTTTCGTGTGGCGCATGCCATAATGGGAAAACTGCGTTCAGCGTCGAGGACAACTGCGAGAAATGCCACAAACAATAGAGGTGACCCGAAATGTATGAAGGCAGAGACGAACTGGCAATCATCCAGGAGGACATCAGGCGCGCGCTAGCCTCTCCAAAACCGCGATGGGCAATGCTGATCGACCTTCGAAAATGCACCGCATGCAAAGCGTGCACCGTCGGCTGCATGGCGGAGCAGAAAAGCCCGCCGGGCATCATCTACCGCCCTCTCTATGAAGAGGAAACTGGAACTTTCCCAAACATCAAGATGCGCTTCACCCCCAGACTCTGCAATCAGTGTGATAACCCTCCGTGCGTAGAGGCGTGTCCGAACAAGGGCGAGGGCAAGGCAACGTGGAAAAGCGCCTCAGGCGCGTCGGCAGGCATCGTCTTGATCAATTATGAACAGTGCATCGGCTGCGGTCGGTGCGTCGTGGCATGTCCATACAAAGCCCGGGCACTCGACGCAGGCATATTCTACACTGAAGACACACCCGAAACTCAGGCATACGAACAAGCGCCAACCTGGGAGTACCGCAAGAAGTGGCCCAGACAGAAAGATCACCTGCCCATAGGCAATGCCCGCAAGTGCCATTTCTGCTACCATCGACTCTCTAACGGGTTGGTCCCCATGTGTGTCAGCACGTGCCCATGCCGGGCAAACTTTTTCGGGGACACCGATGACAAGGAAAGCCTTATTCATAAAATGATCTCACAACACAAGGTCAAAGTCCTCAGGCTTGTGAAAGGGAACGAGGAATCGGGGCTTACCCTCAGCGACCTGAAAGGCATGGCGCCCGCCGATATCTCAAGAATGATCGGCTATCCCGGCGCGAAACCGGTGTTCGCAGAGTCGGCCCAAACCAAACCCAGAGTCTACTACATTATGCCTTAGGGGGAAACCATGACACTCGAGAGAAAAAGACCCAACCCACTGACCAGAAAGCAATTCCTCAAATGCTCCGCAGTATTGGGCGGAGCCATCCTCGCCTCCCAGATGGAATGGGCCTCAGACCTTGCAAGGCGCGCGGAAGCCGGGCTTCTCTCGCCCGAGGAAGAGTACGAACTCATCAGCGCCAAGAACATCCTCTACACCGTATGCTTGCAATGCAATACCGGCTGCGGAATCAAGGTCAAGCTTTTCAGGAAAAATGGGGACGCCGTCGCCCTCAAGATTGATGGCAACCCCTTCAACCCCTTTGTCTCCCTTCCCCATCTGCCCTACGAGACGTCGCCGTCTGTCGCCAACACCGTAGACAGGGCAATCTGTCCCAAAGGACAGGCCGGAATACAGACTGCCTACGACCCCTACCGCCTCACAAAGGTGCTCAAGAGAGCGGGCAAACGCGGTGAGGGAAAATGGGAGACCATCTCTTTCGACCAGGCCATCGCCGAGATCGTCAACGGAGGAAAACTCTTCAGCCATGTGCACGGGGAACAAGATCGGGAAGTCTCTGGCTTGAAGGACATCTATGTCCTCAGAGACCCTCAAATCGCCAGCGCCATGGCCGAAGACGCTAAGGCCATTCTCAAAGCAAAGGACAAGAGGAAAGCAGTCGAGGAATTCAAGACCAAACACGCGCCCAACCTCCATTATCTGATAGACCCCGAACATCCTGACCTCGGCCCCAAAAACAACCAGCTTGTCTACTTCTGGGGCAGAATCAAGGCTGGAAGGAGCGACTTCGGCGCGCGATTCTTCAATGACTATTTCGGAACCGTAAACACCCACGGACACACCACCGTCTGCCAGGGCTCCCTGTACTTCACCTGCAAGGCCATGAGCGAACAATATGAATTCAACAAGTTTGGCGGAGGAAAAAAGTTCTACTGGCAAGCCGATTTCCAGAACTCCGCCTACGTGCTCTGTGTAGGCGCAAACCTTTTCGACGCAAACTACGGCCCGCCGAGCAGAAACCTGAGGCTCATGCCGAGACTCGCCGAGGGAAAAACAAAGCTCACCGTCGTTGACCCAAGGTTCAACAAGGCCGCCGCAAAAGCCAATAAGTACCTCCCCATCTTTCCAGGAACCGACGCAGCCTTCTTTGCCGGCATCATACAGTGGATAATCAACAACAAGAAATATGATGCCCGCTATCTGATGAACGCTAACAAAGCTGCCGCAACTGCTTCGGGCGAGCCCACATGGACAAACGCCGTCCTGCTCGTCTCGGTCGATGAAATGGGAAAACCGGGTAAATTCCTGCGGGCTCATGAAATCGGTCTCGCCCAGCCGGAGAAACGCACTGACAAGGACGGAAAGGAGCATGATTTCGAATATCTGGTCGCCCTGCAAAACGGCGCACCTGTCGCGGTTGACCCGAATGACGAAAAAAACCCCGTTGTGGGGGATTTGCTCGTGGACACTACGCTCAATGGAATCAGGGTTAAGAGCGCGCTGCAAATCGTCGCCGACTCCGCTAATTCCAAAAGCATGGCCCAGTGGTCGGACATTTGCGGCATCAGCATACGCGACATCGAGGAGACCGCCAAAGAACTCACAAGCCACGGTAAACGCGCCGTCGTAGACGTGCATCGCGGTGTCGCCCAGCATACAAACGGGTTCTACAACGTCACTTCCGCCATGACCATCAACCTGCTCCTCGGCAATTTCGACCACAAGGGAGGCATGATCGCCGCCTCCACCTACAACATCGCGGGCGACAAGGAGGGGCAGCCATTCAACCTCGGCAAGCTGGCCCCCGGCAAAACCTCTAACTTCGGAATCAGCATCATCCGCCATGACGCGAAATACGAGGACACCACCCTGTTCCAAGGATATCCCGCCAAGAGAAACTGGTGGCCGCTCTCAAGCGATATCTATGAAGAGATAGTGCCTTCGATCGGCGACGCCTATCCGTACCCCATTAAAGCTGTGTTCAGCTACATGGGAACGCCCGCCTATGCGCTCCCCGCCGGTCACACAAACATCGAGGTCCTCGCAGACTTAGACAAGGTCCCTCTTTATTTCGCTACAGACATCATCGTCGGCACAACCACGATGTATGCCGACTACATCTTCCCCGACCTGAGCTATCTTGAGCGATGGGAAATGCATGGCTCACACCCCAATATGCCAGCAAAGGTTCAACCACTTAGGCAACCGGTCATTGCCCCGATTCCTGAAACCGTGAACGTGTTCGGACAAGATATGCCGTGCTCTCTCGAGGCAGTGATTTTGGCACTGGCTGAGAGGCTCGGAATGAAGGGATACGGAAAAGACGGCTTCGGCCCAGGACAGGAGTTCACAAGGCCGGACGACTTCTACATCAGGATGGTTGCGAACCTGGCCACGGACGGCGCGCCCGTGCCCGACGCAGACGATGCCGAACTCAAACTCTTTCTTGAAGCGCGAAAACATCTCCCAAGATCCGTGTTCGACCCGCAACGATGGGAAAGCATTGCCGGACCCGCATGGCGCAAGGTGGTCTATGTCCTGAACCGCGGCGGCAGATTCCAGCAATACGAAGACATCTACGATGGCGATCTTGTCTCGAACCCGTACAAACGCATGATTAACATGTATCAGGAAAAGACCGCCGGAACAAAAAACGCCTTCACGGGCCAGAACAATCCTGGCTACCCGATATACATCCCAGTGAGAACTGCTATCGGAAAGACCCCGAAAGAGAGCGGCCTCGAAGACGGTTATCCGCTCCATCTGCTTACCCAGAGAGACGTCCTCATGACGAAAGCAAGGACAATCTCGAATTACTGGTTGCTCGCTCTACTTCCCGAAAACGCCGTCATCATCAACCCGATTGACGCAAAAAAGCTGGGACTGAAAACCGGGGACAACATAAAGGTGGCATCCGCGACAAACCCTGAGGGCGTTTGGGATTTGAGGAACGGAATCCGTAAACCGATGGTGGGCAAAGTCAAAGTGACCGAAACGATCATGCCGGGCGTTGTCACGTTCACTCTCGGCCATGGCCACTGGGCTACCGGTGCAGCAGATATCGTCGTTGACGGTGAAACCGTCAAAGGCGACCCGCGAAGGGCTGCGGGCGTCCACGCAAACGCCGCAATGTGGGTAGACCCCTACCTCAAAAACACGTGCATGCTCGACCCGGTCGGGGGAAGCGTCTCCTTCTATGACACGAAAGTCAAGCT
>CAZEBC010000060.1:0-17922 GCA_964510165.1 uncultured bacterium
TCTCCAGGAGATACCCCGGCCATGAACTCACGACCAGCGCGTCCGAATCTGTGTTGGACTCTATTATACCCGCGATCCGCCTGACCGTCTCCGGCTTCCAATCGCTCGGTTCCGTGCCCGGGTCCTTGCCGGGGACTTCCTCGCCGCGCACAAACAGCGCATCAACGCGCGACGTCGCCCACCCCGCATAGACCAACGAGAAACAGAGGAATGCGATCGGCAGCGCTTCCCGAAGCCGTCCCGACATCGCGCCCATCGCCCGCACCGACTCCGCCAGTGCAATGACCATGAATGGGACAAGCACGCAGAAGTACTGGCCAAACGTTGGCGTGGGCAGCAGCGAGGCCGCCCCGAGCGCGAGCGCCAGGGTCGCAGACATCAGACCCAGCCCACCAACCTTCTTCCAGAGCGCACATGCAAGCACGACCCCCGGAAACAAAAGCGTGAACTGCGTCGGGCGCACCGTGCCGGGACCGATAAACAGCTTCCGTGCCACGTTCAGCTTCTGCGCAAGGTCGCCAACCAATCCCGCCGGGTCTCGCATGCCGTGATAGAGGATATTATCATAGATGAATTGCCGCGGAGCGATCGCGAGGAAGTTCAGAGTGGGAAGCATGCCGACCAAAAATCCCGCGGCGAACCGCAAGAACGACTTCCTGCTCTCGGCGCCAAGCCACAGCCAGAGACCGAGAACCGGCACGGCCGCCGCGAAGAACAGCCTGGTTTGTACGCTGAACGCAAGCAGCGCCCCGCACAGCCAATGCCGCCACGGCTTTCCTTCCGCATCCACCCCCGCCAGCATTCCGCCGAACAGCAACGCCGTCGAAAGCGCGTACGTTTTGGCCGTCAGGAAGAACAGCAGCGCCGATAGATTGAAGGCATACAGAAGCAGCGCCGCCGAGGCGAGCGAAAGCCTTGCCGACCTTCGCCACACCGCGCCGAACAACAATGCGCCCATCAGCGCCGAAAGAAACGCGGAGAACGCGCGCCCCGCCTCCCAACTGAAACCGAACAGCTTCATCCAGCCGCCGTACAGAAACGGCAGCAGCGGCATCTGCTGGTAAAATACGTCCCGGTAAAGCACCATCCCCTTCGTCATCATGAGCTTCGGAATGAACAGATAAAAGCCCTCATCGCTGTCGATGAGCCTTCGCGACGCAAGAAAGAGATAGAAGAGAAATTGGAGGAGGAAAACACCCGCAAGCAGGCCGGCCCGCCGCGCCCTTCCGCCCGCGGAATTCATATCAGACTGCGACGCGCTCACGCAGAGCTGAGACATCCTTGTGTTCAAGAATCGGCCTCAGGAATTTGCCGGTATACGAGTTCTCGCAAGCGGCCACTTCTTCCGGCGTCCCCGTGGCGACGACGTATCCGCCCCGGTCTCCGCCTTCCGGCCCCAGGTCAATTATATGATCGGCCGTCTTGATGACGTCCAGATTGTGCTCGATGACGACCACCGTGTTGCCGGCGTCCACCAGCCGGCTCAAAATCGCCAGCAGGCGCTTGATATCCTCGAAATGCAAACCCGTCGTCGGCTCATCGAGTATGTACAACGTCTTGCCCGTCTGACGGCGAGAGAGTTCCGCCGAAAGCTTCACGCGCTGGGCCTCGCCGCCCGACAGCGTCGTTGACGATTGCCCCAGCTTGATATACCCCAGGCCGACGTCGTACAAGGTCTGAAGCTTCTCCTTGATGGCAGGAATGTCCTGGAAAAACTCGAGCGCGCTCTCAACCGTCATGTCGAGCACGTCCGCGATGCTCTTCCCCTTGTACTTGACCGCGAGAGTCTCCCGGTTGTATCGAAGCCCGCCGCATGCCTCGCACATGACATACACGTCCGGCAGAAAGTGCATCTCGATCTTGATCATGCCGTCGCCCGTACATGCCTCGCAACGGCCGCCCTTCACATTGAAGCTGAACCTGCCCGGCCGGTATCCCCGCATCTTCGCGTCCGGCACCCTCGCAAACAGATCGCGTATGTGCGTGAAGACGCCCGTATACGTGGCCGGATTCGAACGCGGCGTCCGACCTATCGGCGACTGGTCTATGTCAATCACCTTGTCAACGTGCTCGATTCCCCGCAACTCCGAATATGGCCCGGCTTGCAGCTTCGAGCGGTGCAGTATCCTGGACAGCGCCGGATACAGCGTCTCGTCCACCAGCGACGATTTCCCCGATCCCGACACGCCCGTCACGCAAATGAACACGCCCAAGGGGAACTCGATGGCCACGTCCTTGAGATTGTTGTGTCTTGCGCCCACGACCGCCAGCGTCTTCCCGTTTGACGCTCGCCGGCTCTCGGGAAGCTCTATCCCCAGCGCGTGGCTCAGATACTTGCCCGTCAGCGACTCCTCGCTCTTCATGATTTCCTCGGGAGTTCCGGTCACCACGACCTGCCCGCCGTGAACGCCCGCGCCCGGGCCGAGGTCAACCACGAAGTCCGCCGTGCGGATGGTCGCCTCGTCGTGCTCGACCACGATCACCGTGTTCCCCAGGTCTCGCAGCCTCAGCAGCGTATTAAGGAGACGGCGGTTGTCGCGCTGATGAAGCCCGATGCTCGGCTCATCCAATATGTAGAGCACGCCGACAAGCCCCGACCCGACCTGCGTTGCAAGCCTGATCCGCTGCGACTCGCCGCCCGACAACGTGCCCGCCGCCCGGTCAAGCGTGAGATAGTCCAGTCCCACATTCAAGAGAAAGTCGAGCCTCTCGCGCATCTCCTTGAGAATCCTGCCCGCTATCACGCTCTGCGTCTTCGAAAGCTTCAGACCCTCGAAGAACGCGCGCGCCTCCTTGACGGAAAGCTCCGCTATCTCCGCGATGTTCTTTCCACCCACGCGAACGGCTAGGCTCTCCGGCTTCAGCCTGCCGCCCCCGCACGCGCTGCACTTGCGCGGCCTCATATACGATTCGATATATTCCCGGATCGCCGCCGAATCGGTCTCCTTGTACCTCCGCTCCAGGTTCGGAATGATTCCCTCAAACGCCTTATGGAACTCATATCGGTTGCGCCCGTGCGAGAGCGAGAAATCAAGCTCCTCGCCGTCCGAGCCGTAGAGCAGAATCTTCTGATGACGCGCGTCCAGTTTTCCAAACGGCACGTCGGTGCGAAAACCGTAGTGCTCGCTTACCTGCTGAATAAGCTGGCCGAAGTAGCGCGAGTTCTTCTGTACCGACTGCCACGGCTCAATCGCCCCCGCGCGCAGGCTCTTGGAGCGGTCGGGCACCACGAGGTCGGGGTCTATCTCCATGCTGGTCCCCAGACCGCTGCACGCCTGACACGCCCCGTGCGGACTATTGAACGAGAACACCCGGGGCTCCAGCTCCGCCAGGCTCACGCCGCAATCAATGCACGCCAGCTTCTCGCTGAATATCTGCTCCACGGGCTTCTTCCGGCGGTCGTCGGCTTCGTACAAGAGCGTCATAATCCCCTTGCCGAGCCGGAGCGTGGTCTCGACCGAATCGGTCAACCGCGTCCGCATCCCCGGCTTCACCACCAGCCGGTCCACCACCACATCAATATCGTGCGCCTTCCGCTTGGCCAGCTTTATCTCCTGGCTGCCAATATCGTAAATCTTGCCATCAACGCGCACGCGCACGTAGCCTTCCTTGCGCACGTTCTCGAAGATGTGGCGATACTCGCCCTTGCGCCCCCTCACCAGCGGCGCCAAAAGCGTCAGCCGCGTGCCCTCCGGCATCGAGGAAATCTGGTCGGTTATCTCCTGCGCGGTCTGTGACGCTATGACCTTGCCGCACTTGTAACAATGCGGCGTGCCGACCCGCGCGAAGAGCACCCGCAGATAATCGTAAATCTCGGTCACCGTCGCCACCGTCGAGCGCGGGTTCCGCCCGGCCGTCTTCTGCTCGATCGAGATCGCCGGCGAAAGCCCCTCGATGTGCTCCACGTCCGGCTTCTGCATCTGCTCGAGGAACTGGCGGGCGTACGCTGAGAGGCTCTCCACATACCGACGCTGACCCTCGGCATATATCGTGTCAAACGCAAGCGAGGATTTGCCCGAGCCGCTCAGACCCGTGATCACAACCAGCTTGTCGCGCGGGATGCGCAAGTCTATGTTCTTGAGGTTGTGCTCCTTGGCCCCTCGTATCTCGATGAACCGCTGCTCCATATCCCGCCTAAATCTCCCAACCGTACCGCCCGATCAGCGGCACAAACACGCACGCGGTGATGTCGCGCTCTTCGAATCGGTCTCCTACGCGAGTGATCCGCTTACACATCTGAAACTTCTTTGTGCCCACTGGAACCACCAGCCGGCCGCCCTCCGCAAGCTGCTCAAGCAGCGACTCCGGTATCTCGGGCGCGCCCGCCGTCACAAGAATCGCGTCGAACGGCCCGTTGCCGGCCAGGCCCCTGCTGCCGTCTCCCGAAATGACCGTCACGTTGCGGTACTCAAGACGCCGCAACGTCGCATACGCAACACACGCCAACTTCTGGCGGCGCTCCATCGTGTACACGTGCAACGCCAGCCTCGACAGCACCGCCGCCTGGTAACCACTGCCCGTTCCTATCTCCAGAACGATGTCAGTGGGCTTGAGCAGCAACTCTTGCGTCATGATGGCGACCATGAACGGCTGCGATATCGTCTGCTCTTCTCCAATGGCGAGCGGATGGTCGCCGTACGCCCGACCGCGCAACTCCTCAGGCACAAACTCGTGCCTCGGCACAAGCAACATGGCCGCAAGCACCCGCTCATCGGCTATGCCGCGTCCGCGAAGCTGCCGCTCCACCATCAGGCGGCGCGCTTCCCCGAACCCGAAGAGCCCTCCCGATCTGCCCAACACCATCTCCCAAGCCGGCCAAGTTACTTATGGTAATCTAGTGGCTTGCCAGTAGCTTCATCCCGCCGGAGGCGAAAGGGACTCAACTGAGAAAACCGCCCTCCAGGAAGATCTCCTTCCCGCGAAGCTTGTCCTCAACTTGATCGGGCAACGGGAATCCACGGAAAGATGTCATTCCCGCAAAAGCGGAGATTCATGCCGTCTTCTTAGAATTATCATTCTCCCGGCGCGCCACCGGGCCAGCCACTACCCCTCGATCAGAGAGTCAATCTGCTTGACTACCGCCTCGGCCACCTCCTTCTTTATTGTGTCCGAAATCTTGTAATTGTGTTCTCTCTCAAGGAGTTCCAATGTCTTTATCACGACCCGATACGAGAAACTCTCGAGTTTCATCCCGGCCTCCAATTCCCTCAGTTAGTCGCGCGGCGGCCCCTCCAGCCCGCCCCAAAAAGTATAGCACGCCCTCAAAAACTTAGTCAACGTGTCGAATCACAGCAACAGACGTTGTCTTCAACGATGTGGTCACATCAGCAATACCGTGCAGCATGGTCACGGATATGCGTCTCATTCAAGTATCCTCGCCGAGGTCTCCGAGAAACGGATTCATAACCCGAAACTCGATATCCGGAACCCTCCTTTCCCCTTGACATTCTACGCTTGCGCGGGTACAATTAATACAGATTACATGTTTTCCGACCGATTCAGTCGGGTTGTCCACCCTCGCCGCTGGTCATACTGATTTTCCCTTGTCCCCTTGTTTAGCCATTGCGCGCCACTATTTTGTGCGGGATACCCTTACACATCCGGCGTTTGAATGACAAACTGGGCTTGGAACGGAAAGACAGGCAATAGATATGGATCAGTGCGACAGGGACAAAGCCGAGGCCGGCCCCAGGGCGGCCTCCACCGGGAACGCGCGCCAAATGGAGAAAGAGGAGACCATGAAACGACCAACTGAACTGGCTCTGCATGACGCCTCCGACCTTCTCGAAAGGTTCTTTTCCACCACCGATGTCCTGATCGCCTTTCTCGACACCGACTTCAACTATATCCGCGTCAACCGCGCTTATGCCGAGCGGAGCGGACGCGACCAGCAATCCTACATTGACAGAAACCTCTTCAGCTGCTGCCCCGACAGCGAGGTCAAGGATGTCTTCCGCCGCGTCGTTGAAACCGGCATCCCCTATTCCGCCCACGCCAAACCCTTCGAATGTGTGTGCCATGACGAGGGGGAAACGAAATACTGGGACTGGAGCCTCCATCCCACCAAGGACGCCTTCGGCAACGTCGAGGGACTGGTCTTGTGTCTGGTTGACGTCACCCGCCACGAACAGGCCGAACAGGAACTAAGAAAATACAGGCAGCGCTTGGAAGACCTGGTCGAGGAGCGCACCGCCGAACTAACCTCGACCAATGAAAAGCTGCAACTGCAGGTTGACGCAACCCGGCAGGCCGTTGAAGCGTCGCGCGAAAGTGAGCGCTTCCTCGTCAGCATCTTCCGCAGCATCCAGGACGGCATCAGCATCCTCGACAAGGATTTCAACATCATTCGCGTCAACCCCACGATGCAGCGCTGGTACGAACATGCGGGCACGCTCGTGGGCAGAAAATGCTACGAGGCCTACCACGGCCGCTCCGAGCACTGCGAGGAGTGCCCTTCCCGCGAAACACTCCGCACCGGCCAGGCAAGCTACAGCGTCGTGCCCAAGACCGGCCCGGGCGGAAAAGTCGAGGGCTGGCTCGACCTCTACACCTTCCCCATGCTCGATACCGAGACCGGCCAGCTCAAGGGCGTCATCGAATACGTCCGCGACATCACCGACCGCAAA
Source organism: uncultured bacterium (assembly GCA_964510165.1). Taxonomy (GTDB): domain Bacteria; phylum Abyssobacteria; class SURF-5; order SURF-5; family SURF-5; genus CAZEBC01. The sequence goes on from CAZEBC010000060.1 coordinate 6,627, forward strand.
CGCGCCGAGGAGGCCCTGCGCGAAAGCGAGGAGCGCTACCGCGGTCTCTTCGAGAACTCGGTCACCGGCAACTTCACGGTCGATCTCCGAGGTAATTACACCTCCTGCAACGATGCGACCTTGAAAGTGCTCGGCTACCCGCGCGAGGAAGTCATCGGCAGGAATTACCGCGAACACGTGGCGCCCGAATACCACGACATGGTCTACCAGGCGTACAACCAGATGTTCAAGAGGGGCGTCCCCATCTCACAGATACGCTACGAGGTCATCACGAAGACCGGCGAGCGAAGGACCATCGAGGGCAACGTAAATCTGATACGCAAGGGCGACCAGACCGTCGGATTCCAGGGGACCGCGATCGATATAACCGAACGCACCCGGGCCGAAGAAGCGCTTCAGCGCGCGCTCAAGGACCTGAGACGCAAGACCGCCCAGCTTACCGCGCTCCTCAGGAGCACTCACGCAACTCTTGAATATCGGGACTTTGATTCCGCCATCCGCGCCATCTTCGGCTCGCTCAAGAAACTCATAGGCGCGCCCGCGGGCTATGTCGCCCGCTCCAGCGAGGACGGTGAGCAGGAAGAAGTGGTGTTTATCGAATCCAGCCATTGCGCTCGCACCATCGATCCGCCGATCCCCATGCCGATCATTGGTATCCGTCGCGACGCCTATCGAAAGGCAAAGCCGGTCTACGATAACAACTTCGCCCATTCGGAAATGGCGCGCATGCTTCCGCCAGGCCATCAGCGTCTCGAGAATGTCCTCTTCGCGCCGCTCGTCCTCGAGGGAAAGGCCGTCGGCCTGATCGCGCTCGCAAACAAGCGAGGCGGTTTCACCGACGAAGACGCGCGCCTCGCCGCCGCCTTCGCCGACCATGCCGCCATCACCTTCAGAAACAACCTGTATCTCGACGCGCTTCGAAAATCCGAGGAGCGCTATCGCCTTCTCTCCGAGAGCCTCGAGGAAACCGTCAGAAAGAAGGTCGCTGAACTGCATCAGGCCCAGAGCCTCGCCGCGCTCGGACAGGTGGTCTCCGTCGTCGCCCACGAGATACGCAACCCGCTCCAGAACATCGGCCTCGGGATCGAACTCTTGCGCGATGCGGCTGGCGATGACCCAGACAACCTCGACACACTGAACGGCATCGAGGCCGGCGTGGACATGCTCAACCGCATCGTGGGCGAACTCCTGCAATACTCGCGCGCCGTCACGCTCGAGCGCTCCGACTGCACGGTCGAGGAAATCGTGCGCAAAGCGCTCGGAGCACTGCCCGAAAAACTCAACGGCATCACGGTCGAACTTAATCTGGAGCATGCGGACCGCACGGTCTCACTTGACGCCCCAAAGATGACCCGCGTGCTCGTCAACCTCATCTCTAACGCGGCAGAAGCCATGCCCGACGGCGGCGCCCTCCGCATATCCTCGCGCTTCACGGACGCTGACGGACAAACCCGGTTGAGCCTCGCCGTGTCCGACACCGGCTGCGGCATCGACGAGTCCATCCTTCATCGAGTCGATGAACCGTTCTTCACCACGAAGAAGAAGGGCACAGGCCTGGGGCTCTCCATCTGCAAAAAAATCGTCGAGGCGCACAACGGCGGCCTGACCCTTCGCAGCAAGCCCAATCAGGGCACAACCGCCGAAATCACCATCCCCATCGCCTGAGAGATTCGGTTGCAGGGGCGAATCCATTCACACAATTTTCCGGGCATTTTCGAGTGCGCATAAATTCGCGCCCCTCTTTCATCTCCTCCCACAAACCGCTTGGAAACATCATGCCTGATGGTATATACTTCGGCAGCCTCTCACCCTGCCCTCTCCCGGTGGGAGAGGGTTGGGTGAGGGAGCAAGAGCCGGCAGTAATTCAAGAAATCCGTCTTGACTACTTCAGAAAGGCGCCACATATGCCCGAACAACCAATGACCAGAAGATCCCTCCTGAAATTCAGCGCCATCAGCGCCGCCGCCATCGGGCTTGCAGGGCTTGATATTTCCTGCGGTTCAAACGACAAGAAAGATATAGCATCCAGATTCGCCTTCGACCCCGAAATCTACGCCGACCGCGAACGGGACTCGCTTCCCGCCAGCGCCGTCATCAGAGAAATCCAGGGATTCAGCGGGCGCAGGCCCAACATAATCCTGATCCTGACCGATGACCTCGGGTACGGCGACCTCGGATGCTACGGAAGCAGGGCGATCAAGACCCCGAACATTGACGGCATGGCGTCGGAGGGCATTCGCTTCACGGACTTCCATTCATCGAACGCAATGTGTTCGCCCTCGCGGGCGGGGCTCCTCACCGGCAGATATCCGCATCGGACGGGCGTCACGTGGGTTTTCCCGGCGGGTGAGGACACACTCTCCCGGCGACTCATGAGAAGAATCGGGCTCACCTTCGGCTCGATCGGGGCCGTCGATACGCACGGCGCAAAAAGCATTGCCAACGGACTGCCGCCCTCCGAAATCACCATTGCCGAAGCCCTGAAAATCGCAGGATACCAGACCGCGTGCATCGGGAAATGGCACCTCGGAGATTTCGTCAAGGACGAACAATACCTGCCGAGAAAACACGGCTTCGATTACTTCATCGGATTCAATGGCGCAAACGACGACTGGCCCGTCGCCTTCTGGCGCAACGAGGAGGAACTCGTCAAGGATATCGGCATCGATCAGGCCCGTTATACCGGCCTCTTCACGAAGGAGGCCGTTGACTTCATCGAGCGCTCCAAGGACACGCCCTTCTTCCTCTACCTCGCTCATAAGGACCCGCATCAGCCGTGCATACCATCCGAAAACTTCGTAAACAGGTCCGACGGCGGCAGACACGGCGACACTGTCGAAGAGGTTGACTGGAGCGTCGGCAAAATACTCAACTGCCTCCACAAAAACGGCCTCCAAGACAATACGCTCATTCTGTTCACCAGCGACAACGGCCCGTGGTACGACGGCAGCCCCGGCGCCCTCAGAGGCCGAAAAGGACAAAGCTTTGAGGGCGGCTACCGCGTCCCTCTGGTCGCGTGGTGGCCCGGCAACATCCCGGCGGGCGCCGTCTCCAACGAGCCTTCCATGAACATCGATTTCTTTCCGACGATTCTCAATCTCGCAGGACTCCAACTGCCCGATGACCGCATCATTGACGGGAAAGACATCCAGGGTTTGCTGACAGCCGCCGAAAAGGTATCCCCCCACGAGGCGCTTTTCTTCTTCCACTACAACGAACTCGAAGGCGTCAGGGCCGGCAAGTGGAAGTACTTCCGGTACATCAACTCTTACGTCAACCCGATCCCGCTGGATAAGCCGCATACCTTCTTCGGGGGCGTGACCAGCGGCTACACATATGAGCCGGAAGGGACGGACATCTCGGTGCCCGGCCTCGGCTCGTGGCCGCTCCTCTACGATATGGAACTCGACCCGGGCGAAAGCTACAACCTCATGAAGAAATATCCCGAAATCGGAAAACACATGCAGGAATTGATGGAAACCTGGGAACACGAATTCGTCAAAAACCCCCGAGGATGGATCAAGAGAACGTGAAGAAGATCGTCTCGCAGTTGTCATCCCCGCGTTCTCACGGCGCGTAGGAGCACGGCGCGCCGCGCCCCTAGGCCAAACGAACCTCTCGTGCCCCCGCTGTCGTCTCTCGCCCGTTTTCTGCATAGTTAAAGATAGGAAAATTCCAGCCTTCATTCATATCTGAACCCGAGGAGGCACGCCATCATAACGAAAAGAAAGCCCACGCGCAGCCGAAAGCTGCTCACAACCACGCTCGGCAAGACGGGCCGGACGGTTACCACGTTCGGGCTCGGCGGCCAGGGTTCAATCCAATGGCCCGGCCCCGGCATCGACGGCGAAAAGATAATCCTCAAGGCGCTCGAGATGGGCGTCAGATACTTCGACACCTCCAACATCTATGGCCCCAGCCAGACCACATTCGGCAAGGCCTTTCGCAGGCTTCATCTGATCCCGAACCGCGCAGGCTACGATGAGAAACGCAGGAGAGAGATATTTCTCGCGAGCAAGACGCACATGCGCATGGCGAAACCGTCCGATGGCGAGATCGGCCCCAACTCATGGTCCAACGGCGAGCGCGTCCGCTCCGCCCTTGATGACGTGCGCCGTTCGCTTTCTCAGATATTCGGCGACGGCAAGGGCAAGTACCCGAAGGGGGCCTATCTCGACCTCGTCCAGATTCACAACATCAACACGCTCGAGGAAATCGCCGCGATATATGAGGGCCTCGACAATCCCGACCCGCGCGCCGAACGTCTCGGCGCACTCGCCGGACTCCTCGACCTCCGAGACGGCACAAACCGCACCGGCCTCAATCCGCGCAAGGAAAAGCTCATCCGCCACATCGGCATCACCGGTCACTGGAACTCGCCCGCACTCATGGAGGCTATCCAGCGCGACGACATGGGCATTATCGACACGCTGCTCGTCGCGATCAACGCGAACGACCGCCGCTATTTCAACCACCAGAACAATGTCATCCCCGTCGCGAAGGCGAAGGGGCTTGGCGTCATCGGCATGAAGGTGTTCGCCGACGCGAAGTTCTACGGGCGCGAATCGAACTCGTTTTCGAATTCGCCGGATGACGTGTACCTGGGTGTCGGGTCGAAGGAACTTCCCTCCGACCAGCTCATCCTGTACTCACTCAGCGTGCCCGGTGTGGATATCCTCATCATCGGCATCGGACACATCAGCGATTCTGACGACCCGGCCGAGGACCAGCTTATCGCCGACATCAACGCCGCCCAACTGCATGAGCCGCTCTCGCGCGATGAGATGGATAAGGTGGAGCAGACGACCGCCGAAGCCGTCGGAACCGGCACCAACTACTTCCAACGGCCCCCGGTCGGCCTGACGCCTCCTCGCGGGCTGAGGGCGAACTTCGACAGCGACTACAGCGAGTTCGTCGGCGGAACCCCCGCCGTATACCTCGAATGGGACACCGCGTATGCGGGCAACGCCCCGCTTTCCCGTTATGAGGTCTATCGGGGCGAGCAGAAGATAGGCGAGGTTCCTCATACGCCGCAAACCTCGCTGAGGCCGTTCACATTGCGCGACCCCGAGGCCGCGCAGGGCCTGAACACCTACCGCGTGCGAACACTCGACGCCGAAGGCGCCCCAAGCGACTGGGCCGAAATATCCATCGAGTGCCCGGTGTACGCGTGGTGATTCGCACGGAAACAGTTAATTCTTCCGGGACACCATGACTCATGGTGTCCTCGAATTACGCATTGCGCTGAGCGGCAACCGAGTTCCTTAGTAGGGGCGCATGCTGCGCCCGCGCGCTCGTCGGAAATCTCTTGATTTCTCCTGCCTTTCCGTCTATCATTACCAAAAATGCGAAAACTTGCTGTTTCTTGTCCCGCGCTTCGCGGGATTGGTGACTTGGTGGTTAAGGAAACCCAGACATGATCCCAATTTCGTGCGACACGCTCGTGGCGCTCTCAGACGCGACCGCCGACAAATCCGTCATACTCGCGAAGAACAGCGACCGGCCCGCAGATGAAAGCCAGCCGCTTTTTCAGGCCCCCCGTCGCCGATATCCGCCCGGCTCGGTCCTGAAGTGCCAATACGTCGAGATTCCCCAGGTCGCTGAAACGCTCGCCCTCATAGGCTCGCGCCCTCACTGGCTGTGGGGCTTCGAACACGGCATGAACGAGTGCGGCGTCGCCATCGGGAACGAGGCGGTCTTCACGAAGGATGCCCTGCCGGAGCGCGGACTGCTCGGGATGGACCTTGTGCGGCTCGGCCTCGAACGCGCCAAGACAGCCCGCGAGGCGCTCGACGTCATCGCCCTCCTCATTGATGAGCACGGACAGGGCGGCTCGGCCTACGAGCACCTCGAGTGGGGCTACAGCAACTCGTTCATCATCGCCGACCCCGCCGAGGCCTACATCCTCGAGACTTCCGCCCGCCAGTATGCCTGGAGGAAAGTGTCCGGGACCGCGAGCATTTCGAACCACATCGCGATCGGGGCCGATTGGCATGGCCTCTCGCACAACACGCGCGCACACGCGGTCTCCAACGGATGGTGGCCCGACGGAGCGAACGACCGACTCGATTTCTCGGCGGCCTATCGAAGCGTTGAGGTCGCGCCGCCTCAGATATCCGAGGGCAGGCTCCGCCAGTCGCAGTTGCTGCTCGAAGAACACCGCAGCCGAATCGCGCCCGAGACGATGATGCGATTCCTGCGCGACCATTATGACAGCGGCACAGTCTTCACGCCGGGCCGCGAGCCTGATGACCCCCGCTGCTATTCCATATGCATGCATGCCGACCCCGTCGGCACTACAGCAGCCGGCATGGTCGCGCACCTCTCCAAAGACGGCCCGCGAACCTTTTGGGCAAGCCTTGGCAATTCCTGCTGCGGCGTGTTCATGCCGCTCTACGTCGAGGGCGAGCTGCCGCCGCTCCTCACGCGCGCGGGGTCGGAGTTCTCCAAAGATTCAGCCTGGTGGCTTTTCAAGAAACTGGATGAGTATGTCGCCAAGGATTACGCCACAAGAACGCCCCTCGTTCAAAACGCATGGCTCGACTTGGAGGCCAAATTCAGAACCGCCGCCGCCAGCATCAAGACCGAGGCCCAGTCTCTTCAAGCAGACAGGAAGAACGCCCAGGCGAGTTCGCTTCTCTCAGATTTCATGAAACGAAATCTTGACCAGGTCCTCAAGAGACTGTACGAGCTGCTTCAAGAGTTTGAATGAACAAGTTCAAAAACGGATAGGTACAAGTAAACCGCAGGGGCGGTTCCCAAACCGCCCCTGCAATCGGACAGGCGGCAAAAACCACTACGCCGTCACACTACCTCTTGCGCGCCTTCGAACGGGCCGCGCGAGGGTTCTGGCGGGCCTTCTTGGTGGTCGAGAAATTGTTCTTGCTTTTCGTGTAATTCTTCTTGGTGGCCTTCGGGTTTTGGTCGGCCTTGTGATGAACTTTCTTCGTCATGCCCTGATGCTTGTCCGCATCTTTGTACAGCTTTTTCGTTCCCTGCTCGTGACCTTTTCCCTGCTTGTACGCCTCACGCGCTCCCTCAGGATGTGATTTGGCGTCGCGGTAGCCCTCCTTAGTCGCGCGAGGATGGCTCTTGCCAGCTCCATATACCTCACTTGCAGCGTCCTGATTCTTCTTGGCGTCGCCGTAGACTTGCTTGGTCGCGCGAGGATGGCTCTTGAGCGGGTCACCATACTTATAGGCCTCTTTCGAAACCTCCGGATGGCTTTCGAGCCATTTGCGGTCGGAATAAAGCTCCTTGGCGGCCTCGGGATGCTCGTTAAGATACAACCGGTTTGAATACATGGCCTTGGCCGCATCGGGATGCTCGTCAAGCCACTCTTTGTCCTTGTATATCTTCCTCGCGGTCCCCGGGTTCTCGTTCAGCCATTCGCCGTTCTTGAGGACCTCTTCCGTGACATCCGGATGCTGCTTCAGCCACTCGGCGTCGCTGAGTTTCGCGTCCGGATACTTCGTCTTCACGTCTTCCAGCGCGCGCCGCTCGTACTGGCGCCTGTGCTCCATCTCATACTGGCGCTGGGCTTTCGTCTCCTCATAGGAGAGCAGGCCGTCTCCATCAGTGTCGGTAGCCTGGAAACGCGCCGAATCGCTGTAAAACTCGAAGCCCTTTTTCTCGGCCTGGATTTCGTCTCTGCTCAGAAACCCGTCCGCGTTCTTGTCGGCGGTGTTCCAGCGCTCCTGGTCATACTGGTCAAGATAATTCGACCCTTCAAAGGCTCTCATTTCCTCGTCGGCAACGGCGACCCGGGGCGACGCCGCACCCGCACACAATATGGAGAGGAACAACAACAAGACCGACCATTTGCCCCTTGTAAAGCATCTCATCGCGCTTCCTCCTTTTCAACCCCTGACCGTGTACTGATGTTTGGGCTCTTAGACGAAGCTCGTCAAGAATTATTCAATGAAGCCCCCCCACAATGCAACAGAGAGATAACCCATACGATAGGTTATCTCTCCGAACGGCAACGTATAATTTTACCATCTCCGAAGCGTTTAGTCAATCGCGGCAAACACTTCCTGCCCGAATCGCCCCTCTTAAACCAGCAACGCGTCACGCAGTATCTCTATGTGACCGTTGGTCTGCTGCTGTTGGGCGCGACGATTCACCTCGCCGGCGACCTTCATCATCTGCGTACTGTCGCGAAACTTGATCCGCTCATTGGTTATTGCGCCGACCGCCAGCGACATCAGCGGATAATCCGTCGAGCCGCCCTCCTGATTTTCCACCTGAATCTGCCCGCGCTCGGCGTCAACCGCACTATAAAGAGAATTCCTGCGATGCTTGAACCGGAGCACCGCCTCATCGCAGTATCTCTCGAAGTCCTTCACCGAGAGCAATACCATGAAGTCGGGACCGCCCAGATGCGAGATCGCGCATTCAAACACGCCCGTGTCCTGCGTGACCTCTTTCAATATTTCCGCCAGCAGGCTTATCACATTGTCTCGCTTCTCTGCGCCGTACAGCTTCACATACGGCGCGAAATGCATCAGGCTGAAATAGCACGCCGCCACAAGCTCCTCCCTGAACAGCTTGTTCGTGATTAATCGCTTGATGTAATCGCCTCCATAGAATCCCGTCAAAGAACTCTTCTGCATCATGCGGGCCTGCTTCTCCATGAGCGCCTTCACCTTCGCGAACAGCACTCCCAAATCGAACGGCTTCACCAGATAGTCGTCCGCCCCCTGCTCCAGCGCATGGTTGACCTCCGGCTCGCCGCCCAACGCCGACAGCATCAGTATCGGCGTCATGAACACCAGCGGGTCGCGCCTGACCTGTCGGCACAGTTCATAACCGTTGACCTTCGGCATCATGACATCCATGATCACAAGGTCAGGCTTCTTGGCCTTGATTACCGGAAACGCCTTGTCGCTCTCGGCTATGAAGATGCAGTTGTACCCCGCTTTCTGGAGCCGTTTTCGCATAATGGCCCCCAAATCCTGATCATCCTCGATAATCGCAATGTTCCCGCTCATCGTCGCGCCTCCCTTTCATAACGATGGTGATGATGAAATGATGTGAAATGAACAAAATTATGATTTACCACTCGCAGTGCAAGCAGGTTCTATGCCAGATGGGGGGGCGTTTACCTAAGTCAAACTGTATCAAGCGATAAGGCGTTCACTCCATCCAGTGGCTCGCCCAAGATCCCTACACCGGTGTATGGTTTTGCGGCCCAAATGTATCATATTCTTACACTTGCCTGAACCGAATTGCGCCGGTGACCGGCAGCTCGCCCTCGAAACCGACAGGGCTTCATTTATCTTGGTGAGCGCTTGATGTGCCTGGTAATTGGCGGTTAAGAAGCATCTTTGCCCGTGGCTCCGCCGCGCGGCTAACCCTTTGTGACCGTGAACAGCTTCAGAATATCCAGCCAGAGGTCTTTCTTCTCGAGCACGACCAGGCCGGACTTGCGGATGTTGGAAGCGGTGTCGCGGTTGATGTTCGCGCCGAACATGCGGACCACCACGGGATTGATAATATCCATGAACTTCCCGAGAACGGGCCTCTTGCTCCTCACGTGCTCCAGGTGAAGTCCCCTCCCGCCGGGTTTGAGCACGCGGTTGATCTCCCGAAACCCCTGCACGGGGTCCGTCACCGAGCAGAACACGCAGGAGGTCACAACCATATCGAACGAGTCGTCCGGAAACGCCAGGCGCTGGACATCTCCGACCTGCAGGGAAAGATGGCCGCGAAAATCACCCGCCCGCATCTTCGCGCGCTCCAGCATTCTCGGGCTGATATCTATCCCGACCAGCTCCACGCCTTCCGGGTAATGCGTGAGGCTCTGGCCGGTCCCCACACCCACCTCGAGGACGCGGCCTCGCGTCGTGCCCACCAATTCGTGCTTGCGTACGGCCAGCCTTGCGCCAAACATCGAATCCATGAAATCGAACATCCGCGCGTTGCGGTCGTACCGCAGCCGTGCGGGGTCTACTCTCTCACCCATGGTCATCACTTCCTCTTATTCGCCGATATGTTTTTCCGGATTCTTTTGCAATATCGAGAAACATACCGGACAACATGCATAATACGTCTTGCCCTCGTATTCCTTCTCGAAACACATTTCGCTTTCATTCACCGGCTTCCCGCATACCTGACAAGTCTTTTCCTCCGCCATTTCCATCACCTCCAACCCCGGGATAAAGAAATCGGGAAAGGCCTCCGTTTTAGCACGCGGGACTCCCTTGTCGAAATCAAGGAGGCAGGGGAAGCCCTTCCCGAATCCGAATCTCGAAGCTGTCCCACAATCATGTGGGTGCGAATTTATTCGCACAGCTCCCACACTAATTCACCTTGCGCGCGCATTTCGCCATGGACGGGCCGTAATAGGGATTACTCGGCTCATCCGTCTCCTGGAGCCACACCTTCTTCGCCATGTCACACACAAACACGGTCGCCTTATGCTCCCCTCCGAACTTCCCGTGGTACTCTACCACCTTTTCGCTCAGGCGCCCGAATTCGGACCGCGCCGACTCGAGGTCCTTCGCCTCGGAAAGCGCCGTGGCGGAAGCGGCGATCTCGCCGCTCAGCCCGTGCGGGCAGCCCATCTTTTCATCCGACATGCATTTCATCGCGCATGCGGATTTCGTCGCGTCCGCCAGCGCCTTCGCGTTCTCGGACACTCCATCAAGCGAGTCCTTCGCAAGCGCCGACCTGATGGCGAAATAGTTCTCGAAAAGGGCAGCCTTCTTGCCCGACGTTTCGCCCCCCATCATGCTGCATCCCGACATCGAATGCCCTTCATGTGAAGATTGCCCCTGTCCCGATGCTCCTCCGTGCTGGTGCTCGGCCTCGGCCCATCCGTGAGACGCGGGCAGCACCGCAAGCGTCAACGCTGCGGCTATTGCGACCAATGTTCTTGTCCTCATATCGTGTTCCTTTCTACGACTTCGATCTTCTGTTTTTTCCATTGCGCCATCTGTCGGCATTGAACAGAATAATAAGCAAGCGCGTTGCCAACTTGGGATGTGATTGCTAACTTATTGCAGCGACATATCTTAGGAGGGCGCTAATCCGTGAGACAGTCTCCGGACAGGCTTCTCTTTGTAGGCTATTCCACAGATGCTTGTTTGTTTTGGAACAAGAAAGTAGGTTGGCGGAAGGTCTTTCTTTTCGCCAAGAAACCGGGAACCGATAACCGGAAACCTTTGTTCATTGTAGGGGCGCATGGCGTGCGCCCTGGCAGGCGAGCGAAAACTCGCAACAGCGGCCCCCCTGCCCTCTCCCAGTGGGAAAGGGTTAGGGTCAAGGCGCCTGAGATGCGGTAAAGGGCTTT
>CAZEBC010000060.1:18022-19781 GCA_964510165.1 uncultured bacterium
CTGTTCGACGGACACCCGACTGCGCGCAAAATCTCGGTGGCGACCCTGATCCCCTTGTCCATTCGGGCGCGGTCGTTCTCGTTGAGTTGTTTCGAGACGGTCCCGTCGGGATACACGCGCCCCGAAAGGTCGTCCTTCACCTTCACGAGTATGCCGACAATATTTCGATACCTGAGCGACATCGCGATGTGGCCGGGCGCCTGCTTGAGCAGGTTCATCGCGAACAGCAGCCTCGGCTCCATGATGGTCCCGATCCGGATTCCGTCGCTGTCGTAGAATTCCCAAGTGACGACCGACACGGGCGGGTCCTGCCACGTTCCCTCAAACGGCGCCTCGCCGTACACGACGGCGGTGGGGTCGGTGAAACAGCCGTCGCCGGCCTGGTCGATGCCGAGTCGCTGGAGCAACAGCGGGCTCGCCAGGCCGCCCGCACACAGAACGACCAGTTCTGAGCGGAACTCCTTCGACTGGCCGCCCTTCGTCCGCGCCCAAACGCCCGCCGCCTGGCCGTTCTCGACGATGACCCTCTCGCATTCTGTCTCCACCAGAAGCTTGGCGCCGGCAGCGGCCGCATCCTTCAAATACTCGCGGGCAGTCCACTTGGCGCCGCACGTACAGCCAAGGTGTTCTCTTGCGCCGCAGCAACGGCCATTGACGAAACGTGAGGGGTCCAGAAACTTCGCCATCGGCTCCCAATGATACCCCAGGCGGTTGGCGGTCTCCATCACCTTGATCGAGGCGCTTCCGAGCAGATGCTCCGGCAAGACGCCCACGCGGGTTTCCTTCTTGATCTCGTCCAGGTAGGGAAATAGGTCGATGCCGTATCTCGACTCAAGCCACGCGGGCGGGTCCGCCGCGCTCGCGCTGTACAGCACGCTCGCGCCGCCCGTCGTGCTCGCCTTCAGCATCCCGAGCCCTTCCCTCGACTTCATGTTGTCGAGGATCGCCAGCGCGCCAAGGTAGCTGCCTAGGTTCTTGTGGTCCTTGCCGCGCTCAAGAATGACAAGGCGCTTGCCCGCTCGCGCAAGCTCCCTCGCCACCGTCGCGCCGCCCGGCCCGGACCCAACAACGATGACATCGTATTCAGTCGCCTTCTGCATCGCCCACCATCAGTTCTTGCACGAGGGACAACTGTGAGATGGTCCTTTAACCCGAAACGCTGAACCTTTAACTTTGAACTCTCTTTTCCTCACGCCGTGCTGCCGCCATCCACAACAACGATCGAGCCGGTGGTGAAGCTCGAGGCGTCGGACGCCAGATACAGGGCCGCCCCCGCGATCTCGTCGGGCTGCGCGTGTCGCTTCAAGGGAATCCCTTCGAGCGCGACCGAATAAATCTCTTCGGTCTGGATGAGCACCTTCGCAAAATGGGTCTCGGTCAGCCCCGGACAGATGGCGTTGCAGCGAACCCCCGACGACCCCAGTTCCTTCGCGAACACCTTCGTCATCATAATGACCGCCGCCTTCGTCATCCCATACACCGCCTGCATCTGCGACGCGCGGATTCCTGCCACCGACGCGATGTTGATGATCGAACCGCTCCCTTGCTCCACCATGATCTGGCCCGCCTTCTGGGCCGCGAAGAAGTATCCCTTCGTATTCACCTCGAATGTCTTGTCGTATGCGCTCTCCGAGATATGCAGCACACTGCCGAAGTACGGATTGGTGGCGGCGTTGTTCACCAGGATGTCCACCCGTCCGTACGTGTCCATCACCTTCTTGAAGAGCGCATCTATCATGCCCATATCGCCCGTGTGGCA
>CAZEBC010000061.1:0-19520 GCA_964510165.1 uncultured bacterium
AACCCGAAACCCGCAACTCGCGGTTGCGCCACCCTACTCTATCTGATACTCCTTGATCTTCCTGTACAGCGTCCTCAGCCCGATCTGGAGTATCTCGGCGGTTTTCTCTTTATTATAACCCGTGGACTGAAGCGTCTTCTCGATGATCGCCCGCTCGATGTCGTCCATCGTCATGCCCACGTGCACGTACAGCCCATCGTTGCTTTGCTTCTGCTCGCGCAGATGCGGCGGAAGGTCGGCCACCCCGAGCACCGCGCCCGGCCTCGAGAACGCGACCATGCCCTCGATGCAGTTCCTGAGCTCGCGCACGTTGCCCGGCCAATCATGCGTCATCAGCGCATCCATCACGCCCCGGCTCACGCCCTTCACCGATTTGCCGTGGCTCCGGTTGAACTCCTCAAGAAACGCCTCGACAAGGAGCGGGATGTCCGGCTTGCGCTCCCTGAGTTCCGGCAACTCGATGTGAACCACCGCCAGCCGATAATACAGGTCCTCGCGAAATTTCCCTTCCTCGACAAGTTTCTTGAGGTCCTTGTTTGCCGCCGCGATGAGGCGGACATCGACCCCGATGGTCTCGTTGCCGCCGACCCGCTCGAACCGGCGCTCCTCCAACACTCTCAGCAGCTTCACCTGCACGGACGGTGTGACCTCGCTCACCTCATCGAGGAATAACGTCCCGCCGTCCGCGATCTCAAACCGGCCCTTGCGCGTCTTGAGCGCGCCGGTGAACGCCCCGCGTTCGTGCCCGAACAACTCGCTCTCGATCACGCTCTCGGCCAGGGCCGCGCAGTTCAGCTTCACGAACGGAAAATCGCGCCTCGGACTGTTCACATGGATGGCGCTTGCCGCCAGCGCCTTGCCCGTGCCCGTCTTACCCGACAGCAGCACCGTCGTGCGCGTGGGCGCGATCTCGCGTATCTTGTTGTACACCTGCACCATCTTCGGCGTGCTGCCGATGATGCCCCCCAGCCCGTACCGCTCGTCTATCCGCTGATGCAGGTCGTGCATCTGCAAAACCAGCTTCTGGTGCGACACGCCCCGCTCGATCACCGCCTTGAGCTTGTCAAGATTCAGAGGCTTGGTTTGAAAATCGTACGCGCCCTCCCGCATCGCCGCAGTCGCAAGCTCAAGGTCGGCGTCCGCCGTTATCATGATGACGCACACCTCGGGATTGCGCTTCTTCGCCACCTGCAACAGACGCATGCCATTGATCCGTTGCAGGTGCAGTTCCGCCACCATCACGTCAATCGGCTCGCTGTCGAGGATGTTGTAGCCTGTCTCGCCGTCCGGCGCCCACAGCACCTCGTAGCCGCAGTCCTTCAGGTACGCGATAAGGTCCGACGTGGCCCTCGAGCGCGAATCCACCACGAGAATCTTGGGAACGGAAATTTCCATAAAACAGCGGGTTTCAGTTCATTATGCATAGCGTCATAAGTTCTTGCGTATGTCACGGAGTCGCCGCCAACCGTATTCCCGCGAAACTTTGTCCTCGACCTGATCGCGGAGCGGAAATCCATAAGCCGCCATCCGTCATTCCCGCGAAAGCGGGAATCCATAATAATCGCGGCCCGAAATGTGCGCAACTATACGACGCTACGCATGCATCTCTGTCGCTCTAATATCTACACATTATAACACACAGCCACCCATGGACATGGACAAAGGGGAAAGCCTGAGCCCGCGCTTTGACTTGCGCGCGGCCTTATGTTAGAATTTCTTGTGGCGCGGCAAGCGAAGGACCATGCGGGCGATTGGGCCCCAAGTGCAATGCCTATACACAGGAAGACGCGCATCATACACCTGCCAGCCATCCTTCTCATAATTCTCTGCTTGACGGTTCCCGCGCGGGTTCTTGCACAAGAGATTCCCAGCCAGGATGCAGTGTTCCTCGTTGATTCCTCGGAGAGCGCGACCCCTTACCTCGCTTCGATCACGGGCGTATTGAGCCGGTTCGCGGGCGGCGCACGCCGCGGCGATTCGGTGACCTGCTACCAATTCTCAAACAAGCCCACGCTCATCGCCAAAGGCGTCATAAAGAAGTCCGACGACGTCACTCAACTGAAGTCGCAGTTGTCTCATCTCTATTCCGAATCGGTGTCCACGAATTACTATCCCGCGCTTCAAAAGGGACTTGCGGAGATAAAGGATTCCCTGATGCGGTCGCCGGGCAACGAGCGGGTGCTCATCCTCATAACGGACGGACGACGGCACCCGGACGACATTAGCGACGAATCCGGCGCATTCAAGAAGGCGCTGGACGAATTCTCGGGGCTGCAGACGGAGAGAGACTACTACTTTTACTGTTTCGTTTTGGGGGAATCGAGAATCGAGGACTTGCAGAAGTACCTGGTCTCCATCGGCGCCTATTTCATAAAATGGCCCGCGGACACGCAGTGGCTTGACCGGCTCGCCCTGGCCGATGTCCATATTATGGACAGCGTCAGGAATATCGGGCAGATTCCTGACACACCCTCACACGGCGTCTTCACCATAAGCTTCTATCCCAGACGCGCCTCGCAAGACGCGCCGACGCTGGAAATGGACGTAAACGCAGATTTCGTGAAGGGAACTCTTGACAGATTCTTCAGCGTGAGACCAAGGCGAGTCGTGTGCCAGGCGGAACCGTGGACCGAGACCTTCGAGTTTGAGACCAGGGGTTTCACGCGGGGAACATATTCGGGCGTCTTCGCGTTCCGGCCGTCCGATCCGCGGTCGTTGCTGGTGTCGCCCCGGCACGCGGATTTCAGCTTTTCCGTGGCGGAATCGCTGAGAGTGACCGTGTCCCAGCCGCTTGCCTTCGGACCGACCGGCCTGAAGGGCGAATACGAAGAAACCAGGACGATCTTCATAACGGCGAGCGGCGCGGATTTTCCCGAATCGCTTGACGAGGTATCGGTTTCGACGGATATTCGACTTCCCGAGGGGCTTGAGCTCAAACTCTCCCCAAGCCTCAGGATGAAGACCATAGAGATTGGCGTGACAGTGCGACGGTCGGCGGACGCGCCGCAGCAGTCCAAACAGAAATACGAGGGGAGAGTCAAGCTCGCGTCAACCAGAGGCTGGGCGTTTTCGAACTCCGAAATCCCGTTCTCCGTTGATGTATCCGCGCGCGGCATCAACTTTGGCAGAGTGATTCGAGTCATCGTCATTGGGGTCGGGGTCATTATCCTTGTTGCGGGATTGTTGCTTATGTCGGGCTCCGTCAGGCGGGCCATCTCGGATCGGCTCGCGCACAAGACCGGGGCAATCGGCAAGCTGCTCGTCACCCACGACCCCACCAAGGGCATGGCAAGACACATAAATCTCGAAAGGCTCTCCGAAGAGCGAAGAACAAAGGAAATATCGCTCGGCGTGGGCGAGGGAGCGGACGTTGAATTGCCTCATTACTCGATGATGGACCGCAGGTACAGTTTCTCCGGGCTACGCACACGAGAAGGGGTGCGAACCATCGTCCGCGCGACAAAGGGAACCGACGAAGTGATTGTCAACGGGATGCCCAGGACCGGCGGCGTTCAACTCATCAACTTCGACAACCTGAAGCTCGGCGCCTTCGAATATCGGTATGAGGTTCCCACGCCGCTCACCCAGACCATCCTCTATTTCCTCGACGGCGAAGTGATGCAAGGCTGGCCCTTGAGCTGGGGCCATGAGGCCGAAGGCTTCCGGTTTCTCAGCCGGGGTCATCTGCCGGATCGCAAGGAAATGTATGTTCGCTTTTACGAGCTGAAGGTCACGGCATTCGTTCGCGATTTTGAAGGCGAACTGACAAAGAGGCTGCGCTCGCCCAAGGCCCCGAGGTCGGGGCATCTGGTCAAGCTCGTCTTTCCTGACGAGGAAGTCATCAGCGGATTTGTCCTGGATTGGAAGAATCTCGGCCCCAAATTCTATCTGTTTCCAGACGCGATGGGCGACAACGTCATGTTCTTCTTCATTGACCGGCATACCCTGAAAGACATAGTGGTCTTGAAGGAGGATGAAAGCGGCGCCGTGCGTGCCCGAAGGATGTTCGCCGATTTGCTCGAGCAGATGAAACACAATCTGGAACGATAAGGTTCACAGCGCGGCAAAGCCGCAGCCAAAGCCCCCTCACCCCTGCCCTCTCCCAGTGGGAGAGGGCAGGGGTGAGGGGGGAACACTACAGAGATTCATGATTTCTTAAGCGAGTGCAGGGAGGATGCCTGATGCTTTACCGCGCGGTCGTCATTGCATTGTTGGCAGTGCTCATCGGACTCGTGGCCTGGGATATCTCGACCCGCAAATCGGCGCCGCAGACTCGCGTCGACAGCACGAACTTCAGATGGGTCACGTGCAGCTCCTGCGAGCGAATGTTCTATGTTGAAAAGACCCAACGAAGCGGCTGGTGCCCTTACGACGGCCTGCAATTCGATTTCCATTCGGAGGAGTGAACGTCGCCTGAAAGACGGTTTGAATCGGAGAGAGGCTTGGAAAGGCAAATTGGCAGCTACGAACTGCTGAAGGAAATTGGCAAGGGCGGCATGGGGGTCGTCTATCTCGCCCGGCGAATCGAGACCGGCGATCTGGTTGCGCTCAAGATGCTGCCCCCCGAGTTGACGCGAAACCCCAAATATGTGGAACGGTTCCGCCGCGAAGCGACCGCGGTCGCCCGCCTGGATCATCCCAACATAATCAAGGTGTACGAGGTGGGCGAAGATAATGGAGTTCACTTCTTCGCGATGGAGTATCTCGGCGGCCAGAGCCTCAGGTCTCTCCTAAAGAAACGGGGCAAACTGCCGACGGTTGAAGCGGTCAAGATTATCCTTGATATCGCCGACGCACTGCATCTTGCGCATTCCTCCGGAATCGTACACCGCGACGTCAAGCCCGACAACATCATGTCGGACGAGGCGGGCACATTCAAGATCATGGACTTCGGGATTGCCCACACGGAAGAGGGCACGCAACTCACGATCACCGGCACGATCATGGGCACGCCCGAATACATGTCGCCCGAGCAGGCCTCGGGACTAAAGGTGGACCGCCGCTCCGACATCTATTCCCTGGGAATAGTTCTATACGAGATGCTCACGGGCACGTCCCCGTTCCGCGGTGAGACCGCGATCGAAGTCTTGCAGATGCACGTCACGAAAACACCCGAATCTCCCAAATTGCTCAATCCCGAAATCCCGGGGAAACTGGCGGAAATCGTCTCGAAGATGCTCGAGAAGCAGGCCTCGAACCGGTACGACAGCTTCCGCCACGTCTGCAATGCGCTCTCGCAGGCAATCCCGGCGAGCATGCGGACCAGGATCGAAGCCAAGCCAAAAGAGATTCAGCCGCTGGTCTCTCGCGAGAAGGAACGACAGGCCCCGCGAGTGAGAGAACGCATCGTGCTCAAAACTCCGCCGGGAATGAGGTATGCCCTAGCCGCAAGCCTGGTTGCAAACCTGCTGCTGGTGGGCTATATCCTGTTCGCTCCCGGCGCACTGCCTGAGGCCTCTCAACCGATAGAGCCCGCGTTCGCAATCAGAGGCAGGGCGTTCGCGCCGCCCGTCGTGGGCGGGGAAACGCTCTACATAGCGTCCGAAGACGGCGTCCTGTATGCCCAGGAACTCGGGAGCGGCGAGACCATGTGGAAATTCAAAGCGGACGACAAGATAACGGCCGCCCCGATCGTCAATGGCGACCGCGTCTATGTCGGTTCATGGGACCGGCACATGTATGCGCTCGACGCGTCCGACGGCAGCATCGTCTGGAAGACGAACACGGGCGGATGCGTCTTCTCCACGCCCGCCCTTTCCGACAGGACTCTCTATGTCTGCACCCGCGAAGGGACGGTGTTCGCGATAGACGCAGAATCGGGTGCGGAGCGGTGGAAAGCGCAATCGAAAAGCTCCACGCGGTTTGCGCCCGTGATTTACGGTAACGCCCTGCTCGTCTCCTCCGAAGAAGGGAAACTGCGCGCGTACAACCTGGCCGATGGACAACTCCTCGGCTCGCTCGCGACCGAACGCATGAAAACACCCGCAGTCCCTAACGGCCAGACCGCCTACTTCGTCACGTTCAATGAAGCGACAAGCCGGGATGAGTTACGCTTCGCGCTCATTGGGCAACTTCCCTTCTTCAGCGAGATCGGCGCACAGAGGCTGGAGTGATGTTTCGCGTCTGGAGGAATAAATGAAAAGTCGGCTGCACACTCTGTTCGCGCTCTTGCTCGTCGTCACACTTTCGGCATGTGGAGAGAAACACGCAGGGCCGACAGCCGCTCGGTCCATCGAGCGCGCCGATAACATAATCCTCATGATCGGCGACGGGATGAGCGTGGACGTGCTCGGGCTGATGCAACAATATGCCCAAGCCTTACAGCAGCGCGACCTGTGGATGGAGAAGATCATGTCGGAGGGACATCTTGCCCTGGTGAATGTTTCACCCCTTCAGGAAGTCGTGACCGATTCGGCTGCGGCGGCGACAGCGCTCGCGACCGGCGAAAAGACCCTTAACGGACTTGTCTCAGTCAGCCCGGACGGCAAGACATTGGAGACCATCCTCGAGCTTGCAAAACGTGACTCCAGGACGACGGGGCTTGTCACCACCACACGACTCACCCATGCAACTCCGGCATGTTTTGCTGCCCATCTTGGAAATCGCAATTCCGAGGCCGCAATCGCCGAACAGATGCTTGACACGGGAGTGGATGTCTTGCTCGGAGGCGGCCTGAGCGCATGGATTCCCAAGGGAACCAAGGTGTCCGACTTCGGCGCGTTCAGTCCGGCTGCGGGCGCGGACGCTGTATCCGGGCGGAAAGACAAGAAGAATCTGATTCAAAAGGCGTCGCAGCAGGGCTACAAGCTCGTGACCAATCGGGAGGAACTCCTCTCCTCTCGCGGAACCGCCAAACTCCTTGGTCTCTTTGCGGCCTCGCATGTGCCTTATGCCCTGGACCGCCAGCCCGGGGACGGCGCCAATGTGCCTTCGCTGGCCGAGATGACCTCGGCGGCCCTCGAAATCCTCTCGCGGAACAAGGCGGGATTCTTCCTGATGGTGGAAGGCGGCCGAATCGACCACGCCGCCCACAACAACGACGCTGCCGCCATGCTCGCCGAGACCATTGACTTCGATGAGGCCGTCGGCGCGGCGCATATGTTCGCGAAACAACATCCAAACACAATAGTCCTCGTGACGGCTGACCACGCCACTGGCGCGCCCGCGCTCTCGGCCAGGTATTCGGATGAGGCCAGGAAGACCCTCTACCCCGGAGATGACGAATTCAGGAGGATTGGGCGGCAGGACGCTTCGTTCGAATACATCATGTTCGAACTCTCGAAAGAGCCGTCCGTCCAGCGCCTTCAAACGCTCGTCCGAAATCATGCGGGCGTCGAGATAACCGGCGAACAAGCCCGCTTCATCCTCGACGCAAAACCGATTTCACCCTTTCACGTCATCAAGCCGCAGTATAGAAAATTCGGTTATCCGACCCTTGCGTTGGGGCGCGTGCTCGGGGTCCAATACGGAACATCATGGGCGACGGCCGAGCACTACGCGTCGCCGGTTCTCCTTGTCGGATATGGCCCTCGCTCTCAACTCTTGCACGGATACATCGAGAACACCGACATTTTCAGACTCATGAAGACCGCCGCCGGGCTGTAGGCCTCGAATCCACCCTTTTCTTATCTCACTTCTAACGTTTCGTTCACATTTCCTTAACAATCCGAAAGTATCATTGAGTTGAAGCATGGAAAAGGAGACAGGAACATGATGGCCGTTCAACATGATGAGTGCCGATGGTGTGGCGACCCGCATGTGTATCAAATGGGACTCTGCTACATCTGCTATGAGGAGCGCATGTGTGCGCACAAAAACGAACGCAACAATGAGTCGCTCCGCGCCCGTGATATCATCGGCATGGTCAGAGAAATTACCAACCGTCGTATCCGCGGACGCATCGTCGTCGTGGATTGAGCACCCTTCCTTTCACGGAAGACGGGTTAGATATGAGAAACGAACTCGAAACCAAGCTTGAAGTGTCGTTTGATTTGTTCGCGCAGACAAATAACTGCCGGTTTGAACCTGAGCAGTGCCGACAACGGAGCAAAGAATTTGGAGCGAGGCTTGCAGAAAGAGAACAGAAACTCCGCCAGACCGAGCGACTTGCGTCAATTGGCCAAACGATGACGCACGTTGCCCATGAACTTCGGAATACCTTGCAGAACATGCGCTTAAACGTCGATATGCTGCGAGCGGAAATCCGAAGCGACTTATCCGAAACGGAGGCCCTTGACCAGATCGACAAGGGAATCCAGCAAATGAGCCTTATGGCCGCAGAGATTCTGGACTACACCAAACCACCGGATTTGTGCTATTGCGCCGTGACAACGAGCAGATTGATTCAGGAAGCCCTGAAGGCAGCCGCTTACCATCTACGGGACATCTCTGTGTCCATTCACCTGGACGGGGGGGATGAAGAAATCCATGTGGACTTCCCAAGACTGACCAGTGTGCTGGTCAACCTGTTTTCCAATGCCGCAGAGGCGATGCCGAGCGGGGGAGAGATGACGATCCGATCGGGATTTCTCGAACCACAAGGGGAGAAACTGTTGAGACTCACGGTCTCCGATACCGGCTGTGGCATTCCAGAAGAGAACCTGGAAAGGATTTTTGAGCCGTTCGTCACTACAAAGCCCCACGGAGTAGGCCTCGGCCTTTCCATAAGCAAGAAGATCGTTGAGAACCATGCGGGAACCATCAGCGTCACGAGCGCGGTCGATGAAGGGACTACAGTCGAGATCGTTATACCGTGTCGCAATCGACTGGTGGCGGCGGCTCCGCTGCCGTCCTGACATTTCCGCCGGCGAGAGTCTATGAACACCGCGGCTCACGTTAACTTCATATTCTCCTCGCTCATGGCGCTATGGGCTTATTCAATTTGGCAATTCACGCGTTGGAGAACTCTGTATCTTGAGCGAAAGGCAGGTGATGCGCTCGAAAATCCATTGAATGACTGGATGATTCAAGTCTTCGTCAGAATCTCGGCGTTGTTGTTACTTGTTGTGATTGTAATTCTGCAATTGCGGTAATTGTGACCGGAGGAGAAGGAATGAAGAAGTGGATCGTGTCCGTCTGCGCGGGTTTACTCCTGCTCTCGGGAAGGGCGTATGGAGAGAGCGCGCAGTCAGAGATTGAAATGCTTCGAAAGATGGCTGAGGAACAGAACCGAACCATCAATCAGTTGTTGCAACGCATAGAGACACTGGAGTCCCAGCAGGAACGGATCGAGGCGACCCAGGAAGACCAGGGCCAATGGATAGACTCGGCGAAGCAGGAAGAACCCCTGTGGGCCGAAAAGGTGAAGGTCAAGGGCGATTTCCGCTATCGGTACGAACACATTCGTGACGACAGCCGAGGCAACGACCGCGATGACAACCGCAACCGCAATCGAATCCGCGCCCGCGTCGGCCTCGAGGCCATGCTCAATGATGAGATCGACCTCGGCTTCCAGCTCTCGACCGGCGAGGTCGTGGACGCCAACGGAAACGACGAGGGCGATCCCGTCTCCAACAACCAGTCGCTCAAGAACGCATGGTCGCTCAAGAACATCTGGCTGTCTGAAGCCTACTTTGACTATCACCCGACATATGCGCCGGGATTAAGTCTGCTCGGCGGCAAGGTGAAACGGCCCTTCGTCACGCCGGTCGACAGCGAGCTTATATGGGACAGCGACGTATACCCCGAGGGTGGCGTCATCGCCTATCACAAGCCGCTCGACCAACTTGAGCTGTTCGCAAGCGGCTATGGCTTCTGGGTTGTCGAACGCGCGCGCGAGGGCGACTCGGGAATGTTCGGCGGCCAGGGCGGCGCAAAATATAATCTCACCGTGCTCGACGACAAAGCCTACATCATGGCGGGTGGGAGCTATTACGACTTTGGCAGCGTTGAGGGCGAGCAGTTCTTTGTCGAGGATGACCCCTTCGGCAACACCGAAGACCCCCTGGAACCCGGCGTCTTCGCCGAGGACTTCAACCTGGTCAACCTGTTCGGCGAGTTCGGCTTCCATGTTCGCGGCCTGCCCGTGGCGGCGTTTGCCGACTACGTCGTCAACACAGCGGCCAACGACGAGGACACCGGCTGGTCTCTGGGCTTCAAGCTCGGCAAGGCCAAAGACCCGCGCACATGGGAAGCCAGATACCTCTATAAGAAAGTCGAAAAGGACGCCGTCTTCGGCACTTTTACCGACTCCGACTTCGGCGGGGGCGGAACCAATGCCGAGGGGCATGAGATCAACCTCGTATATGCCCTCTCGAAGAACTGGTCGGTGGCGGCGACGTATTTCCACAATGACATCAACATCGCCTCCGGCGAGCAGGAGGAAGATTTCCAGCGGGTTCAGCTCGACATGATGTTCAAGTTCTGAGACCGTCAGGCGGCCTCTTTCCGGCTTGACAGGATATTAACATAATCTTAACGGAAAACTAACATTCGTCTGCGAGACTCTTAAAAGGAGGAAATGATATGAAGCGAACACTTCTGTTCGGAGTGGCTTTGATGCTGCTCGCCGCTGTCAGCGCCACGGCGGAAGAAATAACGATTAACGGCGCCGGGGCCACGTTCCCATACCCCGTCTATTCACAGTGGGCGTATAAGTACAACAAGCTTACCGGCATGAAGCTCAACTACCAATCCATCGGGTCGGGCGGCGGGATTGCACAGATAAAGGCCAAGACTGTCGACTTCGGCGCGTCGGACGCTCCGCTGGAACCGAAGGAACTGCAAGAGGCCGGACTGCTCCAATTCCCGATGGTCATCGGCGGCGTGGTGCCCGTCATCAATGTGCCGGGCATCGAATCCGGCCAGTTGCGACTCACCGGCGATACGCTCGCGCAAATATTCCTGGGAAACATAACCAAATGGAACGACCCGGCCATCGCCGCCATCAACAAGGACATAAAACTGCCGGATACGGCTATTACTGTCGTTCACAGGGCCGACGGCTCCGGCACCACATGGATTTTCACCGACTACCTGAACAAGGTGTCCAAGAAATGGAGTGCACAGGTGGGTGCCGGCAAAGCGGTGGCTTGGCCGGTTGGGATCGGCGGCAAGGGAAATGAGGGCGTCGCCTCCTACGTGCAGCAGGTTGCCAGTTCCATCGGTTACGTCGAATACGCATACGCCCTCCAGAACAACATGGCGCATGTGCTCCTCAAGAACCGTGACGGCGCCTATGTGGAACCGGTCATTGAAACCTTCCAGGCCGCGGCCGCAAACGCCGACTGGAAGAGCGCGCCCGGCTTCTACGTCGTGCTCACCGATCAACCGGGAGAGAAAAGCTGGCCGATAACCGGCGCCTCCTTCATCCTGGTGTATGAGAAGCAGGGAGACCCCAAGCGTACAAAGGCCATGCTCTCGTTTTTCGATTGGTGTTATCGTCATGGGGACGAGATCGCGCGGGAACTCCACTACGTTCCGATGCCCATGAATGTCGTCGATCTCGTCGAAGCAGCCTGGGGCGCAAAGTTGAAAGCAGATGGAAAGCCGATCTGGCCGTGAGCTGTATTGCTCAAAGCGAACCACAAACAATGGAGGGGCACGGTGCGCCGTGCCCTTCTCGTCTTGAGGTGACATAATTCGGGTATGCCAAACGAAGTCACGGAAATCGGGATCGTCACGCATCGCGCAGCGGCCTCATCGCGCGTGGGTAAGGGCGCCGACACGGCCTTCAAGTGGCTCACGGCCGCCTGCGCCGCCCTCTTGTTGATGGTTTTGCTCGGTATCTTCGTTGAACTTGTGTGGCATTCACGGCTTTCGCTGAAAGAATTCGGCCTTGAGTTCCTTGTGTCTCAAAGCTGGAACCCCGTCACTCAGGAGTTCGGCGCGCTGAGCAGCATTTATGGGACGGTCGTCTCGACGCTGATTGCGATGCTGCTTGCGGTTCCCCTCAGCGTCGTCATCGCGCTCTTCTTGGTGGAACTCGCGCCGCAGTGGATGAGCAGGCTCATCGGCGGCGCCATCGAGTTGCTGGCCTCGATCCCGAGCATCATTTACGGCATGTGGGGCCTCTTCGTGTTCGCGCCGTTCATGAGCACTCACATTCAACCGTTCCTCGGAAAAGTCGGAGGATGGACGCCGCTCTTCCAAGGGCCTCCCATGGGAATCGGGATGCTGACCGCCGGCGTCATTCTCGCGCTCATGATTCTGCCGTTCATCAGCGCGGTGTACCGCGACGTGTTCCGCATGGTGCCCGCCGTCGTGAAGGAGTCCGCCTTCGGCGTGGGAGCGACCACGTGGGAGGTGACGCGCAAGGTCACCATCCGATACGGCGCTCGCGGGATGGTCGGAGGGACGTTCCTCGGCCTGGGGCGCGCGCTCGGCGAGACGATGGCGGTCACGTTTGTCATCGGCAACGAGCATTCGGTTTCGGCTTCGCTGTTTGCGCCGGGCAACAGCATCGCCTCCGCCCTCGCTAACGAGTTCACGGAGGCCTCCGAGCCGATCTATTTGAGCGCGCTGATAGAACTCGGCCTGGTCCTGTTCATCATGACCTTCTTCGTTCAATTCATCGCCCAGCATTGGCTGCGCAGGCTCAAACTGCAGGCGGGAGGCGGCCTGTGAGACACCGCTCTCTCAATAGAAGACGATGGGTCGATGTATCGGTCAAGGTCCTGTCCGGCGGGTCTGCCTTGATCGGTGTGATTGCCCTCGGATGGATTCTGTCCGTCGTGGCCATGCGGGGACTCGGAGCGATCAATATCGCTTTCTTTACTGAATTGCCGACGCCGCCCGGCATCGTGGGCGGGGGCCTCGCAAGCGCGATTGTCGGAACGCTCGCGATGACGGCGCTCGCATCCGTCATCGGCATAACGACGGGCCTGCTTGCGGGCATATTCCTCGCCGAGTTCGGGCGCGATTCGCTCTTCGCGGAATCGGTGCGAACGGGAACCAACATCCTCATGGGAACGCCCTCGATCATAGTCGGCGTGTTCGTGTATACTCTTATGGTAATGACTGCGGGCCATTTCTCGGGCTATGCAGGCGCCGTGGCCCTCGCCATCATCATGTTCCCTGTAGTCGCGCGAACCACTGAGGACATGCTGGCACTGGTGCCCAACGAACTCCGCGAGTCCGCGCTCGCCATCGGGGCGCCCAGATGGCGGATGACGCTCGGCATCGTGTTTCGCGCCGCCAGGGCGGGCCTGCTCACCGGAGTCCTGCTGGCCATCGCCAGGATAACGGGCGAAACCGCTCCCCTGCTGTTCACCGCCCTTAACAGCCCCTATTGGCCAAAGAACTTGAATGGACCGACCGCCAACCTGACGGTCACGATATTCAATTATGCGATGTCCCCGTATCGAGATTGGCAGCAGATGGCCTGGGGCGCCTCGTTCCTCATTACGGCGGGCGTGCTCGCTGTCACAATAGTGGTGAGGACTTTGCTTCGCGAGAAGAAGAGGACGTCATGACCGAAAGAGCAAGGATGATCCAACAGGTATCGGGGCTTCCGAGAACGATCGTTGGAGACCAGGTGGAACCCAGACCCGCGCAACCATCGGCCAGCAAAGTCTCGGTGCGCAATCTGAGCTTTTATTACGGCAAACAACAGGCGCTTTTCGACAACAATCTCGAGATCAGACCGAACCAGGTGACGGCCATCATCGGCCCGTCGGGCTGCGGCAAATCCACCCACATCCGCGTCTACAACCGCATCTACGAACTGTATCCCGACCAACGCGCCACGGGGGAAGTCATCTTCAACGGCGAGAATCTGCTTTCTCCGGACACCGATCTCATCGAGCTTCGCAGAAAGATCGGCATGATATTCCAGAAGCCAACCCCGTTCCCGATGAGCGTGTTCGAGAACGTCGCCTACGGCCTCAGGCTGCATTACCGCATGAACAAGTCCGAGCTGGCGGAGCGTGTCGAGCGCGCGCTCAAGGACGCCGCCCTGTGGGATGAGGTGAAAGGCAAGCTCCATAATCCCGGCACGGCGTTGTCCGGCGGCCAGCAACAACGCCTGTGCATAGCGCGAGCCATCGCGCTCGAGCCGGAACTGCTCCTGATGGATGAGCCGTGTTCGGCGATCGACCCTGTCGCCACTGCGAAGATCGAAGACCTCATCGAGACCCTCAGGGAGAATTACACCATTGTCCTCGTGACTCACAACATGCAGCAGGCTGCCCGTGTCTCCGATTATACGGCCTTCTTCTACCACGGCCGCATCGTGGAGTTCGGCTCAACCAAACGGATATTCACGAATCCCTCGAACAAACAGACGCAGGACTACATCACGGGCAGGTTCGGGTGAGAAAGGAAACGGGGCCATGCCGCTTCATCTCCAGAGAGAAATCGAAGAGCTGAAAAAGGAAATCCTCTACCTCGGGGCCATTGTCGAGGAGAACGTCCGCCGGGCCGTCAAGAGCATCGAGGAGCGCGACCCGCTCCTCGCCCAGCAGGTGATCCAGATTGACAACGAGATCGACAAAAGGGAAGTCAAGATCGAGGAAGACTGCCTCAAAATCCTCGCGCTCCACCAACCGGTCGCCATAGACCTGCGCTTCATCGTCGCCGTCCTCAAGCTCAACACCGACCTCGAACGCATCGGCGACCTCGCTGTCAACATCGCCGAGCGCTCTCTCTACCTCGCCAATACCGAACGGACTTCCGTAACGTTCGACTACCGCCCCATGACCGCCAAGACCAAAGAAATGCTCCGGAAGAGCCTGGACTCATTCGTCAATATGAACCCCGACCTCGCCCGAGAGGTCTGCGCCGATGACGACCCCGTTGACGCCATGGAACAGCAGATAATCAAACAGGTGGAACTTGCAATGAGGCAGCACCCCGACCAGGTCGACCGACTGCTGCATTACATGTTCGTCGCCAAACACCTCGAACGCATCGCCGACCACGCCACCAACATATCCGAAGACGTCATCTATACTGTCAAAGGCGAAATCGTCCGCCACGGCGGCAATGTTTGACCATGAAAGCGAAAGAGGCCCATGCGCCTCTCCGCGCATGAGCCTCTTGGCTCTGATGCATCAGCGCCCCCTTAACCGTGGGACTCGGCGGTGATCATTCGATGATAGTAGACCCTGATCTGGAACAGCTCATACAGGCCGGCAATACCTATCAGGGTATACACTATCCTGACCAGGTATGTAAACCCGCCAAATACCGCTGTCACGAGGTTGAAATCGAATATGCCGAGCAACCCCCAGTTGATGGCTCCGAAAACCACCAGAGCAAACATGACTATATCCATCTTTTTCATTCTGTCGAGACTGTCCATGACCATCCTCCTTCAGCACCCTACTGATCAGGGCCTTCTCTTCTCTTGATTTTGTCATTCCTGAGAAGAAATCGCAAGCGTTTCGAGAGGGATTGTTGGGTTGTAACTATATGCATTTAAACATGTTATGGTTTCCCACTTGATTTCGGGTTTCGGGCTGAAGCCGTTAAGATGAGTCAGGCTGCCTGCACGCGAAATCAGAAAGAACCAGCAAAAACCGCGCTTTAATCCGGCGATATCTGGAAAACGCGGGTGGGCGCGAACTCGTCCGCGCGTCCGTCTTTGCACGTATCAGCCGTGTTCGTCCTCGCGAATAAATTGTGGCCATTGATTATGGGATAATCTCTCGGAAGGATGTGTCATGCGGCCCGTCATTGACTTATTTCTCTCCCTCACATAGAATGGTTTACGCTCTCGAAGATCAAGACCGCTCCCTGGAATTCCATCATAGAGGCGGCCTTATGTGGCCGCCCGCAAGGCGCTCAGTCCCGCGTTCAAAGGAGTATGAGGAGAGAAAGGATGTACCTGCCACCCCTGTTCAAGGCCTACCCTATACTGCGGGAAAAGGTCCCCTTCATCCCGATGGGCACATACCCCACGCGCGTGCACGAACTGTCAAAGCTCGGAGAATCCATCGGGTGCCGGCGCCTCTGGATCAAGCGGGACGATGAAAGCAGCGACATCTATGGCGGCAACAAGGTCCGCATGATGGAGTTCGTGCTCGCGGACGCCAAACGCAAGAAGCGAACCGCGCTGGTATGTTGGGGTTCGCTCGGCTCGAATCAGGTGATGGCCACGTGTATTTGGGGGCGTCGTCTCGGATTCGAGAGAATTTCCGCCGTTTTCAACAAACAGCCTATCCATGACTATGTTCGGCGCAATCTTCTGATTGACGCCTCCCTTGGCGCGAGAATGGATTACGCGAATTCACCCGCCGAACTGACGCTCAAGCTGCTCGCCCAATACCTCAAGCACTGCAATCCGCTCAAGGGAGAAAGGCCGTACCTCGTTCCCATGGTCGGCTCTTCCGCCTTAAGCTGTCTCGGCTATGTGAACGCGGCGTTCGAACTCAAGGAACAAATCGAACAAGGCCTCGTTCCGGAACCGGACCTCATCTTCGTCACGGTCGGGACCGGCGGCACGATGGCAGGGCTGGAGCTTGGGATGCGCCTGGCGGGGCTGAAGGGGACGGTCGTCGGCGTGCGTGTGCTCGAGCGCCAGTTCTCCAACGAACGCATCATCGCGTGGGAGATCAACCGCACCATTCGCTACCTGAAGCGGTGCGGATGCTCCATCAGTTTACCTCGATACCGGCCGCAGGACATCGCGCTCGAGCATGACTTCTTCGGCGAATGCTACGCCGCGCCAACGGAAGAGGGAGAGCAGGCGATACAGGCAGCCCTCGAACACGAGAACCTGGCGCTGGATATCACCTACACCGGCAAGACGATGGCTGCTTTGATGTGTATTGTCAGCAAGGACGATAACGCCTCAAAGAACATCCTCTTCTGGCACACGCTGAACTCGGTTGACCTCGCCCCATTCCTCAAGAACGCGCCCGACCCCCGCTCCCTCCCCCACAAATTCCACAAGTATTTCCAGTGAGAATCAAGAGAGTCAGCCCTCGACATCGGACATAAGGGGGGGCCATTCCACGGTCTTGCGGGCAACACGCTTATTCGACGTTTCCGACGAAGACGATGGCATAACGCTCGAGGTCGAACACATTGGCGGCCACTCGGCGGATGTCGTCCGGAGTGATCGAGCGCACTCGTTCGTCATAGCGTCGGTAGTTGTCGAACCCCATCCCATAGAGTTCATCAAAGGAAGCCTCAGTGGCGATTTGGCCATTGGTCTGCAGCCCGATTGCATGCGTGCCCACGGCCTCTGTCTTGGTGCGTTCGAGATCGCTTTCCTCGATACCGCGTTCGCGAAGGTCGCGGATGATTTCAAACATGCCGGCGACGGCCTCGTCGCGCTTTTCGGGGACTGTGACGACGTACACGACAAAAGCGCCCGGCTCGACGCCCATGATGTTGAACGCGCCCACCGAGTACGCCAGCCCGCGTTCATCACGCAGCACGGTGAACAGCTTGCCGCCCTGACTATTGAGCGAGGTCGCGATGATCTCAAGCGGGTAGCGGTCGGGGTCTGCCACGGTCGCGCCGCGAAATCCGACCAGAATTGCGAGTTGTTCCTTGTTCATGCGCTTGCTCGCCTGCCTGACGCTGTCGGGGAAGGGGTCGCCGCCGGTGTTGGGCGAGAACGGCTCGCCTTTCTTCAGGCCTCCGAAATGAGTTCGGGCGAATTCGAGCGCGCTTGACTTGTCGATGTCGCCGAAGATGGAAAGCACCATCCTCGAGGCCGCCACTGCTTCTGAATGATAGCGATTCAACTCCTCAGGAGTAACAGACTGAACGACCTCCGGGTTGCCCTCCACAAGGAAGCCGTATGGATGGTTCGCAAACATGGTTTCGCGGAACAGCTTGATGGATGAGGGGAAAATGTCGTCGTTGACACTCTTGATTTTCGCGATGGCGGCGGTCTTCTCGCGCTCGACGTGCTCCGGCGGGAAGGAGGGATTGGCCACGATATCGCCCAGCACTGCGAGTCCGGCCTCGAGGTCGCGGCTGAGCATGTCCAGCTCGAACCCGAAACTGTTGTATCCGGAGAAGGCCTCTATGGAGCCGCCGCGCGACTCAATGGCCGAGGCTATCTGTTCGGCAGTCCGGGTGGTCGTCCCTTTGAGCATCGTCTCGCTCATAAGATTGGTTATTCCGTTGTTTGAGGGCGTCTCGGCCCTGGCGCCGCCAAGAATAACCAGCCGCACGGCCACGGAGGGATTGTCGTGATTCTCGCGCAGTAACAGCGTCAGTCCGTTGGAGAGAACCTTTCTCTCTACACGTGACTCTGTCGGCTGCTCAGGCTGCGGTTGCGCCTCGGGGGCGGGTGACGGCTTTCCGGCGGGCATCAGCGTCGCGGCGACCAAAGCCTCTTTGCGAAAGTATGTCTTGGCAACCCGCGTGATGTCCTCCGCAGTCACCCGGCTGACTGACTCGACATAGCGTCTGTCGAAATGGATGTCGTGCGCGTCGAGTTCGCCGTAGCCCAGGCTGCGCGCTTGTCCCTCGACAGACTCTCGGGAGAAGATGTAGTTACTCAAGACCTTGGCGCGGGCAGTCTCGAGTTCCTGCTCCGCCACAGGCTCCGACTTGAGCTTTTCGATCTGTTCCCATATGCCGTCTTTGACGGCGTTGTAGTTTTCAGGCTCGAATGAACTCGCAATCCAGAACATGCCGGGGTCTTGAGGAGTCGCCGACCACGCCTCGACGTGGTACACGATGCTTCTGTTCTGACGCAGTTCGCGGTAGAGTCTTGAGGTGTCTCCTCCGCCCAGGATGATCGCCAGCACGTCCATCGCGTACATGTCATTCGATTGTATGCTCGGGCCATGCACCCCGAGCATGGACTGGGCAACGGTGACGGGGAACTCCTCGACGCGCTCCCGCTCGTCCTGCTGGCGGGGTTCCTGCGGGACAACCGTGGGTCTAATGGACTTGCGCTCGAACGCGCTGAACGCCGTGGTTATCTTGGGAAGCGCCTCGTCGGCCTCGAAGTCGCCGACGACTATGAACGCGATATTGTTCGGAACATACAACCTGCGGTAGTACGTGAGCAGGTCTTCGCGCGACACCTTCCTCAGCAGGCTTTCGTATCCGATCACCGGAATGCCGTAAGGATGAACGGCGTACGCGATCTCGTGCGCCATCATGTAGAGATGGCGGAACGGGTCGTCGCGGTTCATCTTTATTTCCTTGATGATGACCTCGCGTTCCCGTTCGACCTCCGCCGGGTCAAAAGTGGAATGCATCAGGGCGTCGGCCATGATATCGAGCGCCTTGTCGAAATAGTCGCTGTGGAAGGTGATGTAATAGACGGTCTTGTCCTGTCCTGTATATGCGTTGGTCTGACCTCCCGCCTCCTTTACTTCCTGACCGATCTGACCGACGCTTCGCCGTTCGGTTCCCTTGAACAGCATGTGTTCCACAAAATGGGATATCCCGCTCCCGATGAATTCGCCCTCCGTGATGCTGCCCGCTCCGACCCATGCCTGAATGGTGACGACCGGAGCGTTGTGGTTCTCCAGAAGGATGACCGTCATCCCGTTATCGAGCACTTCGCGGACAGGCTCGCCCGGAGAGGCTGACGCCATGCCCGCGACCAGTATTTGAACGAACACCGCAAAGACGACGATCTTGATGCTCTTCATTTTACCTCT
>CAZEBC010000062.1:0-4553 GCA_964510165.1 uncultured bacterium
AAGACAATCTCCGCAGAGCGTCCTCACCCTGTTTCTCACATAATAACATCGTTAGACGAAAGGCTCTACCGCAAGAAGAGCCTTAATCGGCGGCGAAAAGGGCCTTGTCGGAGAGGTTTCACTTCTCGGGAGCGCGGTTCACAAAGACCAAGTGAAAAACGTAAATTGACAGAATTGAGTAAAGCAGCAACAGCAGTTCCTTCTTGCCGAGGGCCATGGGCCAGGCGGTCACCAAGAAAGAGGTGACCAACAGAATGACCGTCGCAAACTCCGGCTGCCTGGCGGCCACTGCCCAGAGAATGAAGAGATAGAGGGGAGCGATTTCATATATGCCGGCGTGATACCACTTCCCAAGGATTACATAAAGGAATCCGCACACCGTGAGGAGAGCGAAATAACTCACTGGCTTGGAGAGGGACACACGCCTGGTGATGACGAGGGCGCCGCTGAGGAGCAGACATGCCAGGAGCACTGCCTTGTTCGCATGATACTGGATTCGCGTCTCAACGACGCCGGTCTCATCCCCGAAGATGAAGCGGACTACATCACAGAGGTACTTTACGGTTGTGGATTCTTGTATTATGCAGTAATCAAAGGTCCTCATGACTCCCATGTACACATTGCCCAATCCGGAGCCGATGATGAAGGGCATGAAAAGGATCAGCACGGTACCGCATAAGCCCAGGGACCAGGCAATCAGATTCTTGAAATTTCTCTCGCCGGCCAACACAAGAAACGTCGGCATCACTGCCAGCGCTGCGGACTGCTTTGTGCACAGCGCCGCTCCGAAGAACATGCCGCTCAGGAGTTTTCTCTCGGGCAGAAAATACATGCCTGCCAGAGTAAGAAATGCGACGACGCCTTCGAATTTCCCCTCTCTCACGCTGCAATAAAAAAGCAGTCCTCCAAACAGGAAGACGGCAATCAAGACAAGGTCGGCCCGTGTCACCTGCCCTGCCTGAAATTTTTCAATGATGCTCGCGATCAGGACGACCCCGAGACCGCTCAAGAAGATAAACGGAATGATCGAAACGCTAAACAGCACGTCGTCATCGAGCCTAAGTCTGTCAGCCGTGTACATAAAGGGAGCGACAAGAAGCGAAGAACCGGGAGGATAGGTGCGCGTCCTGCCGGTGTCGGAAAGAAACCCCGTCCTCATCTCCCGCTTATATACGCTGAAATCGCCTGACAGTACGGCTCTTGCAACCCTGATGCTCTGATTTCGGTCAAACCTGTACAGGCCCCCTTCTCCTTCGTCGGGGTCATAAAGATGGCCGTACCCCATAATGGTGTAGGCTGATGAAAACGCCAAGAAGAGGATGACCAGGACCCAAACCAGAAACTTTTCTCGGCTCATCTTGCAGTCTCGTTCAGACCCAGGAATTCGGGATGAATGCGCCAATCTGAGGCAGAGAGATGCGCGCCTTCAAGGCTTCCTTTCAGTCGAGATATCCGAGAGATTTGAGGAGTTGGCGCGTACGTTCGTCAGGCTCGGCCACGGAAGCTGAATACGTGCGTCTCTGAAATTCGGCAAACTCCTCGTCCAACCTCTTGCGGAGTTCCGCTGCTATCAAGGGCTGCTTTTCCAGAACATTGGAGGTTTCCTTCGGGTCGTTGGAAAGATCAAACAACTGCTCGCGTGGCACACCGCCCGGCATGGAGCGGATAAGCTTCCAACGGTTCTGATATCTGACGCTTCTGTGAAGGATGTTGAGGTCCGTCTCATGATATCGGTACTGTGGAGCATCGGGCCAGGAGCCTGTATGAAACGCGGCGGCGAAGCTCTTGCCATCCATTTGAACGGTGGATGTTCTGATGCCCAAATAGTCAAGCAGAGTGGGAAGCAGGTCAACCAGGCCGACAGCCTCACGAATGGTTGCGGTGTGCGGAAATGCTGAGGTTCTCAGGAAGACCATTGGAATCTCGATCTGCTCCTCGTACAGGTCTCGGCCATGGTTCCATCCCCCGTGATCCCCGAAATCATGTCCATGGTCTGAGGTGATGATTATGATTGAATTGTCCCGGATTCCGATTTTTTCCAGGTCCTCGAGAAACGAGTTAATCTGCGAATCAACGTACCTCAAGTCACCGTCGTAAAGGTCAATTGTGCGTTGGGCCTCGGTGCAAGCGTTGCCCGCAAATGGCCGCGGGGGATTGTGTGGACCGTGAACGTCTATGTAATGCAAATAGAGAAAGCAAGGCTGCCCCGTATGAGTCGTCGCCCATTTCAGAGCCCTCGCATTCAGTTTCTCGGCCCCCATCTCCTCGGTCCACCATCGGATTTCCTCTCCGGCGGCATCTTTTGTATTGAATGCGTCATATTCCTCCCTCGCAAAGAGCAGCTTGAGGGCCTCAAATCCTCCCACGCTTTTTGCCAACAGTGCGGCGCTCTTTTGGGCCGTGCGAAAATACGTCTGACTGACGACGTCGTCATAGTACTCATCGAATCCCTGATTTGTCCTGTAGGCCTCCTTGAGAAACGGGTTCGCAACAAAAGCGGCAGTGGCATATCCGTTTTCGGAGAGGATTTCGGCCATCGTTCGCACTTCATCCGAGAGGGAACTTTGGAACTGGCGCGCCCCATGAACCGATGGATAAAGCCCCGTGAAAAGGGTCACCGTGGAAGGCAGGGTCCATGAAGCCTGCGAAAAGGCGTTCCGACATACCACTCCATCCCTAGCAAACCTGTCGATGTTGGGAGTTGTGTCAAGCGGGTAACCGTAACAACCGACGTGGTCGGCGCGCAGCATATCAATCAAGAAGATAATCACATTCGGTTTGTCCGATGCTTTGACGGTGCGGCCTCCTGGAGAAAGGAAGCTCCGCAGCAGGTTCTCCTCGGTTGAGCTGGCGAACAGCAGCGATGCAAGAGCGAGCGGAATTCCTACCATCAGGAGCGCCATGAATGACATACGCGCGCCAGTCGCATCGCACACACGGTCCCTACGAAGTCCCACAAGCGATTCAATGAGCGACGAAACCGGCCATACAAGCACCAGTACCCCGACAAGCAACGCGCCACGCGCCCAGATGGAGTCGAGAGCGGAGAACACATCGGGCGCGATTAAACCAAGAAACAGGAGAAACACCCACGCTCCGATCCACGCTTCGTACTTTTTCCCGAGCAAAGGTTCCGGCAGGCCTCTGACCCTCCTATTCAGCGCGCGAACCTGCCAAAACCAGACGCAGACAAATGCGACGTACATGCCGAGAACCGTGAGAACGAAAACAAGCTCGACCTCGGCGAACAACGCGTCGTTGATGCTCGCGAATACCAGGAACCCGGTCACCATGATAAGAAACAGTTGATAAGAGAGAACTTTCCGGGAGGAGCGGTCACATGGCTCCGTCAACGTAAGAAGGGTTGACACGAGCAGGATTGCGGCTTGAAAGAAGAGGATGTAAAGCGAGGTTATGAATACTACGTACGCAGCCTTGACGTGCCAGTCAAGGCGAAAACCTGCTGGCAGCCAACTCGAAGCGATGGCTGCGCCGGACCATAAATCGAGCAAGCCCTCGAACAATCCAACGGCCAGTCCCAAGGATGTGGCAAAACCAAGCGCTGCAAAAACATCACGCGTGAACTTGTTCATTGGGAACTTCGATAACCTCCACACCCTCTGGGTCGTGCATGAAACACTAGCTTATCAATCCTCCTGTTTAGTGTCAAGAATCGGCTCAACGCTGAAAAGAGAACGCCGCGATTTCTTCATGGACACGCAATTGTGCCGTCCGTCCTATACGCTGCTGAGTGGGCAACGTTTAGCCGCAGTCTTGAGGGCGTGGTGGACACTGTGGACCGACACGGACGTCCACGGACAGTTAGGGGTGGTCGAATGAATTCGACCCTACGGCTTATTGGTTTCGAGTTTCGCGTTATAGTTGTTCAGTTATCGGGTAGTGCGAATGAATTCGGACCCACAGGGTTTCCGTGTTCGTAACACACGGGATTCTGCTTGGTCAACGAAATTATTGTTAACTGGGATTTCGTATTTAAGCCGGAAGACATTGAAAGCAGGGCAGTTATGACCGATAACGTCGTAACCAGCTGAAAATACATGCGTTATGGCGTCATAAGCGTGTAAGTTATTGAGGACAGATAACTTGTTTTATAAGCAAATAAGTGTATTATTATAGACCAAGGCCGTTTCGAATGACGCAGGGTCTCTGAAGAAGCGCGAGAGCGTGAGCCTTGGTGAGTCCGCCCCGAGGACTAATTTAGATTCATGAGACCCCCCACAGCCACTTGAACCTCTGCTATCGGCTCGTCGTGCATGTGATTACATTTCTATTGACTCATTGGCCGTCCGCGTCTAGAATATCAGCATCATGCCTTGCTCCCAGCAAGCCATCCCTGTGAAGCGAATACTGACTGGAGCGCTTATGAAGAGGACCTT
The DNA here is from genome assembly GCA_964510165.1 of uncultured bacterium. Taxonomy (GTDB): domain Bacteria; phylum Abyssobacteria; class SURF-5; order SURF-5; family SURF-5; genus CAZEBC01. The sequence goes on from CAZEBC010000062.1 coordinate 4,398, forward strand.
GAAGGAACAACTTGACTCCATATTTCGGCCGCGTTCCGTGGCCGTCATTGGCGCCTCGAACAATCCGAACAGATGGGGCTACGGCACGATGATCAGCATCCTCGACTGGAGCCAGTTTCGAGGCGAAATCTATCCGATCAATCCGAAAGAGGATTC
>CAZEBC010000062.1:4653-19361 GCA_964510165.1 uncultured bacterium
TTGAACCTCTGCTTCTGGGACGTCGTGCGGCCGGGCCCCACATCCTTCGTCTCGCAGAGCGGCACGATGGGCGACTACCTCTTCGAGGTCGCCCAGGCGAAGGGCTATGGGTCTGCCAAGTTTGTCAGTTCCGGCAACCAGGCAAGCCTTGACGTGTGCGACTATCTCGAGTATCTTTGCGACGACGATGAGACGAAGACCATCACGCTTTACCTCGAGGGCGTCAAAGACGGGAAACGGTTTTTGGAGATTGCAAGGAAGACGACGCCCAAGAAGCCCATACTCGCGTATAAGGTTGGACGTACCGAGGCCGGCGCCCGGGCCGCCGCCAGCCACACGGCCTCGCTCACGGGCAGCACTCAACTGTTCGATGCCGCATGCAGGCAGGCCGGTGTCATCATCTGCGAGGACATGCTGGAGATGTTCGACTTCGCCGAGGCCTTCGGAAGCCAGCCTCTGCCGAAGGGTAATCGTATCGGAATCGCATCGGGCGGCGGCGGATTTTGCGTGGTCACCGCCGAGGCGTGCGCGAAGTCTGGCCTCGAAGTGCCCGTCCTCGACCAAAATGCTCGAGCCGATATTCTCGGGCATGTGCGCGAATTCTCGCCGACTCCCATCAACCCCGTAGACCTTATAGCCAGAAAGAGCCACAAAGATTATGCTGCCGCAATCGAGGTAATCGCGAAGCAAGACTACATTGACGGCCTGATCATCATGCCGCCATACGGAGGCTTCCGCCGGACTGAATCGCCCGAAACGATGACCCAGCTCGTCGAAGGATGTTCCATCATCGCCGACATCCCCAAGAAATACGGGAAGCCAGTGCTCGCATTCGCCATGCGAGAATACAAGACGAGCGGGACATACGAAATCCTGAAGCGCGGCGACATCCCGTTTTACGAATCGCCCGAAACCTGCGCCCGTGTCATGAAGACGCTGTGCTCATACAGCCACTATCGCCGGCATCGCGCTTCGTAAGGGCAGGCCCTCGCGCCTGCCCAATTACGGGCAACCACAGGGGGTTGCCCCTACAAGGCGCCAAAGGAGGAACCGTAATGGCTCTGAACGAATACAAACCAGGAACCGCATTCCCCGGCGTAATTGGGCGCACATTTGAAGTGTCGTCGCCCGCGTGGCCCATGCCGCTTCGCGCGAAAGAAGGCGCTCCCAACATACTCTTCATCGTGCTTGACGACACGGGGTTCGGACAGATCGGCTGCTTTGGCGCACCCATCGAAACGCCGAATCTCGACCACTTGGCCGCGAACGGCCTGCGCTACAACAACATGCACACCACTGCGCTATGCTCGCCGACACGTTCCTGCATCCTCACCGGACGCAACCATCACTCGAACGGCCTGGCCTGTATCACGGAAGGCTCGACGGGATTCCCGGGTTCCAACGGCTACATTCCGTTCGAGAATGGATTCCTCTCGGAGATTCTCTTGCAGCACGGCTACAACACGTTTGCTGTCGGCAAGTGGCATCTGACGCCAGCCGACCAGGTTTCAGCGGCCGGCCCGTATGAGCGCTGGCCTTTGGGGCGCGGGTTTGAGCGCTATTACGGTTTCCTCGGCGCGGACACGCATCAATACTATCCGGACCTCACGTACGACAACCATCGAGTCAGCCCGCCCAAGACACCGGATGAAGGTTATCATTTGACTGAGGACCTCGCCGACAAGGCCATCAATTTCATCGCGGACTCCAAGCAGGTCGCCCCTAACAAGCCATTCTTCCTGTATTTCTGTCCGGGCGCCACGCATGCGCCGCATCATGTCCCGAAGGAATGGATCGAGAAGTACAAGGGCAAGTTCGACGAAGGCTGGGAAGCCTATCGCGAAAAGGTATTCAAGAAACAGAAAAAGATGGGGGTCATTCCGCAGGAGACCGAACTCTCGCGCCACGACCCCGATGTCAAACCCTGGGATACATGCTCGCCGGACGAGAAGAAACTGTACGCCCGCATGATGGAAGTCTACGCCGGCTTCCTCTCGCATACCGACCACCACATCGGACGCATCCTTGAGTTTCTCAGAAGCATCGGCGAATTCGACAATACGCTCATCATGGCGATATCGGATAACGGCGCCAGCGCCGAGGGCGGGCCTATGGGATCCGTCAACGAAAGCTACTTCTTCAACAATGTGCCCGAGAGTCTCGAGGAAAATCTCAGGCTCATCGACAAACTCGGCGGTCCTGAACTTTTCAATCACTATCCGTGGGGATGGACGTGGGCGGGCAATACCCCCTTCCGCCGCTGGAAACGGGAGACCTATCGCGGCGGCATCAGCGATCCCTTTATCGTGCATTGGCCGAACGGCATCAAGGCGAAGGGAGAAATTCGCACGCAATACACCCACGCGATTGACATGATGCCGACCGTGCTGGACGCCCTAGGCATCGAGCCGCCGACAACCGTCAAGGGGGTGGCGCAGTCTCCGATCGAGGGCGTCAGCTTTGCCCATACGTTTGGCGATGCACAGGCCGCCTCCAGGCATCGCACCCAGTACTTCGAGATGCTTGGGCACCGCTCCATCTATCACGACGGTTGGAGAGCAGTGTGTCCGTGGCCGGGCACATCGTTCATCGAGGCAGGCATTCCATTCGGTTCGCCGATTTACGCCGACATGCTGACGGAACTCGACGCCAGCCATTGGGAACTTTATCACGTGGCGGCGGATTTCGCGGAGAACCACAATCTCGCCGAGAAGGAGCCGGCCAAACTTGCCGAGATGATCAGTCAATGGTATGTAGAGGCAGGCAAGTACAATGTGCTTCCGGTGGACGGCAGGGGCATAATGCGGGCGCTGCTCGAGCGCCCCAACATCGCGCCCGCCCGAGACAGGTACGTGTACTACCCCGGCACACAGCCCGTGACCCACATGGTCGCCGTGAGATTGCTCAACCGCTCGCACAGCATCACCGCCGACGTAGAAATTCCCAAAGGCGGCGCCGAGGGAGTCCTCTTGTGCCACGGCGATAACCAAGGCGGCTACATGTTCTATATGGATGACGGGAAACTTAGGTACGCCCACAATTACGTCGGCAGGAATATCTATTTGGTCCAATCCGAGGGCGCTATCCCCAAGGGCCGCCATGCGCTTCGGTATGAGTTTGAGGCGACCGGCGAGCCCGACTTCGCGGGGGGAAGAGGAGCGCCGGGTCAGGGACGGCTTTATCTGGACGGCAAATTGGTCGGTCAGACGGAACTGCCAATAACCATCCCGTTTACGACAGGGATAACGGGCGGACTATGCGTCGGCGCGCTGGCCGGAGCGCCGATAGTGCCCGAACACAAGCCACCCTTCGCGTTCACGGGAACGATACATACTGTCACAGTTGACGTCAGCGGCAACCCGTTCCAAGACCCCGGCGCCGAACTGCGAATGAACATGGCACGGCAGTAAGGAATCATCAAATTGCACCGGTTGTGCTGCCGATAAAGTCGAATTTGCGCGGCATGAGGCGGGAAGGGCTATTCGGCTGAGGGAGACTTGTTGTCGCTTACGGCGCCTTCCTTTATGAGGTGGCGTGCAATGACGTTGCGCTGAATCTGGTTGGTACCCTCGTATATCTGGGTTATCTTGGCATCTCGCATCATCTTTTCGACGGGATACTCCTTCATGTAGCCGTAGCCTCCGAGAATCTGGACCGCATCAGTCGTGACGCGCATTGCCATGTCCGAGGCAAACACCTTGGCCATCGCGGATTCCTTGGAGACATCGGGGCGGCCCGCGTCGATCATCCGGGCAATCGCGTACACAAGCGCCCGAGCGGCCTCTATCTGAGTGGCCATGTCGGCGAGCATGTGTTGGACTGCCTGAAAAGAGATTATGGCGGCGCCGAACTGTTTGCGCTCGCGAGCGTGAGCGATCGCCTCGTCGAGCGCGCCCTGCGCAAGCCCGACGGCCTGCGCGCCGATGCCCGGACGAGTGCGGTCAAGTGTCCTCATGGCGACAACGAACCCCAATCCCTCGCGGCCCAGCACATTGCTTTTCGGGACGCGGCAGTTCTCGAAGAATATCTCGCGCTGAACTGACGCGCGTATGCCCATCTTATTTTCGGTTCTGCCAAAGCTGAGGCCGGGCGTATCCTTCTCGACAATTATTGCGGTAGCGCCCCGGCTGCCTCGGCTCTTGTCGGTCATCGCGAACACGACATAAATATCCGCCTCGCCCGCGTTGGTTATCCACTGCTTCCGGCCATTGAGGACATAATCATCGCCGTCAGAGGCCGCGGTGGTTTCGATGCCTGCCGCATCGCTCCCCGCATTGGTTTCGGTAAGCGCGAAAGCGGCAAGCGCCTTGCCCGAGGCCACTCGCGACAGGTATTTTTCCTTTTGTTCCTCCGAACCGGCCACAAGGATAGGCATGGAACCGAGCGCGGTAGCCGCGTAGCTTGCGCACACGCCCGCACAGATTCGGGAGATTTCCTCGATGGCGAGACATAAGCCCATGCAACCGTCGCCCGATCCGCCGTATTGCTCGGGAATGAAGAGTCCGCTGAGGCCTGCGCGCGCGAGTTCGGCAAGGACTTCGCGAGGGAATTCGGAAGCTTCATCGAGACGGGCACGGACAGGCTTGATCTTCTCGACCGCGACTCTTCTGGCGAGGGCGCGAATCGCTTCCTGGCGTTCGGTAAGAAAGTAATCCATCAGCCTCCTCCGGACAGGTCTGCCGCTTGGCTTTGGAGTTTTTGCAGGGCGTTGTGGGCGGCGTTTTGCTGGGCCTCTTTCTTGTTCGGTCCCTTCCCTGTGCCATACGGTTCATCCCTTATTGATAACAGAACCTCGTAAATGCGTTCGTGGGGAGGTCCTATCTCATTGACGACGGTATACCGGGGCAGGGTCTGAAAGCGCGATTGGGTGATTTCCTGCAAGATGGATTTGTAATCCATCTTATGCTGGTCTCGGTCGAGCCGCTCGATCTCTTCGGCGAAATGGTCGAGTATGAATTGCCTGGCCGCCTTAATGCCGCCGTCGAGGTAAATGGCCCCGATGATGGCTTCCATCGCATCGGCCAGCAACGAGTTTCGCTTTCGGCCTCCGCCAAGCTCTTCGCCTTTGCCCAGACGGATGTAAGGGGCGATGCCTATCTTCTTGGCAACGCTGGCGAGAGTGGTCTTGCTCACCACGGCTGCCCGGAGTTTGGTGAGCTGCCCCTCGAAGTAGGCAGGGAAATTATGGAAGAGTTCGTGACTCACGACGAGTTCCAAGACGGCGTCTCCGAGGAACTCGAGTTTTTCATTATGAGTGCCCCTTTGCTCAGACCGCTCATTGACGAAAGAGGAATGAGAGAGGGCCTGATCGAGGAAAGACATGCGTCTGAACTTCACGCCCAACGACCGCTGCAGTTCTTTCAGGTCGCGCATTCTTTCGACATCGGCAGTTTGGGAAGGCAAACGCTCAATTGAATTTTCTGAAGACAAGGGTTGCATTGGTTCCGCCAAATCCGAACGAATTGCTGAGTGCACAATTGACCTTCAGTTCCCGCGCAACGTTGGGAACGTAATCCAGGTCGCATTCCGGATCGGGTTCCTCGTAATTAATGGTGGGCGGGATAATATCCTCCTTTAAGGTCAGTATCGTGGCGATTGCTTCGACCCCGCCCGCCGCTCCGAGCAGGTGCCCCATGTGAGACTTGGTCGAACTGATTGCGAGCTTTCGCGCATGGTCTCCGAAGACGGTCTTGATGGCGTCGGTCTCCAGCTTGTCGTTGAGCGGAGTGGATGTCCCATGTGCGTTGATGTAGGCCACCGCCTCCGGTGAAACCTTCGCGCTGCGCAGGGCGGCGCGCATCGAGCGGGCGGCGCCCTCACCGTCGGGGGACGGGGCTGTGATGTGGTAAGCGTCGGCGGACATGCCGTACCCGACTATCTCGGCGATAATCCGCGCGCCGCGTTTCCGGGCGTGTTCCAGCTCTTCGAGCAATACGACGCCCGCGCCTTCGCTCATGACGAAGCCGTCGCGCGTGCGGTCAAACGGACGGCTGGCGCGTTCCGGCTGATCGTTTCGCGAGGTACTCAGCGCGCGCATTGCGCAGAAACCGGCCAGGCCGACGGGCGTTAGCGAGGCTTCGCTCCCGCCGGCGATCATCAAGTCGGCCTCATCGCGCTCGATGATGCGATAGGCGTCGCCGATTGCATGGCTGCCGGTGGCACAGGCGGTGCTGACGGCTGTGTTTGGACCTTTGAGGCCGTACGCCATGGCGACCGCGCCGGACGCCATGTTGATTATCAGCATGGGCACAAAGAAGGGGCTGAGCCTCTTGGGCCCTTTTTCGAGGATGGTCAGGTGTTGTTCCTCCATGATGCTGAGTCCGCCGATCCCTGAGCCGATGACGACCCCGAATCTTTCGCGGTCGATCTTTTCCAGCTCCAGCCCCGAGTTCTGGATAGCCGCCTTGCTGGCGGCCATGGCGAACTGGGTGAAGCGCTCCATGCGCCTGGCCTCTTTGGAGGAGAAGTAGTCCTCGGGATTGAAATTCTCGACCGTGCCTGCGATCTTCGAGGAATAATTGGCGGTGTCGAATCGGGTCAAGGTTCGGATGCCGGAGCGTCCGTTCTTGAGGGAATCCCAAAACGCCTCGACTGTATTGCCGACGGGAGAGATGACCCCCGCCGAAGTGAGCACGACTCTTCTATTCATTCATGTCCTGCCGTCATAAACTCTTTATGAAATCTATGGCGTTGCGAACGGTGACGATCTTCTCGGCTTCCTCGTCGGTTATCTCGATATTAAACTCGTCTTCGAGCGTCATGATGAGTTCAACGACGTCGAGCGAATCCGCGCCGAGATCATCAATGAACTTGGCGTCATCGGTGAGTTGCTCCATTCCGATCTCGAGCTTCTCGGCGATTAACTGCTTGATCTTATCTTCACTAATTGCGACCATCCGTATCTGCTCCTTTCGTACGGGGTGAACCCATCACCATCTCACATGGCCATCCCGCCATCGGCCCGAATCACCTCGCCAGTGATGTAGTCAGCCGCGGGCGACGCCAGAAATTTGACAATAGCCGCCACGTCTTCCGGCGCTCCAAACCTGCCGAGAGGGATCAACTTCAAGGCCTCGTCCTTGCCGCTTTCGGGCAGGGATTCGGTCATATCGGTCATGATAAAGCCGGGCGCCACGCAGTTGACGGTCACGTTCCGGGAAGCGAGTTCTCGCGCAATCGATTTCGTAAGCCCGATTATGCCCGCCTTCGCGGCGCAATAATTAGCCTGGCCGGCGTTGCCAATCATGCCGACGACCGACGTAATGTTGATGATCTTTCCGCCGCGCTGCTTAATCATGGAGCGGGCGACGGCCTTCATACAATGAAAGGTACCCGTGAGGTTTGTGCCGATGACCTGGTCCCACTCCGACTCTTTCATGCGCACCATTAAATTGTCCGAGGTAACACCGGCATTGTTCACGAGGACATCGATCCGTCCGAAATGCTTGAGAACCTGTTCGACCATAGATGTGACCGAATCGGCGTAAGTTACGTCGACATGGTATGCGCGCGCCTGTCCGCCTGCAGACACAATGGCTTGAGCGGTCTCGCCGACGGCGTCGAGGTTACGGCTGCACACGGCGACGATTGCGCCTTCCTCTGCAAGAGCCATTGCGATAGCGCGCCCAATCCCCTTTGAGCCGCCTGTCACAATGGCCACTTTTCCGGCAAGTTGTTTTGATGGTTGCATCAATGCGTCCGCGCGATAATCTCGAATGAGTCCGGAGCGTCAGTGGTCAGGCCGACCGCGGAGCCGTCTATTCGTTTAAGAAGGCCGGTCAGCACATTGCCGGGCCCGACCTCGATAAAGGTGTCTGCGCCCAGTTTTCGCATCTGTTCAATAGTGGATTGCCAGCGCACGGGGCTGCATACCTGCGCCAGAAGGTTGTCCCGTATCCGCTGTGGATCCTCGGTAAGGACGGCAGATACGTTGGGGAAAAAGCCGCTGGCGGGCCGTGACACAGATGCCGCCCGCACCGACGGCCCGAACCTCTCGGCAGCCGGCCGCATCAAGCGCGAGTGAAAAGCGCCGGACACTGGAAGCGGCACCGCTCTCTTTGCGCCGCGCTTCTTGGCCTCATCCGCGGCCACACGGACAGCCTCGGGCTGGCCCGAGATGACCACCTGGCCCGGCGCGTTGAGATTGGCGACGTCAACGATTCCGTCCTTAACACTGGCACAAGCCTCTGCGACCGCCTGTTCATCCAGTCCCAGAATCGCACACATCGTGCCTGGGTTCGTGGCGCATGCTTCCTGCATGGAATTGGCGCGGTCGCGCACTAGCCGAAGGGCATTATCGAACTGGAGCGCTCCGGTCGCGACTAACGCAGAGTACTCGCCCAGGCTGTGTCCCGCGACCAGATCGGGAGCGAGGCCCATGGATGAGAGTACTTTCGATACGGCTGTGCTGACGATGAAAATGGCGAGTTGTGCATATTGGGTTTGCTTGAGGGTTTCTTCAGGCCCTTCAAAGATGATCTGGCGCAACGGCATGCCAAGCACGTCTTCGGCACGGTCAAAAATGAAGCGGGCATCCCCGTCGTTTTCGTAGAGGGTCTTCCCCATTCCTACGTACTGACTGCCCTGCCCGGGGAATATCCACGCGGTCTTACCCATGAGAGGCTCCTTCGACAAGTCCGTGTGGAATCAGGTCTTGGATGTCATGACCACCTGGCGACCCTTGTAGAAACCGCACTCGGGGCACACCCTGTGCGGGACGGCGGGCCTGCCGCAATTGGAGCACTCGATTGCGTTCGGAGCCTTCAGCGCTCGATGTGCGCGCCGCTTATCCCTTCGTGTGCGTGAGATTCTGCGTTTTGGTTGTGCCATGTTGTTCCTCCATTAGGAAAGGCGCTATTGCTATCGATCCTTGAGTTTCGATCGGATTTCCCTGAGTTTCTCAAATGGTGACGCGCCGACTTCCTGCCCGCAAGAGCATTGATCCTCATTGAGGTCGGCCCCGCACATCGGGCACAGCCCTTTGCAGCTTTCCCGGCAAATCGGGTTAATGGGCATGTCCGTCAGGAGCAAGTCTCTGATCTCGGGGATAAGTTCAATGGTATCATCCTTGTAGAAGGCGAAGTTGAGGTCGGGCGCAATGATTTCGGTCTCGTCCTTGGGGCGTTCTACTTCCGGAGCATACACGACGTCAAGGTCAAGGTTTATTGACATAATGAACGATTTCAGGCAGCGGCTGCACTCGCAATTCACCTTCCCGCTCAGTCGAGCGTGAACGGTGATATCCTCCCCCGCTTTGAGGGCATCGCCCATGACGGTGACCGGCTCAGTGAGTTCGTAGCCGGGCAAATCCATATGAATATCGGCAGCGAGCACCTCGCTCTCCAAGTGCAGCCCTTCTTCTGGAATGTCTTCGATGAAGATTCGCATCGTGAATCAGTCCTTTGCATCGGGGGTTGGGCAGAAAAAGACGGGCGACACACGGAGCGAGCTGCGATACGACAAAGGAGCAGGAGGCGATATTTCCCGCCAGCTTCCAGATTAGAAGTATCCCCCACTGCCCCTCTATGTGCAGTCAGTGGTCAATCGGCCAAGCGTGCGCCGGAATCGCATGGTCCGCGATGGCGCCCTTTCTGCCGTGAAACCCTCATATTTGTGTTCATACTAGCATTTTCCGGTCCGCTTTGTCAAGCAAATGTCGATGCTTGCCTGGTATTGGGGCGGGCGTCTTAAGCCGAAGATTGTGCGGATTATTGCTTATATACCGGCCCTTGAGCCACCAAGACAAAGAGGCGCTGAAAAAGCTTGATGTCCAAAACTTGAACAATGCCGCCCGGTTGAGATATAGTTTGTTTCGGTAATCATATCCGTGAGCGAAGCAGGGAAAGGAGACAGCGCGATGGGCATTATACGCACGCCGGAAGAGCGGTTTAAGGGGTTGCCGGACTACCCGTTCCAGCCGCGTTATGTCGAAATCAAGGGATGCAGGGTGCACTATGTGGATGAGGGCGCGGGCGAGGTGATCCTGTGCCTGCACGGTGAGCCGTCGTGGTCGTTTCTTTATAGGAAAATGATCCCGATTCTTACGAAAAAACACAGGGTGGTCGCGCCGGACTTCATCGGGTTTGGCAAGTCGGACAAGTTCACGGAGATGAGCGAGTATTCTTTCCAGATGCACCGCGACACGTTGGCGGAATTCATTGGAAAGCTTGGGCTTGACGCGATAACTCTAGTGTGTCAGGACTGGGGCGGGCTTATCGGGCTTCGCGTGGCGAGCGAGATGCCGGAGCGGTTCGCGCGGCTGGTGATCATGAACACGGGTCTGCCGACAGGCGAGAGCGAGATAAGTCAGGGCTTCATGCAGTGGCGCACGTATGTGGAGAACACGCCGGACCTTCCAATTGGTCAGATAATGCAGATGGCGATGGCCGATCCGGACCGACTTACGCCGGAGATCGTGCGCGCGTATGAGGCGCCGTTTCCCGACCGCCGTTACAAAGCTGGCGCGCAGGCGTGGCCGCTGCTGGTGCCAATTCGGCCGGACGATCCGGGGGCCGACTCGATGCGCAGGGCGCGCGATGTATTTGGAAAGTGGACAAAGCCGTGTCTGGTGATGTTCTCGGACGGCGACCCCATCACGCGAGGAGGCGACCTCCTGCTTCGGGCGCACATACCGTCGGCGAGCGAGGAGCCGGAGATAACGATCCGGGATGCGGGCCATTTCCTGCAGGAGGAGAAGGGCGAGGAGATCGCAAGGCATATTGTGGAGTTTATGGAGCGCAGGCCGATCAGGCTCGGGTGATGAAGGTCTTGACCCGAGAAAGCGGCGATAACTATAATAAACTACCATCGCGTGCCAAGAGGTTTGGGCCTGCAGTTCTGAATGCTGAGGGAGAAAGCTCGGCGTTGAATTACAACGGAAACAACAATAGGGACTGGAAACTCTCGGTAGTCATCCCGGTATACAATGAATTCCTCACGCTGCCGGAACTAGTCGAGAAGGTTCGGGCGGTCGATGTGCCCAAGGAAATCATCATCGTGGATGATTGCTCGACGGATGGAACGCGGAACTTGTATCCCGATATCGAGCCTTTGGTTGATAAGATCGTGCTGTTCGAGAAGAACCGGGGCAAGGGGGCGGCCATCCGGGAGGGCCTGCGGCACGTAACGGGCGAGTTTGTCATCATCCAGGACGCCGACCTGGAGTATGACCCTCAGGAATACCCCAAGCTGCTCCAGCCGCTGCTCGAGGACAAGGCGGATGTGGTGTACGGGTCGCGATTTCTCGGCGGACAGCCCCACCGCGTGCTGTACTACTGGCACAGCGTTGCGAATCGTCTCCTAACGCTGCTCACGAACATGTTCACGGACCTGTGCCTGACCGACATGGAGACCTGCTACAAGATGTTCAGGACCTCGGCGATAAAGCAGATCGAGATAGAGGAGGACCGATTTGGATTCGAGCCCGAAGTAACTGGGAAACTGGCGAGGCTTGGCGTCCGCTTTTATGAGATGGGGATATCGTATTACGGGCGCAGTTATGAGGAAGGCAAGAAGATAGGGTTGAAGGATGCGTTCCGCGCGGTATGGTGCATATTGAAGTATTGCCGGGGGCGATATCGGAACGTGGTTCAGGAAACGTTGCTGCGGCTTGAGCAGTTCGATGAATATAGTGGTTGGATATTCGAAAAGATCAGCGCCCATATTGGCGAGCGCGTTCTGGAAGTGGGGTCGGGAATTGGGAGCATGGCTCGCAGACTGACGCACAAACAACACTTGATTCTTTCGGATGCCAGCAAAGAACACCTGAGTATACTGGAAAAACGGTTTGCGCGGAGGTCCAACGTACGGGTAATACCGTTCGATATCGAACAGTCCGCTCCAGAACTTGACGGCGCTCTGCCCGACACCATTCTGTGCTTGAATGTTCTGGAACACGTCGAAAACGACGGGAAGGCGTTGGATAATTTTCATCGAACCCTCGCGCCCGGAGGACGGCTGGTGCTGCTGGTTCCGGCCTCAAGCCTGCTCTACAGCAATATCGATCGCAACCTCGGTCACTTCAGACGATATGGGCGCAAAGAGTTGGAGGGGAAACTCAGGGAATCGGGATTCGAAGTAGAACGGATGTTCTATTTCAATCGGTTGGGTTCGATCGGGTGGTTCGTGACGGGGAAGATTTTCCGTGCGGGACGCATAAGCAGGACGCATGTGCGGGCACATAGGGTGCTCTTGCCTCTTTGCCGACTGGTGGAGCTGACCGGACTGCCCTTTGGTCTTTCGCTGGTGGCCATCTCGAGAAAGGCCGATTTGTGAGTGCCCCGAAGAAGATCGCCTGAGAAACATCTGTCTGCGACACTGATTTGACGCCGAAGAGGTGGAACAACGCTTCATGGAATCTGGATTGATGTCCGATGCAAAGGGACGCGCGTCCAGAATCAATCCAATCGATAAGAGGACCGTCCTCACGGCGGTCCTGGTTGCGGTTGGAATATGTGGGTTTCTGGCCCATGTCTATCATGGTCTTAAAACGCCGAGCGCGCCCCATTGCGACCTCTATCATCAGTACCTTCCGTATCTGACCTATTTAAAGCGCTGTTACGAGTCCGGATCATTCCCTTTGTGGAATCCCTACCAGGCGGTGGGCTCTCCGTTTTTTGCCGTTCCCCTGTGGGGAGCTCTTTATCCGTTGAATTTTCTGATCCTGCCGCTGGGTGTACCGGTGGCAATGCTGGTCGTGCAATTTCTGAATGTTTCCATTTATATAACCGGAACCATCCTATATCTTAGGCGCCTGAAGCTCGGGTGGTATGCGGTTGTGCCGGGGACGCTGCTCGCCGCGTATCAGGCGCTGGGAGCCAACTTTTTTCTATCTGCGGGATCAACGTTTTGCTGGCTTCCCCTCATCATTTTGCTGACCCACAAGCTCGTTGAGCGTCCGCGGGTGCGGACCAGCCTTGGTCTCGCGCTATGTTTGAGTCTCTCGTTCTTCGGGGGTGTCACCCAGACGTTTTTCTATATGGCGTTGACGGTGTCGGCCTACTTTGTCATTCTGGCGTTCCTTTCCCGGACTTCTGAGAAAACCAAGAAGCTTCTTCGGAGCTTCGTGCTGTTCTGTTTGGCCTTTCTCCTGACCATTGGGCTTGTGGCGGTTCAGCTTTTTCCCTCGATGGAGCTATCCGCTCATTCGGTTAGGTCAATGGGATACAGCGTTGGCCCCGGCACCGACCCGCTCGGTTTTCCTTTCTCGCTCTCGGGGATACGAGACAGCCTCGTGGGGGAATACAGCGGATTATACTTTGGTCTCTCAATGCTTTTTGTCCCGTTTGCGTTCCGAACTCCGAGATACAGGGCAGTGGCAATGGCTTCGCTCTCGGGTTTCCTCACTGTGCTGCTTTATCTGTTCTTCGCGAAAATGGGTTTGTTCAATTCGGTACCACTCATCAAGTCCTTTCGTTTTCTTGATAGAGCGCTTCCCGCAGGGCTTTTCATGGTCTCTGTGCTCGTGGCGATCGGGCTGCAGCGGCTTGACGAGAGGACCCCTTGCGAGGTAACAGACTGGGGCACGCGAGGAACGGCTTTCGCCTTCCTTATTGGGGGATACGCGGTGGTATTGTATTTCCCCTATTACGGGCAGTTATTCTCTCAAAGATCGGCATATATCGGGACCGCGTTCCTCTTGCCGGGCCTACTGGCGGGTGTCTTGTTCTTGTATTATTCTCAATATTCATTGACAGCCAAGAAACGCGGGGTGCTTCTCATGGCGATTTTCGCGGCGGTCGGCCTCGTGACCCGCAAGGACTACATTCAACATTTTGGAATCGTTGGAATCTATTTGCCCGCGGCTCTTTTCCTCATCTTTGTTGTGACTTCCATGACGGCGATCTCGGGGAAAGCGAGGCAAGCGGCTCTCTGGCTGCTTCTCCTATTGGCGGTGGCGGACGCGGTGCTTAACAGAGCGCAGACAAAGGCCACAATTCCATTCCATTACCGCGCTGAAGTCCCTAAACTCATCGCTTCCGAACGCTTTGCGTGGGTCAGGGAAAGAGCGGGTTATGACCGGGTCTTGTTGAAGCCGCACGTGTGCGAAAACGTGGGAACTTTGGCGAAGTTTTATGCCATCAACAGCTATGATCCGATGAATTTGCATAGATGGAGGAGTTACGTGGTTTTCCTTCTGGGACCGGACAGGTTTGAAGAGCTTTACAGAAAAGAGATATTTTTGGGTCTACGGTTCATCACCCCCGATGAGTTCATCTCGGAATCAAAACTGTCCGGGTTGCTCTCATTGAGATACTACGTTACGTCTCGCCCGATCCAAAATGCAGACTGGCAACTGGTTTATGAAGGCGAGGACGATATCTCCGCATTTCAGGTTTATGAAAACAGGTATGCACTGCCTCGGGTTTATCTTGCGGGGGACTATGTCATAACGCACAACGAAGAAGAGAGCCTCGATGCTATCCGCGCAAACCTTGATGAGCTTTCACGCGGACGGCTGGTGGTGATTGAAGATGCGAAGCCGTCGTTCTCGAGACGGCCCGCCGGCGGCGCGGGCACGGCTCATATAGGGAAGTATGGAATTAATGACGTTGTGGTCGAGGTCGAAGCCGAAACGCCCTCCCTGCTTGTGCTTACGGACAGCCATTTCCCGGGTTGGAGGGCATTTGTGGATGGAAGCGAGCGGCCCATCTTGCGGGCGAACTCGTTGTTCAGGGCGGTTGAGATAAGTCCGGGCGTGCACCAAGTCG
>CAZEBC010000063.1:0-18998 GCA_964510165.1 uncultured bacterium
GTTTTTCTTAAGGCGATGAGCGAGATCAATCCACAGATGAAGCGCTGCTACTACTGCGAGCAGGCGGTGAAGGTAACCGTCCACACATGTCCGCATTGCGGGCGCTCGCTTGCAGAATTGGATCAGCAGAAATGGGAGCGGCTGGGACCGACCGCCGATATTGAAACGAACGGCTCGGGCGGGGAAACATCGTTCTCCAGCGAGCGGAAGATTTCACTCATCGTGGGGTCTTCTTGTGTGCTTGCCATGGCGGTCATCGTTGCCGTTGTGGTTCCTCGCTTGTTGTCGAATGGACCCAAAGGGAAAATCGCGAGCGCTCCGAACGCGCCGGGCCCCGAGAAGCTCAGCGCGAAGCAAGCATCGGAAGGCCGTTCATTTATCCGAATACATGAGGATTCCCGGCCTTCGGGCGAAGCCGAGGCACCGGGGAAGAAGCGGGAGCAGGCGCGTACGGAGGCAATACGTCTTCGCAGCGCTCAGATTATGGAACAACTCCGAGAAGAGGAAGCCGTAACGCCGTACACCATAAGCTTGAAATCGGGCCGCGAAATCAACTGCGACATAATCAGCGAGTCGGATGCCCGAATTACTCTCAGGCACAGGGGATTAACAACTACGCTGGAGCGGGAAGCGGTGGAGCGCATCGAGCACCGGCCGCCAGAGACGGTGGAGCGGGAACTGAAGGAGCTTGCGCTGGCGCGGGCGACAGAGATGGTGGACGATGATTTTCGCGAAAACGGGCAGTACTGGGTTTCGCCGGAGCAAGAGGAACGGACCCAGTCCCGCCAAAGCACGACCACCTTACAAACAAAATCCGACGAAGACGGCCATACGAAGTCATTAAACAGTCGGACCGACGTTGAGAAGCTCGAATCGCTGCTTTCGCTAGCGCGAGAAATGGGAGTAGTCAGGGCCGATTTTTTCGGGGGAACACTGCGGCTCGAGGATGCGAGCGGCGCGCGTTCTGGCGGCGGTTCGGATAGTGAATCCTTCGTTGCCTTTGAAGCGGAGGCTCGGCAGATGGACTTGGCGCAGGTTTGCAATTTTCTGGGTCTGCCGGTCCAACTAATCGGGCTATGTAATGCGGATGTCGAGGCGGCGTTCGATGGAGGGCGCGTAGCGACCTTGAGCGGGAAAGCGGAAATCACCGCCAATGAGGTGGCCATCCCGCCTTTAACGCTTGACGCGCTCATGCTCCCTCCCAATCAAGCGGCGTTTGTGGCGAAATTGTCGGCGGAAAAAGGGACGCTGGTCATAGAGGGATTGCTGCTTGAAGGGACGACGTACAGTATCTCGGGGAACGGCACGGTTCGGTTGCCGGATAAGGTGGAGGAGAGCGTGATCGAAAGTTCGCTTTCGATCAAATTCAACAAGGCGCCAACGGTGACAGACACACGCCTCGGGGGAAAGGGAGCGCAATACCTTCTGGAGACTATTGTCGCATCAAAGAAGGCAATCCCTGTCAAGCTTTCGGGGCCGGTTTCCAAGCCTGAGATGCTGATTGTGTATGATTCGGAGGTCGGGCCGGTTGTATGGAAGTTGGGACAGTGACCCGCTGGCTGGGCGCGCGGCCTGCTGCGCGCCTACAAGCGCTTTATAAGAGGGATGCTCCCATATTCGATGGCCATGCTGGGTGGCCAAATATGGAATTATTGCTCTAACCCCATCTTCCTCAGAAGATCGGCGCAGCGAGGGTCGGAGCGGATGGGGTCAAAAGTGCGTTCCACCTTAAGGTAGCGCAGGAAGAAGTCTCGTTTTTCGAACGCACGGGTCAGCCACTCGAATGCAGGGTCTGTCTCGCCGAGCGCGATATAAAGTCTTGCGATTCCGGAGGGGGGTACGTATCCCTTGTTCGAGCGGGCGATCAGGTCGTTGAGAATCTTGCGGGCCTCATCCTCATTGCCCAGCTTGGCGTGCGCGATGCCGATCCATGTTTCCACCACGGGGTTCCACGTTTTCGCGAGGGCTTCCTCCTTCTGAAACTCTGCGAGGGCGTCGCTGTTCCTCGACATATCGAGACAAGTAAGCCCTTTGTCGAGATGGACATACGCGAAGTTGGGGTCCATCTCGATGGTCTCTTGTATTGCGTCAAGGGCTTTGTCATACTGGCCAGCATAGTAATAGATATGTCCGACGGTTCTACTGGTGACAAGCGAGAGCGGGTCGAGTTCCTGTGCGAGCGTAATTTGTTGGATGGCCTCATCGAATCGCCCCATGAAAAGGAGGTCGAATGCATACCATCGGCGAGCGGCCGCGTAGCCGGGGTTCAGCTCGATGGCGCGCCTGCATTCGTCCTCTGCTCCCTTCCAGTCCCATTCATAATTCATCTTGATCCAAGCGTGTGAGGCGTGCGCCTCGGCGAGGGTCTCATCGATTTCGAGCGCCTTCACGACCGCCTGTTTCGCCTTCGGATAGGCCTCTTGCGGCGAGAATGCGCTGTAGAGGGGAAGGTTCATGTATGAATCGGCGAGGCCGGTATAGGCAGGGGCATAGTTCGGCGCTTTTTCTATCGCCCGCTCGAAATATTGGATTGCCTTCTTGAAACCGTCTTCTGTCATCTTGTTCCAGAAGTAGCGGCCTTGCAGATAGGAGTTATAGGCGTCAAAATCTACTGCCTGCTGTGAGGCGAATCTGGCGCTCTCGTCTCGCAAGAGCTTGATTTTCAGCCGGTCGACTATGGCGAGGGCGATTTCATCCTGGACAGCGAAGATATCGGCCATGTCGCGGTCGTATCGCTCGGACCAGAGGTGGTAGCCGTCGGCCACGTTTACAAGCTGTGCGGTTATCCGCAGCCGGTTGCCCGCTCGCCGGACGCTGCCTTCGAGCACGGCGTCCACATTCAATTTGGCGCCGATGTCACGCACGTCAACCTTCGCGCCTTTGAACGAAAAGGCGGACGTGCGGGCCACAACCCTCAGGCTGCTGATCTGGCTGAGCGCATTGATGATCTCTTCGGCCAGGCCGTCGCAGAAGTATTCCTGGTCTTTCTCGGGACTCATATCAACGAAGGGGAGGACCACGATTGAAGAGAAGGCCCCTTCGTCGGGAGGCGCCACCGCCGGCCTTTGAAGTCTGCGGGTGAAGAACGTCGCTGCGACAACGAGACCGACCCCAGCAATGATGATGGCCGCGACCATTGTACGGTCAATACGGGATGATGCCGGGGATTTCGAGAGGACCACGGTTCCCGACGGAACGCGCTTTCCGCTCCCGCTTGGCGGTCTTTCGGGAACTGTCTGGTAATTCCGGATGTCATCCAGGAATTCGGAAACACTCGCGTATCGCTCCTCCCTGTCCTTCGCGAGTGCGCGCACCACGACCGTGCTCAAGCCAGGCGGCACGCGGGGGGTTATTTGCGCCACTTCCTCGGGTTCATCGTGGACGATCTTATGAATAAGAGAGGCGGGATTGGTCGCCACAAAAGGGGCACGGCCAGTCAACACCTCATAAAGGAGGACTCCCAGCGACCAGATGTCGCTGCGGTGGTCAATGGTTTCTCCGCGCGCCTGTTCCGGCGACATGTACTCGATGGTGCCCATGATGGTGTTGGCGGCTGTGAGCTGCGTGCGACCGGCCAGCTTGGCGAGGCCGAAGTCCATGATCTTGGCCTGTCCCCTGCCGCTTATCATGATGTTGTCGCTCTTGATGTCGCGATGAACAATGCCCTTGTCATGTGCCTCGCGAAGGCCTTCGGCGACCTGAGCAATGATATCAACGGCCTCCTCGAGGCTGAGGGGTCCCCTTTCAATCCTATCTCTCAGGGTTTGTCCTTCGACGTATGCCATCGCGATGAAGGTATGACCCTCGGCATCATCAATTTCATAGGTTGTGCAAATGTTCGGATGGTCCAACGAGGCGGCGGCCTGAGCCTCGTAAAGAAATCGGGTCTTCTCTTCATCGTTGCCCAGACTCCGGCGCGTGAGGAATTTCAGAGCGACAATGCGCTTGAGCTTGAGGTCTTCGGCCTTATAAACGACGCCCATGCCGCCCTCACCGAGCTTTTCGAGGACCCTATAGTGAGAAATCGTCTTCCCGATCATGGAAGTTGGCTCTTGTGATGCGGATATCCTCTCAAGAGGGAAAGACCCCCGGAGAGTCGGAGTCATGCGGTCATTCTATAGAAAAAGCCGCGACGGGTCAAATTCGCGAACCGTCGTTCGACGGCATCCCTTTCGACATGCTGGGACACACGTGCCCCCAAAAGCAATTTGGCTCTTACCAGTGAATCGAGGAGCCGAAGGTGAACAGGTTCGGGAATCGAAACACGTGCTCTTGCAGAACTTGTCCCGTGGCGGCCTGGAGACAGACCAGACAGCAATTCTCATCGTACAGTTCCTCGGGCGCGCATATTGCGGCGAAGGAGTCGAGCGGCACGGGAGGAAACGAGAGTTCTCGCCTCGCCTTCTCTTCCTTGAGATAGCGGAGATGTTGGGCGGGAAGACAGAGGGCCACGGGCGCCAGGTCGCCGTAACGGTGGCTGCGATACGGCTTCACGGCGTCGCCAATGGCCGCCACGAGCGCGGGGCTGTCCAGCCAGTTTTCCGGGATGCGGGGAGGCTCCAACCGAGGACTTTCTTCCGCGTGCATACCATACGTGGCGGCCACATATTCGATGGGACGCTTTTCGGTTTGCTCCCACGGGATTTCGGCGGTGCGGGTTTTCCCTTCTTGGAGGCGCACCAGATAAAGACGCCTCACGCCGGTGAGGAAGAAATCAAAATGCCACGCCTCGCATGTGCCATCATCTTGAATCACCGCATTTGAGTCGAAGACTGAAGTGTAAAGGCAACACAGGCAGGCGTTGTCGGCCTCGGCAGGGTGCGCGTCTCTCAGGCATTCAAGAGCAACCGAGTATGCCTCTCGCGCGGTCAATTGTTTCTTCCCGCCCGATCCCTTTCCGAACAGATTCTTGAACAGCGGCATGGTTGGTCCCTCCTCCTTTTCAAGGATTGGAGCGCGCCGATCAGTTCTGACAGAGACATATTTCGTGCTCTACAACCACACACAAATGGATTTCTGCTTGAAAAAGAAGGGGCAGCCAACCGTGGCCACCCCCGCGCTGTGTTTTCCTTGCCCCTTTCTTTTCGGCCTCGGCTTACTTCTTTGACCGCGCGAGCGACCGGGCCATGCGCTCGAGCTTGAAGACGGTCATGAACTCGATGTTCTTGCTGATCCAGAGTTGCGCCTTCATGATGGCCTCGGTCAGCGAGCCTTCATAGGCGAGGCCTTTCAGAATCGTCTCAGGGTCGCGCGAGACCATCACGAAATCCTGCTTTGCGGTGCCGCCTTTCTTGACGGACAGGTCGCCATCGGCAATCGTGAGGACGTACTTGCCGCCGGGCGACTTAACGAGGATTGTTCGTTTCCAACCCTCGATATCCTGTTTGGCGCGTTCGCAGGCATTCAGTTCGGCGACCACCGCCTTCGTCTTCTGGAACACCTTCTCGAACCGGGCCGCAGCTTTGTCGGTGGCGGCGGGCAGTTTCGGCTCGACTGCGGCCTCCCAGTCGATTTCGCTTTCCATCAGCGCCTTCTTATCAAGCTGCTGCTTGCTGAGCTCGGCTGCGGGAAGCCCGAAAATATCGGTAATACGACCGATGCGTTTGTCGCGGAACACGAGCTTCACCTCAGTGTCCTTCTTGAAGATGCCCGGCACGAGAATGCCGGTGGTCGTATAGAGGTTTACGGAGAGCGCCGTATCCGCGCCGTCGAGCACCACTCTTCCACGCCCGAAGGGAACCTGCTCCTGGAACAGGCTGTTCGCGAAGTAGGTGATGGGCGGCGTGAAGAGCATCTTGCCGGTAGTGGCGACTTCGACTTCGGTCATCGGCGCGAAATCGCAGTCGGGGCAACACCACGCCATGGGCGGGACTCGCACGATGCCGCACTTGGTGCATTTGGCGCCAACAATCTTCTTTTCGTCACGCAAGGCGAGGAAAAAGGGCGTAAGTTCTCCCATGGTTCGCCGGTAAAAGGTGAACATCGCATCATTCAACTCGAGGTATTCTCTGCCATCGTCTCCCTTGAGGGTTCGTCCGCCCACGGGCGGAATCGCCGCATCAGGAATCACTTTTTGCACTTTTTTCGCCATTATCGCTCGCCTCCTCTTACGCGGCTTCGTTTTCGAGCACGAAAGCAACGCCGTACTGCGCAACCGTGCTGCCGGTTCCATGGACCGCCGCCCGCTTGAGCCCCCGCTTTATCAGTTCCTTTCGGGCCGACCAAGCGGACATGATATTGCTGGCGCCGACGGCATGCCCGCAATATATGAGGCCGCCGGACGGGTTGACGACGATTTTTCCCCCGGGCATCATGATGCCGTCCTCTACCAGGGAGTCGCAGCGTCCGAGCGGAACAAAACCCATTTCGCCGAGCGTTATCTCGAGCTGGTGGACAAAGGCATCATGCACCTCGAGTACCTGTATTTCCTCCAGCGGGTTGGTGATGCCTGCCATCTTGTAAGCCATTTTTGCGGCAATGTGGTCGGACATGATGCGGTCCATCACCTTCTGGCCTTTTCCGGCGAACGAATGCTCATTGGACTCGCCGACACCGGTTATCCAGACTACGGGCACGCCCATATTGCGCGCGATTGCCTTGGCCTTTTCCTCTTCGGCAATGATCATTGCCGCCGCGCCCTCGGAATAAACGCAGATTTCGAGCTGCTTGAACGGGTGCACGACGACCCGCGAATTCAGGACTTCTTCGGGCGTGACCTGGTCATGCTGCCTCTGAGCGAACTCGTTGGTCTTCACCTGCTGGCTCAGGAGGGCGGAAATCTGGGCGGTCACTCCCGGTTTCAGGTCGTTCGGATGGGTGTCCATATAGGCGAGGACGACTTCGGCGTAAGAATCGGAGGCGGTCCAGCCGATGGGCTGCTCGAAGAAGCTGTCGCCGGACCATCCGATGGTCTTGATAACTTCGGGAGTGGCTGACATCGACATGAAATCGAAGCAGTCGGTGGACTTCTCCACGCCAAGGACGAGCATGACGTCGTAGCGGCCCGCGGCCACATAAGCGTGGGCGGCGGAAAGCGCATAGGCGCCGGTGGCGCCGCCGTTGCTCACGCGGATGCCGAACTTGTTCTGCATCCCGATGAGACCCTGAAGCGCGTGCTCAGGTATGCAGGTCCGCTGGAAGATGTCGTTATATATCCCGTAGACGACCGCTTCCACCTCACTCACCGGGATACCGGCATCCTTAAGGGCATCGCGAGTCGCGTCTTGTGCGAGCGCATAATAGGTCTTTTCCAACCAGCGCCCCTTGAACGGGGTAACGGCTGCCCCTACGATTCCAACCTTTCTTCCCATCTCCTGACTCCTCCTTTCGGTTCTGCGATACTGCTCTTATTGAGCTTCTTAAAGGTCCTCGTAAATCTTGATTCAGCGACGGCTGCCGTCTCGGGCGAACCGGCAGTTCAACCCTACGGCTTTCTCCTGCTTCTCACTACTGGAAGGGGCGTGGCCACTATTCTAACAGAGGCCATTCCCCCAGTCAAAGCAAATCGCGATGCGGCCAGCCCCGGGGCTGCGATTGCCAGTCGTTGACTTATCCCGGGATTGTGGCTAATATGAGAATATGAGAAACGACAGAACTCCAATAGCCAGCGCGGCGCCGATCTTCCACAATTCGTTCATGTCGCCCATCGGGTTGATTTATGTGGCGCTGGACGACAAGAAGGTGATAGCGCTCAGCTTCACCTCGCGGGACGAGCAGGAGTTTCTGTGGGAGATTTCTTTGAAATGGGAACGGCCGCTCCGCCGGTCCGTCAATGCAACGAAGTTGCTCGTTTCCGAACTCCGCGAGTATTTCGAGGGAACCCGAAGACGCTTCAGTTTTTCCGCCGATTTCTCTCAATGCACCGATTTTCAAAGGAAAGTGCTCCTGAAGACCGCGGCAATTCCGTATGGTCAGACACGCACCTACGGTTGGCTGGCGCAGCAGGCCGGCAGCCCCGGCGCGTCCCGCGCGGCCGGCCAGGTGATGGCGCGCAATCCCGTACCGATAATCGTTCCGTGCCACCGAGTACTCGGCTCATCGGGCGAACTGCGAGGTTTTGCAGGCGGGCTGAGGGCCCTCGATCTCAAGAGGGCGTTGCTGGAGATTGAAGGAATTCGAGCATAGAGGGGGAGGCATCCAGGTGGCTGGTCGGAGGCTGCACTATATTTCGATTGGCGTTGCTCTTGTTGCTTTCATGGTGCTTCTGCTCAGTCTCGTCCTGTTGCCGAAGGGGCAGGCGTTCTACCACCTGGCGCTTGCCCAAAGACTGATGCGGGAGGGCAATCTGCAAGGGGCGATACAGCAGACGGAGAAGGCGTTGGCAATCCAGCCAAACAGCATAGTGGCGGTGCAGAACCTCGGCAAGTTCCATCTTGCCGCCGGGAATTATGAAGAAGCGGAAAAGGTTATCAATAGAATGATTGAGATTGCCCCGGAGCGCGCGGAGGCTTATTTCCATCTCGGGATCATCAAACTCCACGCGGGCGATTTCGAGGGCGCCCGACAGGCGGCCCATAAATCTATCTCCCTTTCACCACGGCTCGCGGGAAATTTCTACATACTCGGCGCGGTCGCGTTGGAAGAGAAAAACATAAAGATCGCAGAGGATTACATAAAGAAAGCCCTGGACTTGAACCCCAACGACGCCAATTCGTTGTTTCTGTCCGGCCGGGTCCATTACGAAAAGGAAGACTACGTGGCGGCGACGGAGGCCTTGGAAAAAATGACGAAGCTGGTTCCGAAAAATCCTTACGGCCATGCCATGCTTGGAATGTGCTATTTCCAGCAGAAGTTGTATATCCATGCGCTTGACGAGCTCAAGACCGCTGTGGACCTGGAGCCCTCGGACTACAATTCCATGTATAACATTGCCTGCGTCTACT
Source organism: uncultured bacterium (assembly GCA_964510165.1). Taxonomy (GTDB): domain Bacteria; phylum Abyssobacteria; class SURF-5; order SURF-5; family SURF-5; genus CAZEBC01. The sequence goes on from CAZEBC010000063.1 coordinate 8,883, forward strand.
CGATACAGGGCAAGACCACACCTGCGCTAAAATGGCTTGAGAGAGCCATTGACAACGGATTCTCCGACTTCGACCACATGCGGAAGGATCAGGACCTCGACAACATTCGCAATGACCCGAAATACATTGCGCTGGTCAAGCGCGGGCCCGTTCAGCCACAGAAAACCGAAGGCGCGGCAGGTGACGCCGCCGGAAACGCGCCAGCGATGACGAACGGGGCATGATGATTCGATGGCCACATTGATACGAATGGATGCAGGCGAGACAGATGGATATGCGCTCTCGCAGGCGCATGGCGGCATTGCTCCCTGTCGGTCTGGTTGGAGCGGCCGTACTGGCGGGTAAGGCCATGCTTGAGAACTTCATCGAGCGCAACTTCGTCTTTTTCCCGGCCAGACCACTTGCTTGCACGCCGCGCGACCTGGGGATGGAATACGAGGACGTCTATTTTACGACCTCGGACGGAGTGACGCTGAACGCATGGCTCATCCGGTCCGCGGCAGGCTCGCCGATAGTTCTGTGGTTCCACGGAAACGCGGGTAATATCGGAGACAGATCGGAAAACGCGAGGCTGCTGTATGATCGCGGGCTTTCGCTCTTCATGGTCGACTATCGCGGCTACGGAAAAAGCGAGGGATCGCCGTCGGAAAAGGGCATCTATCTCGATGGACAGGCTTCATATGATTACCTTATCTCGGCGGGCGTCCAGGCCGACAGACTCATCATCTTCGGACGCTCACTGGGCACGACGGTCGCGGTCTATGTCGCCTCCCGCAATGAATGCGCGGGCGTTATACTCGAGTCAGCCATGACCAACCTGACTGATATGGCGCGGGCGCATTATCCGATTGTTCCGGGACTTGGCTCGTTCAGGAACAAGTTTGATTCGATCGGACGGATTGCCACGGTTCGGGCGCCCGTCCTGTTCATCCATGGGGACAAGGACGAAATCGTTCCTTATGAGCTCGGGCAACGCCTGTATGAAGCGGCAAAGCCTGAAAAGGATTTCTATACGATTCGCGGAGCACACCACAACGATACCTATCTCGTGGGCGGAAAAGAATACCTGGATCGGTTCGAACGATTTGTACGGGAGAAGACCGGCGCGTGAGCCGGAAAACAACCACGGATTTCACGACGCAGCATAGAAGCCAACCAAAGCCCCTCACCCTGCCATCTCCCAGCGGGAGAGGGTTGGGGTGAGGGGGACAGGCGCGACAGAAATTCATGATTTCCAAGGTGAATAGTACGGATTCTGTAGAAGCGGTCCGCGAACCGCCCCTACAGCTAAAACGCAATAAAATTGCGAGAGTGAATGCTACGGACTCGCGGAACGAGCTTTTTTTCTGTGACGCCCACGTTGATACGCTCTCCAAAATGCTTAAATTCGGATGGAGCAGACTCGCTCACATACCGCGCGCCTCACACGTGACGGCGGCCAGACTGCGGGCAAGCGGCGTCGGCGCCGTGGTGCTGGCTTTATTCACCGAAAAACATGACCGTCTCCTACCTCCGCCGCTCCGGACGTTGAAGATGATAGACCTGGCTTACGCGATTGCCCATGAGAACTCCGACTGGCTCGAGTTGGCGACCGATGCAAAGAGCATTTCACGAGCTCGTGAGCGAGGCAAGATCGCCGTGATCCTGGCAATAGAGAACGGCATCGCAATCGGAGACGACCTTTCCAATCTGCGCAATTTTCACAGGCTCGGCGTACGCCTTATGAGTTTGACGTGGAACCACCGCAACCTGCTGGGAGACGGCGTTGGGCGGTCAAACGGCAGGCGCGGGCTCACCGGGTTTGGGCGTGAGGTCCTTCGTGAGATGCAGCGCCTTGGAATGATCGCGGACGTCTCCCACCTGAGCGAGAAGACCTTCTGGCAAGTACTGGAGGCGACCGACGGCCCTGTCGTGGCCACTCATTCGAATGCGAAGAGCATCTGCGGTTCTCCGCGAAATCTGACGGACAGCCAGATAAAGGCGATATCCGAACGCGGCGGCTTCATCGGACTCAACTTCTGCAGCGGCTTCTTGAATGACTCTGAGGAAGCGACAATCAACGACGTTGTCCGACATGCGTCTCACATTGCCGAAATCGGCGGCGTGAGGACTCTCGCGATCGGCTCGGATTACGATGGGATACCGAATCCGCCAAAGGGGCTGGAACATATCGGGAAGATGGGCGCATTGGTGAAGGCGTTTCAAAAGGCCGGCTTCTCCCACGATGACATCCGCTTGATCGCCCACAAGAATTTCCTCCGCGTCCTTGAGTGAACGATTCAAGGTTTCACCGCTCCTCCTCGGAGCGGGAGAGACTCATTCCCCGATGATCTTGACCAGGACTCGTTTTCGGCGCCTCCCGTCGAATTCGCCGTAGAAGATCTGTTCCCACGGGCCGAAATCGAGCGCGCCGCCGGTGACGGCGACGACCACCTCGCGTCCCATCACGGACCGCTTCAGGTGGGCGTCGGCATTGTCCTCGCCGACGTTATGGCGATATTGAGAAACCGGTTCATGCGGGGCCAGCTTTTCGAGCCACACATCAAGGTCGTGGTGGAGTCCCGCCTCGTCGTCATTGATGAAGACCGACGCGGTGATGTGCATTGCGTTGCAAAGCAGAATGCCCTCTTTGACGCCGCTCTCGCGAAGGCATTCCTCAATCTGAGGAGTGATGTTGATGAACGCGCGCCTGGCAGGCACGTTGAACCAGAGTTCTTTGCGGTAGGCTTTCATTGTGTCCTCAAATGGCCGGTATCGCGACTTTTAGCACCCCGAGGGCGCACGCCGTCCGCCCCTACAAAGGCCGTGATCCCTTATGACGATTGCTTTCCCACCAACTCGTTCCAGCACGCCAGCGCGCGAGGGTCCACGAATCTTTTCTGAGCGATGAGGTGGCGGAGCTTATTCTGGAGAACGGCGAGGACGGCCTGATCCAGATTCTTGTACTGACGGCCCCTCAACTGGAGGGCCCCCGGGAAATCGCGAGTGTCCTCGATATAGTCCGAAACAAAGACTACTTTTGCGACGTCGCCCATTCCGGCGCAACCGGAGCTGTGCGCCGTGATGGCCTGGAGCACCTCCGCGTCGTCGATCCCAAGCTCCTTCATCGCGATCATGGCGCTCAAGGGGCCGTGAAGCACGGCAGGAGGATATGAATTGATCTCCGCGTCCGACATCCCCATTTTTCTGGCGAGAGCGACTTGCTCGTCGCGCGAGATGTCTTTGGCGAGGTCGTGCAGGTATGCGGCGGTGGACACCTTATCGGCGTCCACGCCGAACTTAACGGCCAGGTTTCGCGCCATCCTGGCGCTTCCGAGAATATGTTCGAGCAGCCCCCCGCTCAGTTTCTTCTTTATGTGTTCGAGCGCTTTCCTGGAGTATTCGCGCGGCGTCAGTTTTTCTTTTTGCATACAAGATCGCTCATTTCGAATAGAGCCCGTGTTCGCGAATGTACCGCTCGACCGGTTCCGGCACAAGAAATCGGATTGGCTTCCCGTTGTGGAGCCGTTCGCGGAGCATGGTCGAGGAGAGCGACACCATCGGGGCGTCGAGCACACGAGCTTTGCCCCGCAACCGGGGCTCCATCTGGGCAAGGTCAAACCCCGGCCGGGGGGCGACCACGATTTCTGCCATTTCTATGACCGCCTCGGGGTTTCTCCAATCTGAAAAATCAATCACCGAGTCCGAGCCGACAATGAGATGCATGGCGGCGTCCGGGTGGACTCGTCTCAGTTCCTTCAGCGTTTCGGCCGTGTAGGAGTTGCCGCCGCGTTCAATCTCGATGCGCGAGGGTCGGAAACCCGAGATCGCCCCAGTCGCCATTTCAACCATTCTGAACCTGTCCTCTGCCCTGGCTTCTGGCGCCTTCTTGTGCGGGGGATGCAGGGTTACGATAAACAAAACGGTATCAAGCCCGCACTGCCAGCGCGCCTCCTCGGCGATAATCAAGTGCCCGATGTGAATCGGATCGAACGTGCCGCCCATGATTCCCAGTTTCATTGATGCGCCTCATCAAGTTAAATTGGGGACACCATGCGGCATGGTGTCCCCGAATAACGCCTTCCCTATTGCTTCATCTGTTCCAGATAATTCAGATAGTACTCGTACTCTCTGCCCGGCTCGAGGGCGTCCTCGTCTATGGCCTTGTTCAGAAGCTTCATGCAGGCCCCGACCTCCGGCCCTTCCTCGATACCGAAGCGCTCCATGATCGCGGTTCCCAAGCCCTTCGGAAGCGGCGGCTGGCGCGTGTCTTCCTCGAGGACTTCCTCGACGCGTTTTCTCAACTTGTCCAGTCGCGCGAGTCCCCGGCGAACGGTCTCAGGCCTCATTGAGGTAATGTCGGCCCGCGACACGTCTATAAGGTCAAACACGTTTCCGCGCAGGTCACGAGAGAGACGTCGCACCGCCGAATCGCTCCAACTGTCGTCGTACATGTTCGGCCGCATATGGTTCAGAATAAGAGAAGATATCTTCTTTCGCTGCTCATTCGAGAACTTAAGACGAAACATGATGCTTCGGGCAAGCGTTTCACCGACGGTCTCATGATGATAGAAATGCACATGGCCGTCCTCGATCGAGTGGGTGTAGGGCTTGCCGATGTCGTGCAGAAGCACCGCCCATCTGACGTCGATCTGTTTGGCCGCCGCCTTCAGCGCGCGCTTGGTGTGCTCCCACACGTCCTTATGGTGGTACTCATCGGTCTGATCGAAGCCCTTCAGGACGGTCAATTCGGGCATCATGAACGTCAGGAGGTTGCCCTCATAAAGGTAGTCAAGGCCTTTGTGGACGTAGTCGCCCATCAGCAGCTTGTCCATCTCCATTTTCCAGCGTTCGCGCGAGACCGACGTTATCAGGAACGCCATCGCGCGTGCCACCTTCTTCACGGAGGGCACAACAACATAGCCAAGTTGCGAGACAAACCGGGCCGCCCTCAAGAGACGAAGCGGGTCATCGCTGAATATCCGTTCCGGGTCGCCGGGGGTGGATATGTGTTTGTTCTTGATGTCTCTGAGACCGTCGAACGGGTCAATGATCTCATATGAGCGCGTCATCGCGATGGCGTTCATGCAGAAATCGCGCCGCCGCAAGTCCTCCTCGATCGTCCCGCCGAAATCGACGTCCGGGTGGCGAGAATGCGGCTTATACTCCTCCTCTCGCCGAAAGGTAGTGATGTCAACCCTCAGCCCGTCGAGCATGGCGCCGACCGTCCCGAACTCCACGCCGATGGGTATTGGCCGTATGCCGGCCTTGCGCAATATCCTGGCGGTCTGCTCGGCGGAAGTCGGGGTCGCAAAATCGAAATCGTTCAGGCCCTCGGCGCACCCGCGAAGGATTTCGCGCACAGGTCCCCCGACAAGGTAGATACGTATGCCCTCTCGCTCGAACGCCTCAAACACGCGTTCCACCTCGGAAGGGAAAGAGTAATCTATGTGTTGAGCCGGATTCATGCTTGCTTGTATTGGTAACCGTTGGTTTCTTGGATTCGCGTGCCGATACTCAGTGGCCTCCCGTGTAAGTGACACGGGCGCAGTCACGCCGAGGCGTGACGCCCCTGCAGACAGTCATGGTTGCGACTATATTGCGCTGCGCCTTCCCTCGTGCTTATCCCCTAATCTTATAAACAGCCCCTGCAAATGTCAAGGAATCCGAATGGGCAGAAAGAAGCCGCAACCTTGGTTTGTAGTGCCGAGATCGGCTATTGTTTCAGGCCGAACTTCTGGAGGCGGTAGCGAAGCGTATCCCTCGATATGCCGAGCAATTCGGCGGCGCGGGTCTGGTTTCCATCCGCCATGACAAGCGCCTTTTGAATGAGCTCTTTCTCAACTTCCTCGAGAGAAAGCCCGGCGGAAGGGAACTCGCCGGAGAAACTGGGCTTGCGTTCACTGCCGATGTAGGTGATGATCTCGGGGGGCAGGTCATCGGCCTCGATGACCTCTCCGGTCTCGAGAATGAGAATCCGCTCGATCATGTTTCTAAGTTCGCGCACGTTGCCCGGCCACGGATAGCGCCTGAGCAGTTCCATCGCGTCCGGCGATACGCCTTTCATGGGTTTCTTGAATTCGACGCTGAACTTTTCGATGAAGAATCGCGCGAGTTTCGGGATATCTTCAGCATGCTCCCTGAGCGGCGGCAGATGGAGTGGGATCACCTGCAGTCGGTAGAAAAGGTCGTTTCGAAATCTACCCGCCTCGACCTCCACTTTCAGGTTCTTGTTAGTGGCCGCGATGATTCTGACATCCACGCCGATCTCCGACGTCCCGCCCACGCGCCTGAATCGTTTGGTCTCGATTGCTTTGAGCAGCTTCCCCTGGAGGGAAAAAGGCATGTCGCCAATCTCGTCGAGATAGATGGTGCCCCCGTCGGCGAGTTCGAAGAGCCCTTTCTTGCTGACGGCCGCACCGGTGAACGCGCCTCTCTCGTGTCCGAACAGTTCGCTTTCCAGCAACGTTTCGGGAAACGCCGAGCAGTTGATATCGAGGAACACGGCCTGTGAACGGTCGCTCAAGGAATGGATCGTGCGGGCTATCAGGTCCTTTCCGGTTCCGCTTTCTCCCTGGAGCAGCACGGTGGAGAACTTGCTCGCCGCGACTTTCCTGACGGTGGAGAGAACCTCCTTCATGGCGGCCGAATCGCCGATGATGTTGTCGAATCCGTATTGTGCCGCCAGTTCGTCCTTGAGGGTGGTCAGTTCGCGGCGCATCCGCGCGGTCTCGAGCGCCATTTCAATGCGGAGCTTTACGTCTTCGATCTCAAACGGCTTGCAGATGTAATCAACGGCGCCGGTCTTGACGGCCCTCACGGCCGTCTTCACGTCACCGATCCCCGTCACGATGATAAAGAGCGGATGAAGGTTTCTGGCTTTGGCCTCTTCCATTACCTGGAACCCGTCGATGCCGGGCATCTTGAGGTCAAGCAGGACCACGTCCGGTTCATCCCTCTCCATCGAGGCGAGCGCTTCTTCGCCCGAAGGCGCCTGCTCCGTCTCGTAACCGGCTCCTTGCAGGTCCTTCTCAAGCGACCATCGTATCAGGTGTTCGTCGTCCACTATCAGTATCTTCGGCTTTGGCATATGCCCCGAACGTGTCCTCCTCTTGTACTGCCCCCCACCCCAACCCTTTCCCACCGAGAGAGGGCAGGGTGAGGGCTTCCATTGCTGCGCCGCTACAGGCTTTAACCTCGATTCCTCTCATCCGCGTTCTTCTGAAGGCGCGACACCGGTTACCCACGTCGGCGGGCCGGGTTGCTCCTCCGCGACCGGCAGAACCACAATGAACGTGGCGCCCCCCCCGACCTCGCTTCTCACAAGTATCTCACCATTATGGTCCTTGATGATGCCGTAGCTGATCGAGAGCCCCAGGCCCGTGCACTCTCCCGGCTTTCGGGTCGTGAAAAATGGGTCAAATATCTTATCCATGAGTTCCGGCTTGATTCCCTCGCCTGTGTCGCGCATCGAGACGCGCACGGCACGATTTTCCTCATCGGCGGTTGTGGTCACATAAAGCGTTCCGCCCTCCGGCATCGCCTTGCGCGCATTAACGACGATATTAAGAAACACCTGCTGCAACTCGTTGGAGTCGCCCATGACAACGGGCAGGTTCTCGGCGAAGTCGGTCTTGACTTCAATCTTGCCCTTCCTTAAATTGGTCTGCATGAAACCGAGCGTCTCGCGGACAACCTCATTCAAGTCAAGCGGCCGGAAGTGCTTCTCGGATACGCGGGCGAACGTCAGCAGGCTGCCGACAATGGACTTGCACCTTTGAATTTCGCGCTCGACGTACACGAGGTTTTCCTGAAAGCCCTTGATCTCTTTTTCGCTCAGGTTATTCAGACCGCGTGAACGAACCGTCTCGGCAAAGACCTGGAGAAACGCGTAGATTCCGGCGAGAGGGTTGTTCAATTCGTGCGCCAGTCCGGCGGCCAGTTCTCCAACCGCCGCCAGTTTGGTGGATTGTATGAGCTTTGCCTGGGCGTCCGCGAGCTGACGGCCTCGCTCGGCCACGAGCTCTTCGAGCGTCTGGTTCCAGTGCTCGAGTTCTTCCCTGTACTTCTTCAGGTCGGTCACCATTCTGTTGAACGAATCGCTGAGTTCGCCCACCTCATCCCAGGTCTTCACCGGAACGTACTGGTCAAGGTCGCCCTCGGCCACTTTCTTGCTCGCCTGGGAGAGCAGCCGGATGGGGCGAACCGTGCGGGAGACGGTCATGACATAGACGGGCACGACAATGAGGAGCATCAAGCCGACAACCGTTGCGGTCGTCGTCAGGATGTTGTGCTTGGCCTTGACAAGGTCATCAATCAATTCGTAGACAGCGACAAGCATCTCCTTCTTGTGGCTCACGCTGAGAGGGACAAGCGCCATCTTGACGGAGTGCTGGCCACACTGGAACTCCGCCAGGTACGGGGTGTCGGCGTTCAATGTCCTGCGCATGACATCCAAAGTTATGTCATGGCGAAATGGCTCGCATTCCTTTTCTTCCGCCGTGGCCCCGACAAGTTCTCCACGATAGTAAATCTCAATCCTGTGTGCGCCAGTCTTCTGAAGCAAGCCCTGAAGAAAGGCCGTGTCAATGGCTCTCCCTACCGTTATCACTGAGCGACTGCCGGCCCTGCCTTCGATGGGGGCGACCGCCGCTATGGATACGCCGCTCCTGCCGCGGTCCCGGGAAGAGACCACGCCGGTTGTCCGTATGCCCAACATTCCGAGCCTGCTCAAGGACGGGTCATGACCGGGCACTTCAGCGCCTCCGCCAATATTGGAATAAATCTGGTTCTCCTTCAGGAACTCTAGCAAGTAAATGAGAATGAGACGGCTGTCGCGGGCTTCAGAAATGTGTCCCGCCAGCTTTTCGGTGTCAGCCATGAACTGCGAGTAGAACGCAAGGCTTGTCTCCATGTCGGAGACAACCTCCTGAATGATCCGGACATCTTGCTTGAGCTTGTCGTTGACCCGTGCTTCCACATTGGCCGACACAAGGTCAGTCATTGCATAGATGGTCATGGCGCCGATCAGGACCATCACGATGATAAACGGGATGAATATCTTGTTCTGAATCTTGTTTGCGCGCGCGAGGAAGCGTTTCCAGGAGGTAACGAGACCGGCCATTGTCAAGAGCTTCCCTCCTTACTGTCGGCAAGGAGGTCTTCGGGTTTCACGCCGATTTCGCCCAGCATCTTGTAGAGCTCGGCGTAGTCGGAGTCATGCGTGGGAAGGAACTGCCTGGCATTGCCCAACGCGGCAAGCGCTTCCTTGCCGTCGGACTGCAGCGGCATGTCAAGCAAGAACTGCAGTATCGTCGAACCGATGTTAAAACCGGGAGATGGCGGTTCATAAGACGATTCGGCCCGCGCGGCCCTTCCATGGTGACAGTCGAAACACGGGAGACTCAAGCTCTTCCTCACGACAAATGCGTTGGAGGGCACGGGAGGCGATTGCGCCAGAATCCTGAGGCTTGACTTCAAGGCCGGATTCTCATTGGCGAGCATGAGGTATATGAGGTCCTTGGCCGCGCCCACGTCCGCCTTGTTATGAAGCACCGCAAGGATTGCATCCTCATGCGTGTCGACAAAGGCCGCTTCGGAGAAATGATCCCGGTAGTCATTTATCCCATGTCTCTTGAAATAATAAAGGGGGAACACGTACCCGGCGGTAGTCGTCCGCCCCCCCATCACGAGCCGTTTCCCTTTCATGTCATCAATGTCCTCAATGCCGCTGTCCGCGCGAACAAAGATGATTCCCCGATACGCGGAAAGACCGTTATAATCAGGCCTGGCCAATACGTCCACATAGTTGTGGACCGTGGCATATGCAAAGCTGCCAAGAAACGCCGCGTTTATGTCACCATCGGTCAACGCGCGACAGGCTTCGATATATGTGGAGAAAAGCTTCAGCTTCACGGAGAACCTTTCCCCAAGGCGACGCGACAGATACTCCACAAGTGGCTGGTATCTCTGGTTTTGAACCATCACGTTCTGCTCGGGCACTATGCCGATCACGATCTCGTATCGTTGCGGGACATACCCGGAATTCTCTAAAATATGCGACCCCGTGTCGGAAAAGATGAAATTGACAAATCTCATCGTGGCCGCTTTGGGGGACCGCCCAAGTATCAGCCCGAG
>CAZEBC010000064.1:0-18935 GCA_964510165.1 uncultured bacterium
CGTGGTGCGTGTTGCGAAAAGGCCCTTCACGAAATATATCCTAATCCTTTCAGCTTTTTTTTGATTTCGTCTTCGGAGTCGGATTCATCGAGGCGCTCGATTTCCTTTTCGAGCACGTGGGTGATGAATTCCTCGACCGAGGAGTAGCCTGCGAGGTCGGAGAAGCGTTTGACTTTTTTCAGGAGTTCCTTGTCGAGTTTGATTTTTGGGCCGAACATTGGAGCCTCCAAATGGTTTGGGATTCAGTGTTTACGGGATCCGCTTCCCTTTTCGCCTTCAAAGGGCGCGATGAATCGCGCCCCTACATTTTCAAAACACTGGTCTGCCGGTCATGGCGCCCGGCGGTTCGATTCCGAATTCTTTCAGGATAGTGGGCGTGATGTCGCGCAGGCGCGGGTCGCCGATGTTCGCCTTTCGGTTGGAGAGGAACACGCCCGGTGTGATCTCTGCGGCGGCGCAATGGTCGCCGCTCCATTTGTTCTTGTTATCAGATACCAGCCCATCCGGGTACGACCCGCTGGCTGATTCCCAGGAGACCCGGTAGCCGCGGTTGTACCCGACGATGGCGTCGGGGGCAGTGCGCTCGTCGGGATTCGTGAATATGTCCTTGCTCTTGTAGACGCGGAGTATGACCTGTTCGCCGTTTTCGGGGTCGCGCACCTGCAGCAGTTTTTGGGATATCTCATCGAGGAGCTTGTCTTTTTGTGAGGCCGGCACAGGCCCCATGCTTTCGCGGCCCTCAAGGTTGATGTAGAGTCCGTTCAGGCCGAGTGCGTAGGCCTTGGTTCGGTACCAGTTAACATTCGAGTAGAACTCGCCCTCTTCGTCGTTGGTGAGGGTAGTGTAGCCGTTGTCGCGGAGCCATGTATTGAGGTTGAACCCGCGATAAAAGGGGGCGAAGCCGTGGTCGGATATTACGATGAGTGTGGTTTGGGCGTCGACGCGGCCGAGCGTTTTCCCGAGCACCTTGTCCATTTCCTCGTAGAAGCGATAGAGTGTGTCGCCGTACTCGGCGGCGAGGTTGGCGTTGTAGAGCGGGTGCTTCGGGTCAATGAGCCACCAGAGCATGTGGGAATTCTGGTCGAGGCTGCCGAAGTAGAAGAACAGCAGGCCCGAGTCGAATCGGCCGAAAATGTGGTCGAACATCTTGAGGCGTTCCTGCAGGACGATATTGGCCTGTCCGAGGTAGTCCTTGACCTCGAGCACGTCGGATGAGAGCGCCTTGGTGTCCTCGGGCAGCCCCTGGGTATAGAAGCATCCGATCTCATGGGCGAGGTCGACGCAAAAATCGTCGGGCGTGGAAATGGGCATCGCGGGGTCGAGCGGGTCGATGTTGATGGGGGAGACATAGAGGCCGAAGTCGGGGTTGACCTCCTTCAGATAGAAACGGCATATTCCGCTGACGTGCACGAGGTATGGCACAGCGGTGAACTTGATGTGGGTCCACTCGCTCCATTGGCCGACTTTCAGGAGGATTTCCTGGTCCTGTACGACTACCTTTGCGATACCGTTTTCAGAGTCGGCGTACACGGTGAAAGGGACCTTCAGCCTGGGTTCGTCTTTTTGGAAGCTGTTTTCGGGGCCGACCAGATGAGCCTTGACCACGCCGTCGTACACGTCCACCGGGTAGAGCTTTCCACCGGAGATTTCGTCTTCGTCGAACTTGAGGGGATTGTCGGTAAAGAAGGAGAACGTGCCGTAGGTGCCGAGGATATCGGGCGTGCCCATGTCAGAGAGCGAGATGCCTGGGCTTTCGGCAGGCGGGAAATTGGCGGGCATCTTGATCACCTGAGTGGGGACGCCGTGTTCTTCGAGAATCTGCCAGAAGGCCCGTTCGCGGCGGAGCAGGACGGTCTTGCCGCTGGAGAGCGGGATCACCCAGTCACCGAGTGAAATGGTCTTTGAGGGTGGCAGCGCCTTGCTGGTTGAGAGATAGGGCATGTAGCTGTCGGGCTCGCGATGGATGAAGTCGTAGATGCCGTGTTTACCGGCGTCGGTACCTGTGATGAAGTCGGACCAGGCGACGGGGCTCTGCGGCGGTATGCTTGTGCCGAGTCGCAGGTACGAGCCTTCGCGAGCGAGGCGGGCGAAGTTGGGCATTCTGCCGTCGGCGATCAGTTTGTCGAGGATGTTGGGGTCCATGCCGTCGATGCCGAGGACTATGACTTTCTTGGAGGGGGCGGCGTCGGAAGAGCAGCCGAAATGTGAGCCTAGCGCGGCGCCCACGGTTCCGATAGCTGCGGTCTTCAAGAATTCGCGTCGAGAGACGTACCGAAAATCACAATGAGTGTCCCTTGCCACGTTTACCCCCTCGAGGCGGTTGAACCGCCCCTGACCCCTAACATGTTGTTGTCAAATGTGTAGACCTGACCCCTCTAACACGCCCCTCTGTTCCTTCTTCAGGAGCGATCTGCCGTCCATGTAGGCGGGCGGTTCGACTCCGAAGATTTCGAGCGCGGTCGGCGCGATGTCGGTTATGTGGATGTCGCGGGCGCGCAGTTTCCAATTGGAGAAGAAGACGCCGGGCACGAGGGCGGGATCGATGCAGTGGTCGCCACTCCAGCTTTTCGTGTTGTCGTCGAAGACGGCTGCGGTAACCGTGCCGGTAACGGACTCCCAGGAGGCGCGGTAGCCCGAGTTGTATCCGATGATGAGGTCGGGCGCGTTGTCCTGGTAAGGTCCTGCGTATGTCTTCTCGCTGTCGTATATATTGAGGATGGCGACCTCGCCGGTTTGTTCGTCCTTCAAGCCGGCGAGTTTGCGTATGAGTTCGTCCTTCAGTTGGCGGGCTTGCTCGCCGGGCTCGACGACGCCGCGCGCCTCACGGCCCTTGAGGTTGAGGTAGAGCCCACCAAGCCCGAGCGCGAAGGCCTTTGTGTTGGCCCAATCTACGTTCTTGAACCATTCGCCGCCCGGCTGGCCGTCGGTGAGGCGGAGGTAGCCGTTCTTGTGGAGCCAGGAGTTGAGGTTGACGCCGCGCCGGAACGAGTTGAAGCCGTGGTCGGACATGATGATGAGCACGTCGTTGTCGCCGAGTTTGTCGAGTGCGCGTCCGACAAGTTTGTCCATCTCGACGTAGAGGTTTTCGATGGCGCCCTTGAAGCGTTCGGTGTCCTTGTCGCGGTTGGCGGGGTGCTTGTGGTCGAGGTAACGCCAGAACAGGTGCTGGATTCTGTCGGTAATGTCGAACACGCAGACGCACAGGCCTCGCCGCGTTTTTTGGAGCGCGTCGAAGAACATCTTTTCGCGTTCCTGCTGGATGAGGTAGCACTGTTTTTCGAAGGCGGCCTCCTCGATGATGCGCTCATTGATGGCCCATGTGTCTTCGGCCAGGCCGAGGGTGGCGTAGCGGCCAAACAGTTTTGAGAGGTAGATGGAATAGATGAACGGGTGCGAGATCGGCAGCGCGGGTTTGGCCGGGTCTATGTTGATGGGGGTCATATACATCTCGAAGTGGGGGTCGGTCTCCTTGAGGAGCAACCGGCATATGCCCTTGACCTTCACGCCTGGCGCTGCCTTGAACGAGAGCGGGAGCCAGTCGGAGTATTCGCCCTTACGAAGGGGGACTGTTTGACCGTCGAGTCGAAGCTCGGCGGCATCGGCGCCGTTGAGCGCGACCTCGAACGGGATTTTCATCGTGACGGGGTTCTTGAGCATCGTGTTTTCGGGTCCGTTTATATGTGAGGAGATGCGGCTGCCGTTGCGCTGGACGCGGATTTCGGTTCCACCGGTGTAGTGGCCCTCGCTTCTTTCGCGGGTGGTGTAGTGGGTAAATGAACCCTGGGTGCCATGCAGGTCGGGCACGCACATTGCGGAGAGCAGCACTCCCCTGAACTTCTCGGGCGGGAACGTGATGGGGACCCTGATGACCGAGGAAAAGAGGCCGTGCTCGCCAAGGATGGTCCAGAACGGCTTGCTCTTGCGCAGGAGCCGGATGTCGGGTTTTCCGAGCGGGACCGCGTATTTTCCGAGCGAAAGTGTTTTTGATGCCTTTCCTATGTGCGCGGAGGAGAGGTCGGGCAGATAGGTCTTCTTGTCGCGCGCCAGGAAATCGTAGATATTGTGGCGGCCGGGGTTAGCGCCAGTCATGAAGGAAGACCATGCGACCGGCGAGATGGGAGGGCAGGTGGTGTTGAGTCGGCTGTAGGTTCCTGTTTCTTTCAATCTGGCGAAGTTGGGCAGCTTGCCCTCCGAGATGAATGTGTCCACGAGGTTGGGGTCGAGACCGTCGAGGCCCATTATGACCATTCGGTTTGCGAGGCTCTTGCCATAGGCTTTCTTGCTTCGAAGACCTCGGAAGATATAACGGATGGGCCATGCAAGGATGGAAAAGAATGCGAGAAAGATTGCCAGGAAGACGACGAAAAACGACGTCAGGAAGGCGAATCCGGCCCCGGGCCCGATGTAGGCGTGGGCCTGGGCGGGAAGCAATGCCACTGCGACGAGGGCGAGAGTGAGAGCAGCCAGAGTGTGGATTGAGGAGCGATTGGCGTGTGAGGGCGCACGCCGTGAGCCCCTACGATGTGGTCGAGAAGGGAGAGGATACGTGCGCATTACTTCTCAGTACTCCATATATTGCAGGATGATCTGGGCCACGTCGGTGATATTAGGGTTTTCGGGAGGTTGTTGAGCCGACCATAGGAAGGCGTCGTCCCAGGTGTGCATCCCCGTGAGGGGAGTTCTCCCGAAGAGATCCTTGCGCTTTGGTGAGCCTTTGACGTCGTAGCCGTATTTTGAGACGACCACAAGGTCGGGGCCCTGCTCGGCAAATGGTCCGTCGTAGGCCTCTGCACGTTCAAACACTTTCTCGACCACTGTCTCGCCGTCGAACGAGAGTTCGCTCAGGCCGGCCTTTATGTCGGCGGTTATGGGACGGACGTCTTCGGGTTTGACGCAGCCCTTTGGATATTTCCCGACGAGGTTGAGATAGATGCGCGAGGGGTCGAGCGCGAAAGCTCGGGAGCCTTCGGAGATCGCCTCGATCATGTCGGCATCGTCCTTCTCCAGTCGAAGGAAGCCCTCCTTCTTGAGCCACGCGTTGAGGTAGAACTCCTGTTTAACGCTCGTGAACCCGTGGTCCGAAAGGATGAAGAAGCCCGGCGTCGGGTCTTCGGCGTTAATGAGGCGCTTGAAGCGCGCGTGGAGCGATGCGATGAATGAGTCCACTCGCCGGTAATACCGGAGAAACGCCTCGTGGTGCGGATGGGAGGTGTTATCGAGCGCGTCCCAGAGGTAGTGATGGAGCCTGTCGGTGCCGGTGACTACGACTTCGAAGAGGTCCCATTTCTCGCTGTCCCACAGGGCGGAGACGGTTCGTTCGCGGGCGTCGAGGGTGCGGAACAGTTCATTGACGAGATAGGCGTGGTCTTCGCGGGCACGCATCGTGTCGATGTCGATTATGTAGCCATCCTGCTCGAGCCGCGGCAGAAGCTGGGGGGGATGGACGGCCTTCTTGAGACTCAGCGCTACGAAGCCGGAGATGAGGACGCCTTCGATCGGGCGCGCCGGATAGGTGGACGGTTGATTGACGACGACACTCCGTTTCTTGGTTTCGGCCAGCTTGTCCCAGATAGTGGGCGCGCGCAGGTCGTTGAATGTGGGAAATCGGAGGCTGTATGAATGCGGCTTGAGGTCGGTAAAGCCGAAGATAGAGTGTCCGCCGGGGTTCTTGCCGGTCATGAAGCTGGGCCAGCTTACGGCGGATATTTCGGGCAGCGTGACCTGCATCTTGCTGAGGTGGCCGGTGCGCACGATTTCGGCGAGCGCCGGCATTGTGCCGTCCTGTGTGAATCGTTTGACGAGAGAGTAGGGGACACCGTCCAGCCCGAGCACACAGACGGGTTTTTTCTTTCTGCTCCAGAATGGGGTCATGGTGTTTTCGCCTTACAGTTCATAGCGCGGCGGAGGCGCAACCGAAGCTCCCTCACCCTGCCCTCTCCCAGGGGAAGAGGGTCGGGCGCATGCCATGCGCCCCTACAAACGCGCGACTGATGTCAACAGCCACCGATAATTCATTCATTCGGCAGTACGCCTCTACGAAACCATGCATTCGCAACGCACAAAATCGATCGTGACGAGGCACTAGATGTATCCGAGGGAGCGGAGGCGCTCCTTGATCTTTGCTTCTTCTTCCTCGGTGTATTCGTCGGTTTCGGCAGCGGGGATATAGTTCATGAGTTCCAGGGTGCGTATGATCTTGTTGACGCTTTCCTGGATGGTTTCCTTGTCGGTCTCGACGACGACTTCGGGATTGAGGGGGTCTTCGTACGGGTCGTCCACTCCGGTGAAATGCTTGATTTCCCCTTTGAGCGCCTTTTCATAGAGGCCCTTCGGGTCGCGGTCCTTCAGGACGGGGACCGGGCATTTGCAGAACACCTCGACGAAGGAGCCTATGAGCTTGCGGTTCTCATCTCGAATCGCCCGATACGGCGAGATAGCGGCGGCGATGGCGATGACATCGTTTCGGGTGAGCAGGTGGCACACAAACCCGATCCGCCTGATATTGATGTCGCGGTCTTCCTTAGAGAAGCCGAGGCCTTTGCTCAGGTTTTGTCTGACGACGTCGCCGTCGAGCACTTCGACCTTGAGACCTCTTTCGAGCAGCACATCCTCGATCCGGCGCGACAGCGTGGTCTTGCCGGAGCCTGACAAACCGGTAAACCAGAGAGTGAAGCCCTTCATGCGTGTTCCTCCTTTGAACTAGACGGCAGGCTTGCCGATCATTTCCTGCGGTATCTCTATGTTGAAGTGGCGGAGAATCGAGGGAGCGATATCATAAATGGAACACGCTTTCGGTCCGCCGGGCGTTATGCGCGAGTCGCGCCAGACGAATATGCCGTTCTCGGCGTGGTTGGCGTCATCAGGGCCTGTATCGTTCTCGTAGAGATAGACCGAGCCTACGCCGACCGAGCCCGCCGAGCGCCAGTCCAGGTTGCCGAGGTAGACGATGAGGTCGGGCGGGATGCCGTTGGTTTCGCGGTAGACCTCCTCGGGCTTGAAGACCTTGGTGTTTATGCATTTGCCATTTTCGTCCTCGATGCCCTCGAGCCGCGCCTTGAGTTCATTGCGGACGGTTTCGTATTCATTCTTCGGGATGACGCCGCCTGGCTCCCTGTCCTTCACGTTCATGAAGACCCGGCTGTAATAGCCGCCCTCGCCCCAGGCCCTGGTCTTGCTCCAGTCGACCATGCTGGTTTTGAAGCGGGTTCGTTGGGCGGGCTTTTCCTTGAGCGCAAGATACCCTTCTCGCTGGAACCATTCGTTTATGCAGATTGCGCCTTCCATGGTCTTTGCGCCGTGGTCGGAGACAACCATGACGGAGGTGTCGCCGGGCAGCGAGTCGAGGGTCCTTCCGATCTCGGCGTCCACGCTGACGTAATAATCATGGATTGCGTGTTCGTATTTGTTGCCTGGCTCATACAGCCGGTGCTTCTTGTCGAAGTATCGCCAGAACCCGTGGTGAATGCGGTCGATGCCCATCTCGACCATGATTGCGAAATCGTAGGAATCCTTGTTGTAAAAATGCCGGAACGCCTTGAAGCGGCGTTCGGTCATGGTGTAGATGGCCTTGAGGAGGTCATCCTTTTCGTCGGTCCTGAAGTCCTCGACGTCAATGATGTAGTTGCCGTCCGCGGCCTGGTCGAGTTCGGCCTTTATCTCGTCGGGGTACGTATACTGGACGTCCTTGCCGGGAGTGAGGAAGCAGGCGACGAGCGCGCCGTTGAGCGGCTTGGGGGGATAGGTTTGCGGGACGCCGAAGACGAGTGAGCGCAGCCGGTTTCGGGAAAGGATGTTCCATACGGTTTTCGCTTTGACGTACTTTGCATTGGCGAAATAGAGATCCTCGTAGTCATAGCTCTTGCGGTTACGGAAGCCGTAAAAGCCGAGCATGCCCGGGTCCTGTGAGGTCATCATGGCAGTCCACGCCGGCACGGTGATGGGCGGCAGGGTGGACTTGAGCGGGCCGTACATGCCATCCCGCACGAGTCGCTTTATGTTTGGCAGATCATCGAGCCACTGGTTGAAGACGAGGTCGGGTTCGGCACAGTCAAGGCCGAATATGAGCAGTTTTGACACGGTAAATGACTCCTATCCTTCTTGTCGAAAAGGTCGAAAGGATTGAACCAGGATTTCGGCCACTTCGGGCCTTGTGAATTCGGGAGGCGGCATGATCCCCTGCCTCAACATCTCGCGGACCTTCGTGCCGCTGAGCATCAGGTGATCGCGCGAATTGTGAGGGCACGTCTTGACGGATGCCATTCCGCCGCACGCTCTGCAAAAGAACGCGTTGTCGAAGAACAACGGGGTGATCCCGAGTTCGTCGGGTTCGAACTCGTTGAAGATATAGTGAGCGTCGAAGGGTCCGTAATAAGAGCCGACGCCCGCATGGTCGCGACCCACGATAAAGTGGGTGCACCCGTAGTTCTTCCTGATGATGGCGTGGAATATCGCTTCCCTTGGTCCGGCGTAGCGCATGGCTGCGGGAAAGACGGAGAGGGCGACTCGCGTCTTGGGATAATATTTTTCGAGGAGAACCTCATAGCATTTCATCCTGACTTCCGGCGGGATATCGTCGCCCTTGGTCTCGCCGACAAGAGGATGAATCAATATGGCGTCGACCATCTCGAGCGCGCATTTCTGGAGGTACTCGTGCGCGCGGTGTATCGGGTTTCGAGTCTGGAAGGCGGCAACGTGACGCCATCCCTTCATCTTGAACAGGAGGCGGGTTTCCTTGGGGTCGAGCCTGTACTCGTTCAGGATCCTATGGATTGGACGATTGAGCAGGGTAATCGGTCCGCCGAGATACACACCGCCGACGCTTTTGAGGTACCGATTACCGGGATGCGCCTCGTCGGTGGTCTGCAACACCTTCTGGCCTTCATATTCCTTGTCGACCTCGTACTTGTCCTCCAGGTGAAGGACGCCGAGGAGGCTTCCGGCCTCGTCACGCATGGCCACATCGCTGCCGATCTCATAGTCGGCGTTGGAGTCTTTGACAGCGAGCGTGACGGGAATAGTCCAGGGCAGTCCCTTGGCCAGCCTCATGAGGTCCAGGACGCTCACGTAGTCCTCTTTCGACATGAAACCCTCGAGCGGACTCAGGGCGCCCACAGCCATCATCTCGAGGTCGGAGACTTCTCTGGAGTTCAGGGTTATGGACGGCATCGCAAGCGCGCGCTCGCAGAGGGCCTCGCGCTGAGAGCCCTCAGCCACGCGGTTTATGAGCCGTCCGCCGTGAGGTTTAATCATAAGTAGCGCTTGAGTTTGTCCTTGGTGGTTTTTGATGGACGCACGCTGTGCGCCTTTAGAGAATCATGTATTGCTCATACCGACAACTTCAATTGTGACGGGCCCGTGCTTGAGGAATGAACTCCTCTTTTCGGCCGGTTCCGGGAACTGGGATAATACTTCATTTTATTGATTTTGAGCGGGATATGTCAAGGGTACACAGCGACCAGGTTCCCGAGGCTTGGAATTGCTGCGGAAGATTATGGCAGGCCGAAACCGCACTTGACAAAAGAACGCGAATCCACTCCTCCGTTTTCACGTCACCAGAGAAAGAACGCTTCGCACATCAGCCGAAGAACAGGGACCTCCTTTTCTTCAGCAATGAGTCCACCATGTCTTGCACCGTTGCTCGAAGCTGTCGGTTCAGGCGATTGATGATGACGTTATCGTTGAGAGCCGACTCGTCATATTCATCGTACCTGATGACAGAGCCGAACTGAATGTACCACTTCGTGGGAAGGGGGATAAAGCCCAGCGGTCCCAGCCACGGGAACGTGGCGGAAAGCGGAAACAGTGGCATCCCGAACATTTTCCCCAGCCAGTTGGCGTATCCGAGCACGATGTATATTTCCTCCGCGCCGACGACGGCGGTCGGTATCACAGGCGCCCGTGTCCGGATGGCAAGCCGAATGACGCCGCCGCGTCCGAAGCGGGCGAGGTTATAGCGGTTCTTGAATCCCTTGGCCATCCCCTTGATGCCTTCGGGGAACACACCGACAAGCTGTTCCTGCCTGAGCAGCCTCTCGGCGTTTTCCTGGCACGCCCTGACCTGGCCGACGGCGGTCATGAATTCGCTGGCGAACGGAAGCCGCCCAAACCAGTCTTCGATCATGAACCTAGTATACCGTTCGGCGGGATGGAATTTGTAGATGGCGGTCGCGATCATGGCGCCGTCGAACGGGAGCACGCCCGAGTGGTTGGAGACGATGAGCGCGCGCCCTTCATTCGGGATGTTCTTAAGCCCTTCGGTGGTCACCCGCCAGTATTTCTTGTAGAGGAACATCATGATTTTTTCCAGAGTGGTATCCACGTCGGGCACTTTGCCGAACTCGTCCATGCGTTCGAGGTGGTCAATGAGTTCATCGTAGTCTTGAGGAGGCGCGCCGGGCACGGCGGACAGGAGCTTTCCCAAGAGTCCCCGCTTCCTCCTCTTTCTTGCTTTTTCCAGACGGGTGGAGGGTCTGAGTTTCTTTATCTCGATGTCGGCGTCCTCGCCGTTCTCGCTGACGTCGTCTTCCTCTTCAATCTTCAGAGGTTTCAAGCGCCGCTCCAATCTGCTTTCAAGTCTTTGGAGTCTTTCCTCGACCTTTTGCTCGATTCGGGAAGCTATGTCATCGGCGCCCGCCTGGGGTGAATGTTTGGGATCGTCGTTGGACTTGCCCGAAGCTTTCCTTTTTCTCACGTTATTGGAGGGTCGAGCGCTTCTCTTTTTTTCTTCGGTAGCCATGAGCGGACCTCACTTTGCTTGCTATTCGCCAGTGGCAATACTGGTGAGCGATTCGATGCGTTCCTCGGTCTCCCGTTCCACCGGGCGTCCGACGCGGCCAAGTCGTTTCCTGTCGAGGAACTCCTCGAGCGCCTCCCAGGCCGTTTTCTTTGCCTCGAAGCCCATCACTTCCTTGGCTCGCGAGCCGTCAGCGAGGCAGTGGAACTTGAGGAATTCGAGATGCTCGGGAGGGAACGGACCCTTCTTTGCAATCCAGAGCGCCCTGAAAAACTGCTCGGCCACGATGTGGGCCATTGGCAGCCGGGGCTTGTTGGCGAGCTTGAGGACCATGCCCAAGGGTATCACGCGTCTGCCGACGATGTTGAACACGCCGGGGAAATCCTCGTCGATGGCGAGCTTGAATGCGTCAACCACGTCCTCTTCGGATATGAATTGGATCAAGGGGTTGTACCCGAGAACCGTCGGACATACGGGCATGGAGAGATAATGAGTCCAACAGTTGTCTACCGATGGTCCCATGATGCTGCAATGCCTGAGGACCGTGACCATGGTGTCGGGATTGCTTTTCCAGAACCGGAGCAGTTGCCGCTCGATCTCGATCTTGTCGAGCTGAAACTCATAGATCATGTGCGGCCTGGGGGTGTAGTCCTCGGTCATGTAATGTGGGTTATCATAGTGCGCGCCATATACCATCGTGCGACTTGCCACCACCAGTTTCTTGACCGGGACCTCGGAGCATGCGGATAGAATGTGCATGGTGCCGACGGAGTTGACCTCATGCGCGTAGGTGGTGTCTTCGCTGGGGCGCTGGAAGAAACCGGTGTGAACCACGATGTCCGGCTTCTGTTCGCTCATGATTTCCACGAGCATCTCATCGGCGCGCGGATTGGTGAGGTCGAGCTTGTAATACTTGGTCTTTCGGAGCTTGAGAGACGGTCTCTTAATGTCCACGGCCACGAGCTTTTCGTAGCTTGGGTCTGCCTTCAGTCGCTTGAGAATAGTGCTGCCGAGAAAGCCGGACGTGCCTGTCAGCAGGACACGGCGGCCGGATGGCGCTTCGCCCTCGCTGTCGCCGCCGAACGTTTTTGCGGCGTCTTTGAGTTGAGTGGTCATTCTCCCCCTCCGAGTGAATCCTTTAGCCTGCCAGATACTTTGCCATGCCGGAAAGCCCAATGTCAAGCGGAGCCGCAGGCTGCCGCAGGAACTGCTCCATCGCGGGCGCCTCGTGCGCGGAGACACGCCCCCCCTTGCGCCCGTGCAAGCAGACTCAGTTGATTGAAAACTGCATCACTAATTATATATTCGTTGTTTGTCAATCGCAAGGGGAGATGTGCAGAAAGAATGGATGAGGAGCCTGTCCCGTAGTCGGGGGCATGCAAGAAATGCGGTGCAGGTGCGAATTCACTCGCCCAGTCTTTATGGCATTGGTCCTTACGCGCTTATCTTGCTGGCGACTTTCTCGAGTTGGGTCTCAATGTGTTCACGTTTTTGACGGGCACGTGCGAGCTGGCCTTCGGCGGCCTTCAGATTGTCCTCAATAGTCTGCGTTTCCGGCGCCAGTTTATCGAATTGCTCTTTCAATCTCGAGCATTCTCGTTCGGCGGCATCGCGCGCTGGCAGCGCTTGCTGGAATTCCTCAAGCAAATCCTTGTGCTTCTTCCTAAGAGAGGCGAGTTCGGTTTCCGTCTGGTCAATCTGAGATTTCAGTTCCTGGCATGTCCGGCTGCGTTGTTCGAAAGAGGCCTGCGCCTCGGAGAGACGGTCGTTGAGCGAGACGATTTCCTGAGTGCGGTCATTCATTTCTTCCTGGATATGCCTGAGGGTTTCCTCGGCTTCACTCTCCTCGAGAATCGCCATTTCCAGGTCGGTCCGCAGAGTCTTTTCCTTTTTCTTTGCTTCTTCGGCCTCGACCTTTGCGATCAACTGAGCGGCATGGAGCGCAAACTCCTTGGCGTCTTCGCTGTTGCCGCCAGCCAAGGCTTCTTGCGCTCGCTGCAAGAGCTGTTCAACGTCTGAGCGAACGCTTCCTTCCATATGGTATTCCTCCTCGACTGTTGAATCTCCGTTCATCGGCCCTTCTGTTTGAAGAGAGAATGCCGGCCTGGTCGCCGGTGCGGGCGTCGCGGGCTGTGCTTCCTCCATGCGCGATTTCCACTGTTCAAGAGCATCGGAATTCACGGAGCCTCCCTGAAGCGAATCCCTTACAAGGTCCATCAGCTCGAAGATCAACTGCCAATGCAATTCCTTGATTGTGGCGCCGTCATCCGTCACTCCCTTCACGAAGGTTTCGAGGTCGCCGCACAACGGTTCAAGCAATTCGTTTTCCCTGGCGACATGGAGCGCAGAGCCGACGATTCCGGTGAAATGCCTTGCTATCTTGTCCGGAGTCTGCCGGGCAAATCTCCAGGAATTCTTGAGCACATGCAGGTCTTCTATCAGATTATCCAGCAGTTCCATCTGATGGTCGCGACTGTTGTTCGAGTTTTCAGAAATCAACGTGCACCTCCGGCATCACAGGTTCGAGGATTTGTGAGCAATATTCATACCATATTGCTGCATGCGTCACAATGGTGAGGAAACGGCTTCAAGCGAAGACTCAAGCGTCTTCCGCGGAAAAACGTGATAGACGATAAGAGCATTGATTTCAATGGCTTATGCCGTGACTTCACCGCCAGGCGGCCCGGGACACGGCGCCACGAAAGCATGGTTCCTCATGTTGACGGGCCGTTGCGAAAGGGCCAAAACCGGCGACAAGTACAAATTTGACCAACCGAATGACCACTCGCGCGAGAAGCGAGACGGGCATATCTCCGTTGGCCTGCAATTGACACCTAATTTGAGGATGCTCTATAATTGTTTCTGATTGCGGCCGGTCAAAGGCGCTCCTGGTTGTCCCAGCCTTCGGCGCCGGCTTCTTCTTTCATAAACTGAAAACATTCTTTTTTGCATAAAACTTATATGGAATCCCTCTGGACTGAGTTTCTCAAAGCGATTACCCCGTTTGTTCGGACGTTCATTCCGATATTTGTGGCGGTGGATGTGATCGGGATGATTCCGCTGTACACCGGTTTGACCGGACAGATTCCCAAAAATCACAGGAGCAGGATCGCGGGCCAGTCGATAGTGACCGCGCTCATCATATCGATAGCCTTCCTCTTTGTTGGCAAGACCATTTTTGAGTTTCTCGGCATAACGGTGGAGGACTTTCAGATAGCGGGCGGGGTGTTGCTGTTCGTGCTGGCGGTGGTGGACTTGATCGGCGGGAAGACGCTGACGGAGACGACTCCTCAAATGGGTGTGGTGCCGCTTGGCACGCCCCTCATAATCGGCCCGGCGGTGCTCACGGTGCTCATCATGATGTTGGACCTTTATGGGATTTGGCCCACCTTGGCGGGAATACTGTTGAACCTGGGACTGGTGGCGCTCGCGCTGTTCAACGCCGAGAGAATACTGAGCGTGATGGGCGAGAGCGGCGCGAAGGGAACCGCGAAAGTTGTCAGCCTTTTGCTGGCGGCCATTGGGGTGATGATGGTGCGTCGGGGGATTGTCTCGATCATTTTCCGACTTGGCGCGGGTTCATGACGTGGAGGGATGCCCGCCTGACGGTTGGAGTCCGGACAGACATTGACATTTGACAGATATGCGGCCCTCATAATCTTCTTCTGCACGTATTGCGCGCTGGTCTTTATTCCCCGGCACAGGATGCATTCGGCGCTGGCCGGGGCGTTCCTGCTCTTGGTGTTGGGCGTGGTTGATCCGGGGAAGGCGTTCCTTCTGATCAACTGGAACGTGATGGGCATTTTCTGGGGAACGCTGGTGGTGGCGGAACTGTTCATGGCCTCGAACACGCCCGCCTACCTGGCGGAGGTGGTGGTCGAGAGAACCAGCAACGCCGTGTGGGCCATCCTTGCCATCTGCGCGCTCACATCGTTCATTTCGGCGCTCGTCGAGAACGTGGCGACTGTGCTGATAGTGGCGCCGGTGGCGCTCGCGATTACCGACAGACTCCACATTTCTCCCGTCCCGATGATAATAGGCCTGACCGTCAGCTCAAACCTGCAGGGCGCCTCGACTTTGATCGGTGACCCGCCCAGCATGCTGCTGGCCGGTTTCGCGAAGCTGACCTTTAACGATTTCTTCATTTACCAGGGCAAGCCGAGCATCTTTTTTGCCGTTCAGCTTGGAGCGATTACCTCTTTCGCCGCATTGTACTGGATATTCCGGCGGATGCGGCAAGAGGTGCACATCGAGCGCACACAGCGCGTGCAGAGCTGGACTCCCCCGATCATGCTCGTCGTCATGATCATCCTGCTGGCGCTGTCCTCATTCGCCGACCCGGGCTTCGGGTACATGGCCGGCGCAATATGCATGTTGTTCGGGATGGCCGGCTTTGTGTGGTACGCGATATTCCAGAAGGGAAACGTAATCAAACTGTTCACCAGTCTGGATTGGCAGACGACGTTTTTCCTGATGGGTGTGTTTGTGGTGGTCGGAACGCTGACGGAGGTGGGATGGGTAGAGGATATCACGCTCCTGTTCAAAGGCTTGGCGGGCGACAACGTCTTTGTGGCATACACGCTCTTGGTGTGGATATCCGTGCTCTTCTCCGCATTCATTGACAATGTGCCGTACCTGCTTGCGATGCTGCCGGTCGCTCAGGGGCTCGCCGTGAAGCTAGGCGTTTCTGACACGCTGCTGATGTTTGGACTGCTGATTGGTGCCAGCATCGGCGGCAATATCACGCCGATCGGCGCGTCGGCCAACATCGTGGGTGTCGGCATTCTCTCAAGGCGAGGCCACCACGTGGGACTTAAGGAGTTCTCGAAAATCGGGCTTCCCTTCACGGTCGTTGCCACCTTGACCGCTTACGTGTTTCTATGGTTTGTGTGGCGCTGATTCCTTTGTTTGTCGGGAGGTTGTTTCGGCCCGACGCTTCAAATCCACCGCACATCAAAGCTGCGAGGTCATGACGGATATCCATTCCGACGGTCGGGGCATTCCAAGAATGAAGGCGCCTCTCCACCTGTTCGCCGCTCTCGGGTTCACCTCGATGGTTGGGCAGATACTGCTGATGCGAGAACTCGTCGTGGTGTTTTACGGAAACGAACTCTCGCTGGGCATCATGCTCGGGAGCTGGCTGTTGTGGGCGGGGCTTGGGAGCCTGCTAGCGGCGGCCATGGCGCCGAGGTTTCGGGTGCTCTCCCGCACCTGGGCCGTCGCGCTCCTGCAGCTTCTGCTGGGCCTGGCGGCGGTCGGCTCGCTGCTGTGTGTCAGAGCTTTGCCGCTGCTGTTGAGGCGGGCGACCGTCGGCGAGATAGTGGGATACATTCCCATTGTGGTCTCGTCTTTTCTCGTGCTTGCGCCTCTGTGCTTGTTTCTCGGGTTTCTGTTCGCTCTGTTCTGCCATGTATGGAGCACCGATGAGGAAGCGGCGGCTTCAATCGGGTCGGTGTATGTTATCGAGGCGCTTGGCGCGGCAGCGGGGGGAGTGGTGTTCGCGGCGGTCCTCGTCTGGGTGCTCGACCCCGTCGAGATGGCGCTTCTGCTGTTGCTCGTCAACCTCGCCGCCGCGGCCGCGACCCTGGCACTCGAATCGCGGCTGCGGCCCGCAGTCATAGTCGCGTCAATCTTGACGGTGGGGATTGCGGCAATATCCTATTTCGGGGGAGCGGATCGGCTTCGGGGGCTGAGTTTGGGGTGGCTTTGGCGGCAACTCGACCTCGTGCATTCCGAGGATTCGATTTATGGCAATGTCGCTTTCGTGGAAACCGAGGAGCAGAAATCGCTCTATGAAAACGGCCTCCTGATGTTCTCGCATCCCGACCGATTCTCAGCGGAAGAAGCGGTCCATTTTGCGTTGCTCGAACATCCGCGCCCCGAGAGCGTGCTGCTGATTGGAGGGGGAATCGGCGGCTCGCTCAACGAAGCCCTCAAGCACCCGCTCACGAGGGTGGATTATCTAGAGCTTGACCCTCTCGTGATAGAAGCAGCCCGGCGGTTCTTCCCGGCAGAAATCGAGGGAGCGCTGGATGACGCGAGGGTGCGCGTTCACACCGTGGACGGCAGGCTGTTCGTGAAGACGGAGAAAGCAAAGTACGACGTCATCCTTGTGAACCTGCCAGACCCTTACACCGCCCTCATAAACCGGTTCTATACGCTCGAGTTCTTTCAGGAATGCCGGAGAAGGCTTTCGTGGGACGGGATACTCTCTTTCAGGGTTAGCTCGGCCGAGAACTACATCTCGCCGGAATTGCAGCAATTTCTAGGATGCCTGCACGCGACCCTGCGCGAGGTGTTCCCGGATGTCAAAGTCATCCCGGGAGAGACCAACATCTTCCTCGCGTGCACTGAGCCTGGGACACTGACTCTCGACAGCGATGTATTGGTCTCCCGCCTTGATGAAAGGGGCATAAAGCAGAAGTTGTTGTTCGTGAGGGAGTATTATCTGCCGGACCGGCTGTCGGAGGAGCGCAAGGAGCGTGTGGCCTCAGCACTCGAGACCGCCGAAGCGCGCATCAACACGGACCTTGCTCCCGTGTGTTATTATTACGACGCGGTGCTCTGGAGCAAGCAATTCAAGGATGTGTCGGGCTGGATGCTGGCGTCTTTTTCCAAGGTGCGGCCGGGCTGGATACTCGCGGTCATCGCGGCGGCGTTCGCGCTTGCCCTTCTCGCACAGAGGCTCTTCCCCGGTGCGTGGGGCCAGAAGTCGCTTCTCGCGGCAGTGGCGACTACTGGCTTTGCCGAGATCACTGTCGAGGTGGTGACACTGCTCGGATTTCAGGCGATACACGGGTACGTGTATTATAAGGTGGCGATAATCGTGACGGCCTTCATGCTCGGCTTGACCGTCGGCGGGGCTGTCATGGCGAAAGCTGTCAGGAGCGGCGGGGCGGGCTGGCGCACGTTTCTCCTGGTCCAGACGCTGGTGTGTCTGTATCCGATTCTTACGGTTGCGGCATTGATTCTTTTTTCCGGTTCAGGCTCTGAAGGATCGAGTGCGTGGAAGCTCTCGCTCCAGGCGACGGTTGCGTTTCCGCTGCTGGCCTTTCTTGCGGGGTGTGTCGGCGGGCTTCAGTTTCCGCTGGCAAACCTGCTGTATCTCGGCGAGTCCCCCGGTGCCGCCAGGGCGGCGGGATACACATACGGCGTCGACCTGATCGGTTCATGCCTGGGCGCGATACTCACCAGCGCGCTGCTTGTGCCGGTGCTCGGAATCGCATATGCGTGCGCGACGGCAGCGGTCCTGAATATGGGAAGCCTCGCACTGCTGTTGTTCAGGCGGTCTGATTGAAGGTTTAGGGTTCAGATGCTGAACGACAAGACATCGTGCACCGGATTATATGTCAGGAGATCGCGCACTCTTGGGACATTAAGATGTCTTTCTCCCCCCACCCCCTCGGAGGTGGGGCCTAATGGCCGGTTTGGCCACGACATCGTTCACCATGGACAGTCCATGGGAGTCTGCGCGACTTTGAATTCTTGCTGATGGACGATATGGTTGTCATGAATGACACTCATGCAGGCTCTCTCCGAAAATGTCGAGCACCGCGTCGCTTCGGATGAAGCGCATGATGTGGATACGGCCGGGCTCGATGTAGAGCTTTCGGGGAAACTCAAAGCCTTCGGCCAAGCGGCGAGGCGGCCTCTGGCCAGGAGGCTTCGCGCTCGTTCGGTGTTTTTCCCTGACGGGCGCTGTAGTGATGACGACAGTTGTGGAAGTCCTCAAATACGGGCGCCTCTGCACACAGGGCCGAAAAGGACTCAAAGCGCTGCTGCCGAAAAAACCTTGTCGAACACATCCTGAAACCGCTCCACGCACCCGTTGCGCCACGGCTCGCCCAGCGGGATGAAGACAGGCTGGATTCCCAGATGCAGGCACAGCCGTATCACCAGACCGAAGGAGCGCGGATGACGGTTGCTTCCCCTGAGGGGAAGCTGATTGTCCATTTGCAGATACGTCGGTATGGCCAGGCGCTGCGGCCCCACCTGCGAGTACTTCACTGCCATAAGCTTCTCGCGAGCCTCGACCACCATACGCTCCACCGCGTCAACGGTCCTCTGCGGACAATCACGCGGTCTCCGGCTGTGATCCTTGAACCATTGCTCCTCACCCGCGCGATACCGGTTCACCCACTTGAACAGCCAACGCCTGGACCGGCGAAACTGCGAACAAATGCTGGCTGGCGCTTCACCAGCG
>CAZEBC010000065.1:0-18922 GCA_964510165.1 uncultured bacterium
AACCCGAAGTGACGCGAAAGAAAGGGCAGGCAAGATGCCTGCGCTCCTTTCGGCCTTTGTATAGGATAGGATACTCTAACCCGTCTTCCGCAGTTTAATCCATCTTTTCTTGATCTGGGGTGAAAGTATCCAGAGAAGTCCCACCAAAGAAGGATTCTCACGAGGGGAATGGCACAGGGCTGTGCCATTCCCCAAGTTCTTTTTCGTTCTCCCAACTTCCTTGACCTTGGTTACGGATATTTGTTAAGATTCTGGCACATTTGGCGGTTTTGAGGTTGTGTGCGACCCACAGGCTTCAATACCAAGAAAAGTGTGCGAATGAATTGGCGCCTACGGTAGAGGGTTCTTGCGGAGCGGGAGATGGGATACTTCGATTCCAAGGGAGTGTTGGTGACGGGCGGCGCAGGGTTTCTGGGGCTGTACGTGGTGGAGAAACTGCGCGAGGCCGGCTGTAGAGATGTGATTGCGCCTCGAAGCGCGGAGTACGACCTGACGAAAGAGGACGACATCAAACGCCTGCTCAAGGACACGCGGCCCGAACTCGTCATCCACCTGGCGGCGGTCGTCGGCGGAATCGGCGCGAATCGGAAGCATCCCGGCAGCTTCTTCTACAAGAACCTGATGATGGGCGTGCAACTGATGGAGCAGGCCCGCCTGCATGGGGTCAAGAAGTTCGTTGGCGCCGGCACCATTTGCTCGTATCCGAAATTCACGCCTGTGCCCTTCAAGGAAGAGGACATCTGGAACGGCTACCCCGAGGAGACGAACGCGCCGTACGGACTGGCGAAGAAGATGCTGCTTGTGCAGGCGGAGGCGTATCGGGCGGAGTACGGCTTCCACGCCATCAATCCGATGCTGGTAAACCTGTACGGACCGGGCGATAACTTTGATCCGGATTCCTCGCATGTGATTCCGGCGCTGATCAAGAAGTGTGTCGAGGCGGTCGAGGCCAAGGACGACACGATCGAGGTGTGGGGCACGGGCAAGGCGACGCGCGAGTTCCTGTACGTCGAGGACGCGGCGGAAGCGATCATCCTCGCCACCGAGAAATGGGACAGCCCCGAGCCGATCAATATCGGGACCGGCAAGGAGATTTCTATAAAGGACCTTGTGGAACTCATCGCTCGGCTGTGCGGATTCCACGGCAAGATTGTGTGGGATGCCTCGAAGCCCGACGGCCAGCCTCGGCGATGCCTCGATGTATCGAAGGCGCGCGAGCGGCTGGGCTTCATTGCGCGCATGGATTTCGAGGCGGGCCTGAAGCGGACCATTGATTGGTACCGCGCCCATCGGATGACCTCAACGATATAGGTGAATGGCGCGGATGGATAAGCAGAAGCTGGCGGTCTATTTCGACTCGATGGCGCCGGAGCGCGACCGGTGGAAACAGAAGAACCGGTATTATTATTCCGAGCTTGAGCGGATATGCTCGCGGATCATTCCGCCGCGCAAGTCGGTGCTGGAGATCGGCTGTGGCACGGGCGACCTGCTGAACAGCGTCAGGCCGGAACGCGGGCTTGGAGTGGACCTCAGCCGCGGCATGGTCGAGGCGGCCCGCGAGAAATATCCCCACCTCGAGTTTCGACAGGGCGACGCCGAGGCGCTCGACCTCAACGAGAAGTTCGATTTCGTCATCATGTCGGACCTGATGGGATTCCTGTCCGATATCTGGCAGGCGTTCGGTGAACTGCGCAAGGTGTGCCGGCCCGACACGCGAATCGTCATAACGCAATACAACTACTTCTGGGAGCCGGTGCTCAAGCTCGGCGAGAAAGTCGGGCTCAAGATGCCGCAGCAGCATCAGAACTGGCTCGCATTCAAAGACCTGAAGAATCTGCTTCATCTGACCGGTTTCGAAACAGAGCGAGAACAGTTCCACCTATTGCTCCCCAAGAGCGTGCCCGTCCTCTCGACGCTGGCCAATGAATATATTGCGAAGATTCCCGGCCTGCATCATTTCTGTCTGCTCGAGGTGCTGGAGGTGCGTCCGCTCGCCGCGCCGCGTGAGAGCAGGAACTACTCGTGCTCGGTCATCATCCCCACTCGGAACGAGGCGGGCAACATCGAGGGGGCGGTGAAGCGCACGCCAGAACTGGGTTCATGGACCGAGCTTATCTTCGTGGATGGCGACTCGACCGACGGCACCGTCGAGAAGATAGAGGAGATGTTGGAACGCTACAGGGGAAAGCGCGAGATTCAGTTTATCCGGCAATCGCCGGCGGTGGGCAAGGGCGACGCCGTCCGCAAGGGATTCGAGGCCGCCCGGGGCGACATATTGATGATACTCGATTCCGACCTCACGGTCCCGCCCGAGGACATGCCGAAGTTTTATGCGCCGCTCGCCGAGGGGACCGCCGAGTTTGTTAACGGCTCGAGGCTTGTGTACCCGATGGAAAAGGAAGCGATGCGACTCTTGAACGTGATCGCGAACAAGCTGTTCAGCTACGCCTTTACATGGCTTCTGGAGCAGCGGATCACTGATACGTTGTGCGGAACGAAGGTGTTGTTCAAGAAGGATTATGACCGCATCGCCGCCAACCGCGCGTTCTTCGGCGACTTCGACCCGTTCGGCGATTTCGATTTGCTGTTCGGGGCGTCGAGGCTCGGGCTGAAAATGGTGGAGATACCGGTGCGATATCGCGCGCGCACTTACGGCGATATCAAGATCGAGCGGTTCAAGCACGGCTGGCTCTTGCTGAAGATGACGGTCATAGCGTTCAGAAAGCTGAAGCTCGCCAAGTGGCGGGAGAACACTCGGCGTTTTTTCATGAATTTCAGGACAGGGTGAGGAGAAGTCGATGGAAAAAGTGCGGGTGGGAGTGATCGGGTGCGGGGTGATTGCGGACCTCACCACGTGGGGATACCGGAAGGATGAGCGGGTCGAGATCGTTGCGGTGTGCGACTCCGACCGGACGAAAGCCGAGACGAAGGCGCGCGAGTGGGGCGCCGCGAAAGTCTACGATGATTATCGCCGACTGCTCGATGACAAGGATATTGACGCCGTCGAGATCATCACGCCGCACGACCTGCATCGCCCGATGGCGATAGCCGCCGCCGAGGCCGGCAAGCACATATCCGTGCAGAAACCGATGGCGTGCAGCGTATCGGAATGCCGCGAAATGATCGCCGCCGCTGAGAGAGCGAACGTCATCCTGCGCGTCAACGACCCGTATGTGTTCTATCCGCCCATCGTGCGCGCGAGAGAGATGATCGAAGCGGGCGAGATCGGGCAGGTGAGCATGGTGCGCGTACGGACGACGGTCGGCGGAATGGACTGCGGCTGGCACGTGGACCCAGGCGCGTGGGCCTGGCGTTTCGACAAGAAGCGAAGCGGCGGGGGCAACATGCTTGACGACATGCATCACAAGTTTGCGGTCGCCATCCTCCTCGGCGGCGACGTCGAGAAGGTGTCTGCCTTTATCGAGAATCGCGACTACTTCATTGATGCGCCCGCGACTGTCATGTGGAAGTACAAGGCGGACCAGCGCTGCGGCGTGATGGAGTGCGTGCACGCGAACGACCTGCACATCAAGACGAAGTATTACAACTGCGAGGAGCGCTTCGAGATAACCGGCTCGAGGGGGATACTCTGGGTGACGCGCTGCACGGGGCAACTGATGGACCTGCCGGCGCTCATCATGTACCGCGAGGGCGAGACCCGGGGTTACAACGATATTCCCGCCGAATGGGAGGAGGGCTTCATCGGATCGAGCCGTCATTTTGTTGACTGCCTGCTTGACGGCTCGACGCCGCATCTCACCGGCGAGGAAGCAATCAAGATCATGCAGTTTGCGCTTTCGACCTATGCCTCCGATGATACGCAGGCGGCGGTGAATCCGGAAACGATAGTGTGAAGCATGCAAGAGCTTCTTTTTCGGATTGGCCCACGCTGTAGAGTTTCAACGGTTGCCGATATTGACAGTCGGTTCCGCCCGTTTGTATACTAATCTCGATATCAAGCTGGTTGGAAACCTGAACACTGCCATGCCGATCTACGAGTTCTACTGCAAGAAGTGCAACACTGTCTATAAGTTCTTCTCCAGGACCGTCAACACCGACAAGGTCCCCAAGTGCCCCGCCTGCAAGACGGTCAAGCTGAAGCGGATGGTCTCGATGTTCAATGCGCCGTCGGGCAGGAAAGAGGAAACCGCAGGGGACGCTGATATGCCTCCCCTTGACGAGGCGAAGATGGAGCGGGCCATGCACATGCTCGAGCGAGAGGCGGCTGGAATCAACGAGGATGACCCTCGCCAGGCGGCCTCGCTCATGCGGAAGCTCTTCGACGCGGCGGGAGCGCCTCTCGGCTCGCAGATGGAAGAGGCGCTCCGGCGTATGGAGGCGGGCGAAGACCCCGAGAAGATAGAGGCTGAAATGGGCGACCTATTCGAGGGCGAGGACCTCTTCTCGCAGGAGTCGAAGGGCAAGAAGTCTCGCCCCACTCCGAAGCCACGGCTGGACGAAACTCTCTATGACCTGTGACCGGTCTCTCTTGGCTTGGATATGTTGTGCGAATGAATTCGCACCCATCCAAGAGTTTCAGACTCGCCGTTGATATCTGCTCGGCAGTCGGCTACAATTGCCTTGTCCCATTCCTCGTTTTCCCGCTCAAAATCCAAAGGGGTGACACGATGAAAACCGCTCTGTCCATTCTCCTGTGTCTGCTGGTCATCGGATGCACGACGTCGTCAAAGAAGCTCGGGCCGGATAGCTACCGCGACCTCACAACCGAAGCGCCCTGCGCAGAGAAGATATCTCCTCATCTGGCCGGCCTCACGTGTCCCGCGGGCGAGTTCGACCGCTTCGTCATCAGGCAACTGACCGACTTCGGCGAGCGGCCCGTCTGGTCGCCCGACGGCGGGAGAATCGCGTTCATGGACAAGGAGTTCGGCAATGCCTACGAACTTGTTCTGGCAACCGGAGAGACCCAGTGCATCACGTGCGAATTCGAGCATCAAGGTTTCCTGCGCGTGCACTACATGAAGGACGGGGATTATCTGCTTCTTGGCCCCAAGAAGTTCACGTCCACATTCCGAAGCAGGTACTTCGGTAATGGATTCTTCTGGATGCCCGCCGACCGCTCCTCGCCTCCGAAATGGCTTGGCGAGGAACATTATGAAGGCGTGGCCATCTCAAGGGAATCAAGGCTGATAGCGTATGCGAAGACATGGCTCTCGCATCCGTTCCTGATTCCGAGCAAGATATACGTTGCTGAACTCACGCCGGACGGTGAAATCACAGGCAGGCGTGTGGTCCACCGTACCATGCAGCTCGTCGAAGCTCAGGATTTCCTGCCCGGTGATAAGGGACTGACGTTTGCGCGATATACGCCCAACTACGACGTCATGGTCCTGGATATCGAGACTGGCAAAGCGGTGAACAACTCCCAAAGCCCGGCCAGCGAGGAGCCGGAGGGCATCTTCCCCGGCGGCGAGTTCACCCTCATGGAAAGCGATCGGCACTCGGGCCAGCCCGGCGAGATGGACCTCGATATCTATATGCTCAGGCTGGACGGGACCGGCAAGGACGTGCGGCGCCTGACTCACTTCACCGATACGCCCGGCGAGAAGGCCAATAATCCCGTGGTCAGTCCCGACGGCTGCAAGATCGCCTTCATGAAGGCGCGGAAATCGGAGGACCGATACAAGGCGCAGGGCGAAGGGGCGGGCATCTTCCTGCTCGAATTCTACGAGTGCGCGTCAGAGTGAGGGACTGAGGAGAGACACCATGAACATCATGGCATATCAAGGGGCAGCGGAAGTGATAGTGGTCGCATTGGGGCCGGATGAACTGCTGCTCGAATCCATCATCGAGGCGATAAAGTCGCACGACATTCGGAACGGCGTGGTCGTCTCCGGGATAGGCACACTCAAGACGTGCCGGATGCACTACATCAAGCATACGGATTTCCCGCCCGAGGACGCCATCTTCATGCTCGAGGAGCCGCTCGAGCTACTGAGCGTCAGCGGAGCGATCGCCGACGGCGAACCGCATCTGCATGGGGTAGTTTCTTACGCCGACGAGGAAGCGCGCGGCGGGCACATCGAGCCCGGCTGCCGGGTTGCATATCTCGCGGAGATTGTCATCCATAAGTTCAATGAACTGCGGATGGAGCGCCGGCGCGACCCTGAGCGCAAGATCAAATTGCTCGGTCCGAAATGATTCGCATCCATGAGTCGGTCTTGCGGGACGATGCAGGTCGCGCGGAAGAGATTCTTGGACTTGCGCCATGGTTTCCAAGTGTTATATAATTTCAGTGAACGGTAAGGACTGTTGTCCCGCAGTTTTCTGGACGGCAAAAGGTGGGATATGACAAAGCTTCTGAAAAAGGCGTTTGACGAAGCCTCCAAGCTCCCTGAAGTCGAACAAAACGCTGTGGCAAAATGGCTGCTCGATGAACTGCATTCTGAGAGGGAATGGACAAAGGCTTTCGCTGAATCGGAGGATATCCTGGAAAGGCTCGCAGATGAAGCCATAGGGCAAAAGGGTGAGGGCAAGACCGAAGCACTGGACCCCGGTCGCCTATGAAATCAAGCACAACGGAACGATTTTGGAAATGCTACGCTGTCCTCCCCACCGAAGTAAAAGCCCAAGCCAAGGAAGCATACGCTCTTTTCGAGAAGGACCCGTACCATCCCGGTTTACGCTTCAAGCGCGTCCATTCGACGCGAGCAATCTTTTCCGTTCGAGTGAGCCTGCACTACCGTGCCCTGGGAATCGTCGAGGAAGACGAGATTACTTGGTTCTGGATTGGTTCACATGCCGACTATGACAACCTCGTTAGGCAGTTGAGAAACACATAGCCTCTGAATTCTTGCTTCACTCTTCGGTTGCCAACCTTGTGACGCGGCTTCAGTCGGTCGGGGTAAGCAGAAGTTCGATGTGGTCCTTGAGGCCGGATGAAACGAGAATCTTGAAGTTCTCGGGCGAGTCGCTCTCCTGATAAATCAACATTCCTTCCACGCCGGGCAGTTGCTCGATGAGCTGCATCCCTTTCTCGCTGCCCAGGACGAAAACGGAGGTGGAGAGCGCATCGGCGGCCATGGCGGTGTCGGCGATGATTGTGGCGCTCAGCATTCCTTCAACCGGCATGCCCGTGCGCGGGTCCATGATGTGACAATACTTTCTGCCTTTTATCTCGAAGAAGCGCTCGTAGTTTCCCGATGTCGCGACGCCCATTTCCGAAACCGGCAGTCGGGCGATGACTTCATCGGGGCGCAATGGATGCCGGATGCCCGCCTGCCACGGCGCGCCGTCGGCCCGGCTTCCGATTGCGTAGAAATTACCGCCCGCGTCAATGATCGCATTCTTGACGCCATGTTTCTTCAACGCTCCAGCGGCCCGATCCACAGCGTATCCCTTGGCGATGCCCCCGAAATCCAATGCCATCCCTTCCTGCGAGAACCTGACGGTGTTCCCTTTTTCATCGGATAGCACCTCTTCGAGGCCCACAAGGAGCGTGGCCGTCCGGAGTTCTTCTGCCGAGGGGAGATGGCCGCTCTTCTTCGTAAATCCCCACAGCTTCATGAGCGGATACACGGTCGGGTCAAACGCTCCCCCACTCGCATCAAAATAAATGCGCGACGCCGCGAGCACGGCCCTGAAATCCTGCCCGACGCTTACGGGCCGCCCGAAGGCGTCGCGGTTGACCTCCGATATCTCGCTGTCCTCCTTGTAGGTGCTGAGCAGTCGGTCGATCCTGCGAATCTCGTCGAACGCCGCCTTCGCCGCGCGCGCATGGTCACCCGGCCCTTGCAGCTTGATGGTGAAGACCGTGCCCATTATGTTGGCCTGTTCCTCGTAGGAAGAGGCTCGGGTCGCGCAGGCGGGGAGTGCGAACGAAAGCGACAATAGGAACAGCAGGCTCGCCAAGCGGACAGGAGCGCTGGGAACGCGCGGCCGCTTCATCTTGCCTGTGTCCTCGTGACGTGAATGTTTCGGGCGATCTCGCGGTCGATCGCAAGCTGGGTCTCGCCCACGATTATCACGAGAGACGGCTGGCGCTGGTGCACCCGCACGACCGTGCCCGGCAGCATGCCGAATGTCGTCAGCTTGTCGAGCCGCGCGTGATTACTCGTTTCGACGTAGAGTATCCGGCCCGATTCTCCGCTGCGAAGCTCATCCAGGGTGAGCACGGCGGGCGCTGCCCTGTGAGCGCGGTCCTTGCAGCACGGGCCTGGCGGTATCTCTCTGCCATGCGGGCAGGTGCGCGGATGTCCGAGTATCGTGCAGATGCTGTCCACAATCTCCGGATTGAGCACGTGTTCCATTGCGCACGCCTGGCGTTCCATGTCCTGCTCCTTCTGAATCAGAAGCACGTCGGTGAGCAGGCGCTCGGCGAGCCGGTGAGCGCGAATGAGTTTTTCGGCCTCTTTTCTGCCGGCCTCGGTGAAGGCGACTGTGCCGTCACTGACCGAGACCAGGCCGCTTTCGATCGTGGAGGCCAGCAACTTGTCCACGTCGAGGTCCTCAATCGGTCGCGCTTTGAGTTCATCCACCGTGATTTCACCGCCGAACTCTTTCAGGAGATAGATGAGTTCCAGCAGTTCATCCATGTCGGTCTTGCGATAGTCCAGAGTGGGCGGCTTGAACTCCGCCAGTTCCCGTCCGCCGCGCCAGCGATTCCTGCGTCCGCTCCAGTTCAATTCTCTTCGCTCCTTTTCCTGCCGAATTGTTTGTTGAGCCATGTGACCATGCTCGACTCCCTCGGGAAGCCGAACCCACAATTTGGGCAACAGATGATCTCGCAGTTCTTGCGCAAATTGCACCCGCTACACGTGTGCTCGTCGGGGCTGAATTCCGCGCCGCACAGCGAGCATTTTACCTTATTCTGTCCTTTTGCCGCTTCCATATCGCGCACTCCGTCGGCTACCCGGCATAATTGAGGGCGCGCAGAATCCAATTGACGATGCCGCCCGTCAGTATCGCGATCGGGAAAATGAGTGTCAGCATCACGAGCGCCGTCTTGATTCCGCGCTCCTTGACAATCACGAAGAAGTTAGCTATGCACGGGATGAACAGGGTTATGACAACCAGGCTCACGATCACCTGGACGGGGTTCAACATGCCTTCCTCGTACAGCTTGTAGAGCCCCGCCGCGCCGTAGTCGCGCCTCAGGAAGCCCATCACGAAGGACACCGTGGTCTCGGCGGGCAGCATGAGGAAGCGGACGACAACTGGCTCGGCGACCCGCACTATCGCGTCGAGCGCTCCGAGGCGGTCGGCCACAAACAGCACGGACGTTCCCAGCAGAAACAGCGGAACAGCCTCTTTGAGGAACCACTCAACCCGTGAGATGGTCTTGAGGACGACATTGGATATCTTCGGCAGCCGGAACGGCGGTATCTCGATCATGAAGTCCGACACCTCGCCCGGCACGATCTTGCCTGCCAGAAAGCCGACAATCAGCAACTGCGAAACGATCACGGCAGCGAACACGACGAACGCGCTGAGCGATACGCCGCCGAGTATCCCAAGGATGACTCCCAACTGCGCCGAGCAGGGGATCGCCAGCGCGAGCAGAAACGTCGAGATGACCCGCTCCTTCTTGGAGTCGAGGATGCGGGTTGTCAGCGTCGCCATGGTGTCGCAGCCCAGCCCAAGCACCATCGGCAGCACGGCCTTGCCGTTCATCCCCATCACCTTGAAGACTTTGTTCGCCATGATGGTCAGGCGCGGCAGGTAGCCCGTGTCCTCCAGGATACCAAAGGCGAGGAAAAAGAACCCGACGATCGGGAGCACGATGGCGATCGAATAAGTAAGTCCCATCGTGATCAGTCCGAACTCGCCGACAAGCATGTCCTGGAGGAGCGGCACGGGAATCTTGCCGACCAGCCAGATGGCGGCGGGATTGATGTACTCGCCGAAGACGACCGACTCGATGAAATCAACGCAAGTGCCTGCCCCAAACTGCCCCACAAAGACAAACATGAAATACAGCACCAGGCCCACAATCGGTAGACCCCAGACCGGGTGCTGCGCGAGGTCTCCGACCAGCCGCAGCCACGACCAGCGGTCCTTGCTCTCGGCCTTGAGCACCTCGCCGAGCAGCGAGTCAATCTGGTCGAGGCGCCTCTTGCCGATGACGTAGGGGAGGGGCTCGGCGAAATGCGATTGGGTTTCCCGCACGATTGCGTCGATTTCCTCCATCTGCTCTTCGGCGCAGTTGCCCTTGAGCCAATCCTCGAGGCTATGGTCGCCGGCCAGAAGCATCGCGGCGATCGCCTCACGAGAGACGGGCCCGGAAGGCAGGCGCGCGGCTATCTTCTCGATCGCCTCACGGATACGGGGGTGCTGTTCCACTCTGAAAACGCTCGGCTTGGCAGAGCCGAGCAAGGATATCAGCTTGTTAATGCCCCTTCGCTCCGTGGCGACCGTCTCGACAACTGGGACGCCAAGCCGTTCGGAAAGCTTCTTCGTGTCGATGCTTATGCCTGCGCTGCGGGCCTCGTCGACCATGTTGAGCGCAAGCACCATCGGCAGTTCCATCTCGGCCATTTGCGAGGTGAGTATGAGCGAACGCCTCAGATTCTTTGAGTCGGCCACCTGCACGACGGTTGTCGAGTTCTGCGAGAGCAGCATGTCGCGCGCCACCTTCTCGTCCTCGCTCCTCGGAATCAAGCTGTTGGCGCCGGGCGTGTCGATCACCCGATGCAACCCGCCGTCGAAGCTGGAACTGCCCTTGGCAATCTCGACCGTGGTGCCAGGATAGTTTGAGACGGTCACATACTTACCCGTCAGATGCGAGAAGATGACGCTCTTGCCGACGTTCGGATTGCCCACCAATGCTATGGTTGGCACGGAGGCGGTATCTTTCACTACAGCTTTTTCGTGGGACCCGTGATGCATGGCCCTTCATAGTCCTTTCCGGTGTGCTGTTTGTTGTATTGGGGACACCATGCCGCACGGTGTCCCCAATATAACTTGCTTATTGCGACTCCATCTCAATACAAATCCACAAAAAAATCAGTGACAATTCTCACAACGACCGAAAATGCGGAGACTGTGATGCTCCGCCTGAAAATTTAGACTGTCGCACACCTTCTGCTGCAACAACTCGATGAAGCTGTCATCGAATTCTATCGTCCGCCCGCATTCGACGCAGATAAGGTGATCGTGGTGCTTGTGGCCGACGACGTGCTCATAGACCTTCCTCGATTCTCCGAGCTCCATGGCGTGCACCAAGCCCGTCTTGACCATGAGGTCAAGTGTGCGGTAGACCGTTGCGCGCGATATCCGCTTTCCCTTGCGTTTCAGGATTTCGACCAGTTGGTCCGCGTCGAAATGGCTGTGGATTTCGAATACGGCTTCGAGGATTTCCTTTCGCTGCGGGGTAAACTTGAGGTCATCCCTGGCGAGGAACTCGGAGAAGAGTCTGTATTCGTCCCGCATTGTGGCCTTTCGTCATTAATTGAGACTCAATCGCAATAACAGTATAAACGCATCCGCCTCTCTTGTCAAGCTATTTCTTGCCTTCAGTCTCCTTTATTCTCCGACGGTCCTCCGCGTCGGTTTCCGTTTGGCAGATAGTGAGATATAGTTACAAGAGAAGAATAGATATGTGGGCATTAGCGGCCTTGAATCACGTGAACAGATCATATAAGGCAGGTCGAAGAAATGGAAAACTATATCTGTAAGACGTGCGGAGTTCAGCAGGCGGCGAGCGAAAGGCCGCCTGAACATTGCATCATCTGCGAAGACGAGCGCCAATACATCGGCCCGAACGGCCAGGAGTGGACCACTCTGGCTGAAATGAAACAAGCGGGCTACCACAACCAGATGCGTCAACTGGAGCCCGGGCTGACCGGAATCCAGACGCAGCCGGGCTTCGCCATAGCTCAGGTCGCCCTGCTGGTCCAGACTCCTGACGGCAATATTCTTTGGGACTGCCTCAGTTATATCGACGACGAAACCGTCGAGAAAGTGAACTCGCTCGGCGGCATCCAGGCCATCGCGGCTTCTCACCCGCATTTCTACGACTCGATGGTCGAATGGAGTCATGCCTTCGGCCGGGCGCCGATATACCTTCCCGAGGCCGACAGGCAGTGGGTTGTTCGGCCCGATCCCGTCATAAGATACTGGGAAGGCGCGATTAAACCCCTGCCGACCGTTACCTTGATCCAATGCGGCGGCCACTTCGAGGGCAGCTCGGTCCTTCATTGGCCGAAAGGGGCGGGCGGCAAGGGAGTCCTTTTGGTCGGCGATACGATTGGCGTTGCCATGGACCGGCGCCATGTGAGCTTCATGCGGAGTTATCCGAACCTGATACCGTTGCCGCCCTCCGCCATACGGGGCATTGCCGACGCGGTTCGCCCGTACGCATTCGACCGGATATACAGCGCCTGGTGGGGAAAACTCATCGAATCCGGCGCGAAAGAAGCGGTCGAACGCTCTGCCGAGCGCTACATACACTACATCACCGGCGAGGTCCCGCTCTCTGCAAGACGATGACAGAAGGAGGCGGCGAGGTGAGGCCATGAAGATACCGCCACAGGTGAAAGACCTTCTGACCGCCGCGCGGCTGGTTCAAGTGGCCACGGCGGACAAAGAGGGAACTCCCCACATGGCCGCCGCCAAGGGGGTTTACGTGCTTGATGATAAGCACGTGGCCTTCGAGGAGTGGTTCTGCATGCAGACTTTGGAAAACGTGGACGCGAACCCCCGGATCGCGCTTTCAATTATCGATCCCGCCGGTCAGAAGGGATACCAGCTTATTGGGGTCGTCGAGAAGGCAGTTCCCACGGAAATGCTTGACGGATACGCCCCGCAGGTCGAATCCAAGCTTGGCCGCATCCCCCAGGCCAAGCATCGTCTCAAGATCAAGGTTGAGAAAATCCTTGAGCTTTCCACCGGTCCACATTCAGACGAATAGTCATCTTGACTCAAAGCCACACGGCGTGGGCCAGCAGCCGGACAAAGAAGGTCCCTCTCCGCCACATTGAGACCGTGGCGGAGAGGGTTCAGGGGGACGGTGGTTCACCTGGTCAGTTCAACTCTTATCCGGTTGAGCGGCGAGTTGGAGACCTCGACGCTCGCATTCACGCTGTCATCCTCTGAGATGAATCCCTCGATAGCGGGCGATGGCCCATTGACTGTGAACTGGCCGTCCGCAAAGGGAACGTCAAAAGTGTAAAGGTTGCTCTGCCCCGCCAGCGAAGTCAGTTCGGCGATGGTCGTCAATGTTCCGCTCTCGATGAGTTGGAAGACCTGACCCGCCGCCGGATAATATGAGGCTGCGGCCTCGCTCGCGACATATGAACTGCCGCTGGTCGCGTTGAAATCATGCCCGAACACCGCCTGCAGCCAGCCGGCGTCATCATCCTCGCCGCCAAAGCTCGTTCTATCTTTGCCAGTCCCGAGCAAAACCATGACTATGAACATGCTTCTGCCGGGGTTCGCGACCGTCGCGGAAAGATTGACCGCCGCGAAGAGCTGGGCGTCGGACGGAAGCGCGCCGTCTCCGACGGTGAAGACGCCGGTGAGCAGGTCGGAGTCAAAGAGGTCTTGCTCCAAGGCATTGTCCGCCGCCTCGAACGTCATCTGGAACAAGCCGTCCGTTGCGGCGGAGTACGTTCCGCGGCTGTCGTCTCCGGTCGAGAGCGTCGGCGTGACCGCGCCGCCGGTGTCCTCGTTCATGCTCTGGCTGAGCGCCGAGAGCGTGAACGTGGTGTCATCGGCGAACGTCACGATGCCTTGGAAGGTGGACGCGGACTCGTTGCCCCCAAGGGGCGGGTAATCATGCACGAAGCCGAGCAGGCCCATTGTCTTGCCGGCCAGAGAGACCGGGTCAGCGCCGCTGCCTGCCTTGGTCAGGACATATATCGCGCTGGCTCGCTCGATCTGCTCGAGCGTGCCGGCAACGATGACGGTGTTGCCGTCGGGGCTGAGAGCGCCCATTCTTCCCTGGATGTTTCCCACAGGAGTGATTGTGACCACTCCGTTGTCGTTCATCACATACACCCCCGAGTCGCCGGGGTCGTCCACGATGGTTGTCGAGGGGACGCCGTCGCTGGTCACCTCGAACTTGTCGCCGCCCGCGCCGACGGTATAGGTTCCGTCGCCGGCAAAATTCACGCTGCCGCCGCCGATGAGGGAGGACTCCGAGCCAACAAGAGTCAGGTAGGTGTCATCGGCGGGGTCGAGGGCGTGGTTGAAGTCGTGCCTGAATACAACCATGTTATACGTTCCGCTCAGACTGGCCTCAGTGAAGCCGCTGGGGATGTTGCGGTCCTTGTATGTGAAACCGTTGTAGGGATTGCTCTCCTCGCTCACGTCGGTGTTTTCGACCACAACGTTGACAGTTCCGACGCCCGGCGGGGTGAGAGCGTATATTTCGGTTGCGCTCGCCGCGAGCGTGGCCAGTGCGTCGTCAAGCCCGAACCGCGCGACGACATTGCCCACATGGAACTGGATACCTCGGATATAGACCTCTGTCCCGCCGGCTTCCGGCCCTTCAGGCGGCCCGACGTATGTGATGAATGGCCTAGTCAGATATGTGAACGCGCTCGCGAGCGTGTCCCAATTTGTGTCCGGGTTGGTGACGCTCACGTCCACTATGCCCGTGCCGCTCGGAACGGTCACATCAATATGATTGCCGTCGACCACGGTGGCGGCGCCGGGGTTGGCCGCGCCGAAATCGACCACTGCGCCGTCCTGGAATCCACAGCCGGTCACCGTCACATCGGTGCCGCCGATCGCCGGCCCCTGATTCGGTGTAACGCCCGCAATCGCAGGCTCAAAGGTGAAGTCTCCGGGAGAACAGGAAGCCCCGTTTCCGGGATTCGTCACCGTGACGGCGACCGTGCCGACGTCGTTCGCGCCGTTCGGTATATCCACATATAGGGTATTTGCGTCAGGGCGCTGAATGGTCGCGGCGTGGCCGGCCAAATCAACCTCGACATCGGTCGCGAAGCCGCAGCCGTCTATCTGGAACGGAGCGTCATCGCACGAGGCCGAGTCGGGCGTCATCGAGGCACACGAAGGGTCGAAACTGAACGTGAGGCTCGTGTCTGAATAGCCGGGCGCCTGAGGATCATCAACCGAGATCGTCTTGTCCAGCCCAAAGTCGGTCGCGCGACAGGGGATGCTGAACTGGGCTTCCGTGCCGGGCGTGGTGACCGTGACCGGCGTGAGCGCGCCGCCGATGGACATGCGAAGGTCCGTATCGAAGCCGCAGCCCGAGATCGTCACCGGCGGGTCTCCGAACGCTCCATGCGAGACCGAAATGCCGGTGGTCACAGGGAGGAAGCTGAATGAACGGCCTGTGTCCGGATTGGCGGGCAGGTCGGGATCAACAATCGAAACGGTCCGAAGCTGTCCGTAGCCGTCGCACGGGATCAGGAACTGTAACTGATTGCCGCTGACCACGGTTGGCGCGACGA
Source organism: uncultured bacterium (assembly GCA_964510165.1). Taxonomy (GTDB): domain Bacteria; phylum Abyssobacteria; class SURF-5; order SURF-5; family SURF-5; genus CAZEBC01. The sequence goes on from CAZEBC010000065.1 coordinate 15,378, forward strand.
CGGCGCCGCCAATCGTCATCTGGACATCTGTGTCGAAGCCGCAACCGGCGATTGCGACAGGACCGTCCCCGTTCTTGCCATAGGTAGGCGAGATGCCCATGGTTGCAGGCAGATAATCGAACTGTTGTGTAGTATCGGAATAACCGGGCAGGTCTGGGTCGGTAATCTCGACCGCCCTGTCCTGGCCGTAATCATTGACGCCGCACGGCACGTCGAAGCGTATCGTGTTGGCATTGACTACGCGAAGGTTGTCGCTCGCGCCCAGGGTGGTTTGGCCCGAGGCGTTCGCAACCTTCACGACACTGTCTCGGTCGAAACCGTAGCCTGAGATCGTTATCCTGTCAGGGCTGATTCCGCTCTTGCCCTGAGGCGTGATGCTCGCGGTAACCGGCTGATAGCTGAATGTGTCGGTCGCATACGCGTCCGGATAGTCGGCGGAAGGATTGATTGCGGCGAGCACCCTGTCTTGTCCCGCGTCATATGGGCCGTTGGGAACGATAAGATCAATGCGGTCCAAACCGCTCCGGAAGTATTCGCCGGGAGCGTCAAGATCGCCGGGGCTGGCGACCGGAACCAGCGTGGTCACCCCCACGGGCGGGGAACCCCATTGCGCTATCCGGACCTGGGCGTCATCCGCGAAACCACAGCCCTGTATGACGACCGCATCGCCCGCCTTGGCAGCGGCTGGAGTCACACTGAAGATTTCAGGGGAATACGAGAATGCCGCGTCGTAGCCGAGCATCGAAGCGGGAGATACGTTGCCGTCGGCGTTAGTGACTATGACCGGCACGTCGTACGGCTCCGTTAGCGCGGGTGTCGCTCCCGGGAACGCGGGAGTCGTCACCACGAGCATTCCATCATCGGACTGCGCGAAATTGACCGCGGCAGTGTTGCCGTTTATGGTGACCTCGAGATTCGATCCCTCGTGAGACGCCAGGAATCCGCCACCCCATATCACGATCTGCTCGGCGCCCAGGCATGAGCCGGTAGGGTTGCCCGAAGCGTTCGTCAGGCCCGTTATCACCGGGAGGTATGTGTACACGTCGTCGAGGCCCTGGGCGGTGGGAATTGTATCATCGGGATACGTGTCGTTCTCGACGCGAAGGTCGAGCGCGTTGCCCGCGCCCGGACTCAGGCGGCCCTGAATCCTGACGGTCGCATCGGGAAGCTGAGTGGCCGTGAGCTCGGTTATCGGGAATCTTGTTCCAGTTCCGTCCTCCAGGAAGAAGCGGTCGGTCGTGGCGAGATTAAAGCCCGTTATGGTCACCAATTCACCTGGGACATTCCCGGTGGGGTCGCTCGGAGGAGCGTCGGCCGCGTAGCCACGGTTGTCGGCGCCCTCATCCGCGAATTGCAGGACGGCCGGGTTGTTCTGAGTGGAGAAGGTGAACTCGACACGGGGATAATCGGTGAACGTTCCGTCCGCCGTGGCGTAAATATAAACCACATACTGGCCTGGGTGGAGAGACTTGAAGAGGATGGCGCCCTGTTCGCCGCTCATCTCCGCCTGCAATTCGGAGACGGCGAGGTCCGCGTAACTTGCGCCGGGCAAGAGGAACCCGCACCCTGGATGACTATCGGGATTGGCAAGCTCGAACATATATGCGATGAGTGTCTGGCCGTCACTGGCGACGCCGGCCGCGCTCATCGAGTTGAGCGAGCACACAAGCAACGGCTGATCGGCAAACGGCGTGCCTTCGTTGACGGTCACGGTGACATCCGCGGTCGGACCCGGCGGCGGGACGACCGCTCCGCCGCCGCTTCCACCGCTGCTGCATGCCGGAAACACGGCAGTGAGAACGGCGAGGAACAAAATCGACACCGATTTCATTCTGAAGTTGTCGTTCATGGTACGGCTCTCCTCCCAAAGAAGCCTGTTCAGGATCTTGCGTACGGCGTATTTTGCCTTCGCCCAGCGGAGCAAGTTCCGTACCATGATTGGCGAAAGTTGTAACTAACATTGCCGACAGGAGTTGTGCCGACGAAAGAAGATGTGCGCTTCAGCCATTTGTTCGTGATTTGGTGGTTGCCGCACAGGAATGTTCGTTTCCTGTCGATAGGCTTCCCGTAACCGCCGAAGGAATCTGGAACACCCATTGCGCGGCGGGGGCCGCCGCCGAAAGCCCCTCACCCCCGCTCGTCTTCGAGGGCGGCTGTGTTCGCGTTCCGAAGAAGCCCGGTCTGGGTTTGGATCTCGACGAAAGGAAGATGCTGGGTTTCGCGCTGTGAGTTGACGAGACGCGCCCAATTCAAATCAATTCGAGCGCCTGGTCGAGGTCCGCGATGATGTCCTCGGGGTCCTCGAAGCCGACCGCCAGCCGAACCAGTTCGTCCAGCACCCCGATCGCCAGTCTCTCTTCGCGGGTCAATGAGTAATACGTGACCGTCGCGGGATGTGTGATGAGCGATTCGGGCCCGCCAAGGCTGGGACCGATGAGGATCAGCTTGAGCGCGTCGAGAAACTTGAGCGTCTGGTCGAAGTTCGCGTCCACCTCAAACGTGACCACTCCGCCGAATCCGCGCATCTGCTTCTTGGCGAGCTCGTGGTGGCGATGGCTCGGAAGGCCGGGATAATAGACCTTCTTGACCCGGGGGTGCTTCTCCAAGTGTTCGGCCACGAGCGTGGCGGTGCGGTTCTGACGCTCCATCCGAAGCGAGAACGTCTTGAGGCCGCGCAACAGCAGGTAACAGGAGTTGGGGTCGGTGATGCCGCCCGCCATCTTCTGGAAATTCTTGATGCGCTCGAAGTATTTCCGGTTGGTCAACACCGCGCCCGAGAGCACGTCGTTGTGCCCGCCGAGGAATTTGGTGCCGCTGTGAATGACGATGTCGATGCCGAACTCGAGCGGCTTCTGGTTGTATGGCCCGCCAAAGGTGCTGTCGATGACCGTGGTCGCGTTATGTTTCCGGCCGAGCTCGGCCACCTTCGCCATGTCAGCGATGTTGAGATACGGGTTCGTGGGCGATTCGGAGAACAGGACCGTCGTGTTCTTGCGGATCGCATTCTCCATCGCCTTGTTGTCGCCCATCGGGACAACGGTCACCTCGATACCGAAGCGCGGCAGGAAATTCTCCGCGAAATTGAGTGTCTGCTTGTAGGCGTCATCGGTCAGGATGATGTGGTCGCCCGTCTTCATAAGCGCGAGCAGGGTTCCGCTGATCGCGCTCATGCCGCAGTCGAACAAGAGACAACATTCTGCCCCCTCCAGCAGCGCCAGTTTTTTCTCCGCGGTTTCCTGTGTCGGGTTTCCGTACCTGCCGTATTCGTAGTGCGGCTTCTTGCCGGAGGTGTATTGAAGCACCTCATCCATGTTCTTGAAAATGAACGTCGAGGTCTGCACAATCGGCGTGGTGACTGAGCCGCGCCATCTGTTCTCGCCCCCGTGAACAGCTATCGTCGATTCGCCGGGACTCTGTTTCTTCTTCTTAGACAACTTCATCCTCCTGTCCTGAGAGGGGTGGACCCTAGGTGCTGGTGAACCGATAAGAATACAGGATAGACTATCACGAAACGGTTGAAACGTCAAACGCGGCGCAAGGCGGCA
>CAZEBC010000066.1:0-18675 GCA_964510165.1 uncultured bacterium
AGGACCGCGATCTGTTTGGCCTTCAGTAAGCGAGTGAACCTCGAAGTGAGTGAACCACGCTTGAGACATGTAGAAGGGGGTGATAGAGGGAAGCATTGGGGGTGTGGCATGAGGCAATGGGCAGGAAGCAAGAACAACTTGGAGGCGATGGAATGAGTAGAATCAAGAGAAGCGGCATGATTACGATGTTTCTCGTACTGTCGTTGTTGGCGTATCCATTTGCGGATGTCGCGACGGCGGCTCCCATTGGAGAACCTTTGGTGCTGAAGGCTGGGCCTCTGAAGGGCGCCGTAACCTACACGAGCGGCCGACCGGTGGCCAATGCCACCGTAAAGGTATTGGGCAAGGACGGCGCCACGGTTGCAAAAGGGCTCACTGACAAGGCGGGCCAATTCAGCCTCAAGAGCTTGGACGCGGGCACGTACACGCTGAATGTCGGTGGCAAGTATGACCTTCCGCTTGTCCTTAAGGCCGAGGCCGCAGCGTCGGAGATGAAAGTCGTAGTGCCGGAGAAGACGGCGGCCGCTGCTGGGGCGGCGGGCGGACTCACGATGACCCATGTCATCGTTGGCGGCGTTGTGGTGGCTGTGATAGCCGGCGTCGCGATAGCCGCGTCTGATAGTGACGGGAGCAGCCACGGCACTCCGCCGCCGGTCAGCCCCTGAAACTTCTCGCGCAGCCTCTTTCGAATGATGCATAAGGCAGGCGTCTGGCGTGAGCACGGGACGCGGGTGAACGAAAGAGGCGATTGGGGACCGTCCTGTAATGTAGGGGCGCCCCCATGTGGGCGCCCGGGCGGCCGTTCGTGGCGAGCCACGCCGAGCCGCCCCTACGGGGCGGCTTCGAACCACAGGACAGACTCATTGGCGCAGTCATTGGCGAAATTTGGGTGAAGACCTGCTCGATGCAGAGAACCTGATGAGAGGTCTCAGATGCGACTCGGTCACAGGGGTGAAGACCCGCATAAAGTCAAGCGCATTTCGGGGTTCATGCTCTCTTGCCTGATGATGAGCCTGTTGTTGGGCTGCAGTTCCGTGAAGGTTCGCAGTCCTGTCGGTCCGGCGGCGGGAGCTCAATACGTATCTTTTTCGAACGACCAGAGTCGGCAGTTGGCCGCCAGCACCCAATACCTGTTGTCGGAGCGGGCCGAGGATTATCGCATAGGCCCCGAGGACATGCTGGAGGTCACCATCTTTGAGTGGGAGTTGAGGGAGGAAACCAAGACGGTGGACGTTCGTGTCGCCGAGAGCGGCAGCATATCCCTGCCGGTGATCGGCGATATCGAGGCGGGCCAGAAAACGGTCGCCGAAGTGAAGGGCATGATTGAAGACCGTCTGGTGGGTGGCGGTTTCATTATGGCCCCTCGCGTGAGCGTGAACGTGAAGGAATATCGAAGCAAGAAAGTCGCTGTCGTAGGCGCCGTCACTGACCCCGGCGTCTATACGCTTCGCCAGAATGTCACCACGTTGTTGGACATTCTTTCCCTGGCGGGCGGGTTAAACGACAGAGCGGGGAACCTGCTGTATGTGGTGCGCCCGTCTGTCTCTGCGCAGGATTTTCTCCCTCACACGCCCGGCGCCGCCCCTGCCGAGGAGCAACTGCTGCAAGCGGCGGCCACAGGAAATCCGGGCAATCCCTCTCGGGCCGGAATCGGCGGCAGGTCTGCGGTTGAGAATCACGGAGAGGTCATCGCGGTTGACCTGTACGAGTTAATGGAGATGGGCAATCTCTCGCTTAATGTCGTGCTTCAAACTGGAGATATTGTTAACGTCCCGGAGGCGAAGCGATTCGCGGTTATCGGGTATGTCGGAGAGCCTGGGAGTTTCCCATTGAAAAAACCCACGACGGTGCTCGAGGGGATCGCGATGGCCAAGGGGTTGAAGGTTCCGGATGCGTCTCCGGGTTATTGTACGCTGAGGCGCATGACCCCCGAAGGCGAGAAGATAATCCCTCTGAATTTACAGGCGATATCGGACGGCAAGGCGCCCAACCTGTATCTGCAGCCCGACGATGTGATCGAGGTGGGCCAAACCCCCGGACGGAAGGCCTTCCTAGGCGTGGTCGACGGTCTGAGGTACATTTTCAACGTGGGTTGGAGCCTATAGCCGACCAGTGCTGTACTGGCTGTATTAAGGGAGAAGGCGGAGGCACGCACCGTGAAAGAACAGATGGAACTGATGAACCGCAAGGCAGAACTGTCGGCGTGGGCGAGCCTGAATGTCGGTCCTCATCTTAAAGATTATCTCAGGGTTGTGAGCGTTCGGCGCTGGGTATTCCTCTGCGCGTTCGTGTCGGTCGTGCTGACTGTCGCGGTGTGGGTGTTTGTGCGCACACCCATATACCGGGCCGAAAGCATGCTCTTGATCGAGCCGGTGAAGGTTAATCTCACCGAATTCAAGGCAGTCTACGATCCCACGCTGGGGGAGGCGGGCGGACACCTCGCCAATCAGGAGTTTCTGGAAACACAGTACAACTTGATCGTCTCGCGTCCTTTGCTCGAGCAGACTTTTGAGAAGTTCGGATACGGGTCCATGCAGGAGTTCAAAGACAAGAAGGAGCCGATCGAGAAATTTGCCAAATTGTTCCGCGTCATCCCCGTTCGAAGGTCGCGTCTTGCGACAGTCACATTCGAATGGAAAGACCCCGAATTGGCCGCGCGGACCGTGGATTTCCTGGTGAACGAGTATATTGCCGACTATCGCAAGCGCGCGCTCGGGGTAACCCGTGAGGGCTTGTCGGCATTGCGCGAAAAGGCGGAGGAACTGAGGCCGCAGGTTGACGCCAAGGCCAACGAGTTGCAGAAATTCAGGGCTGATCACAATATGGTGTCGCTTGAAGAGACCCAAAACATAGTGGTGGAGCGCCTGAAAGACATCAGCAAAAACCTGACCGAAGTGGAGAGGATTCGTATTGAAGTCGAAAGCGACTATCTGTCCATCGAGCGCGCTCTCGCCGGCGAATTCCAGATGGAGAATCTGCCCGAAATCGCGAGCAGTGAGACGATTCGCGACCTCAAGCTGGAATACATAAAGACGAAGCAGCGGTACAGTGATCTTGGAAAATCATTTGGGCCGAACCATCCGGAGGTGAAGGCGGCGCAGGCTATCCTCGACGCGATCAAGGAAAAGACCGAAGCCGAGATGATAAGCATTCTCAAGACCGTCAAAGCCGAGTACGAACGCGCGGTCAATCGGGAGAAGCAACTGCGAGATGAACTCCGGAAGCAGGAAGAGGAGGTTATGGAGTTTAACCGGCTCGCCGTCGAATACAAGGCGCTGGCGGACGACTGCGATACTTTGAGACGAACATACAACGCCGTTGCGAAACGCATCGAGGAGATCGAGATCGCAACCGCCGCCGGCTCGAAGGGGGATAACATATTCATCATTTCAGCTCCGCGAGTTCCCATGAAACCGGTCAAACCGCGCAAGGCGCTTTCGCTTGCGATAGCCTTGGTCTTTGGGGCCTCACTGGGCGTGGGTCTGTGCTTCCTGGTCGACTATCTCGACACCACGGTCAAGACCAAGGAGGACGTCGAGGCGCTCATGGGTGTGCCTGTGATCGGCTATATCCCCGGCATCGAGGACGGCCACGCAAACGGCGTCCACTCAGACTTGCCAGTCGAGTTGCACTTGTTGAAGGAACCGCGTTCGGCGGTTGCCGAGGCGTTCAGGTCTATTCGCACTGCTATTGCGTTTTCCAGCAATAATGGAGGTCTGAAGCAGCTCATCGTCACGAGTTCAGACCGTAGCGAAGGCAAATCAATGAGCAGCGTGAACATATCGGTCGTCATGGCGCAGACCGGAAAGAGCGTGTTGCTGGTTGATGCGGACTTGAGGAAGCCGAGACTGCACAAGGTGTTCGGAGTCGCGCCCTCGCCGGGGCTTAGCAACCTGCTGGTTGGTGAGGGGGCTTCCTCTCTTGACGAGGCCATCCGAAAAGTGGAAGGAATTGACAACCTCTATTTGCTTCCGAGCGGTCCGATGCCCCCAAATCCCGCGGAACTTCTCCAAAGTTCCCGGATGAAGCAGTTGCTTGAGGAAATGGGGAGCCGATTTGACATCACGATATTGGATACGCCTCCCTTGGTGAGCGTTACTGACGCCGCCGTCCTGTGTCAGTACGTGAAGAACGTGGTGATGGTCGTTCGCAGCTTTTCCACGCAGCGAGAAATCATTGCTCGCGCCAGAGAAATCATTTCGGAAACCAACAGCAAGGTGCTCGGGATGGTGCTTAACAACGTTGATGTCCCAAGGGGCGAATATCACAGCTATTACTACGGCTACTATTACGGATACGGCGACGAGGACGGGAAGAGAACAAAGAAGGGGCTGAGCAGGAACGGCAAGAGCCGGCGCAAAGCTCTTGCGAGAGGCAATGGAAGCAACACTTGATAGAGACAGTGGGCTGCCATTCTGAGCATCTGCACTCCCGCCTGCGGCGGGAGACTTGACTAAGAAACAGCAATTTTGGATTCTCGCTTTCGCGGGAATGACGGTATGGGTGAGCATCTCAATAAGTCATTCCCACATTCCAAATGTCATTCCGAAAGCGGGAATCCAGGAAAGATATGGGTGTTATCTCGGAAGGTTGGTATTCCGTGGAAGCGATGGCCGGATGATTGATTTGCACGCCCACATTCTCCCGGGGCTCGATGACGGACCCGCCAGGATGGAAGAGGCTGTGGCCATGTGTCGGATTGCCGCCGACGACGGAACAATGGCAATAGTGGCCACCCCTCACATGTTCGGCGAGATTCACAATGTGAGCCGCTCCGAAATACTTGAAGGCGTACGCGAGTTGCAAACGGCGCTTGAGCGAGAAGGTATCGGCCTGGTTGTAAAGCCGGGCGCCGACGTTCACGCGGTTCCCAATCTCAACAAACTGCTTCGAGGCGGAGAGGTGATGACCATCGGCGACGGCGGCAAGTACCTCTTGATAGAGCTACCCCATGACGTGTTGCCGCAGGGATTGGCCGGACTGCTCTTCTCGATACAGGTGCTCGGCCTGATTCCGATCATTTCACATCCTGAACGCAACCTCGCGGCTCAAGCCAACCCTTTCAGCCTGACCGAGTACGTTGAGAGCGGCAACCTCATCCAATTGACTGCGGGGAGTCTGCTGGGAGAATTCGGTGAGGATGCCCGACAGTGCGCAGAAACATTGCTCGTTTCTCGCCTCGCGCATCTGATTGCGAGCGACGCGCATTCGGCGGAGCGGCGGCGTCCCGGCCTGAGTCACGCGCTCGCGCGTGTCCGACAACTCTTGTCGGAGGACGAAGCCGAAGAGATATTCGTGCATCGCCCGCTCAAGGTGTTGGCCGGATGCTATTTTGCCGTGCCTGAGCCGATCAGACAGATAGAGAAGAAGAGAAAGTTTGCGTGGATGGGTTTCAGGGACGGGGCCAAGTCCGCTGTCTGACAGCCGTCCCGGATCGCCGTGCACAGGATGCGGGTTGTCGGAAGCCTTTGTCGAAAAATGAAACGAATGCCATCACGTAATACGGAGCGGACGTATGCCCGCAAGGGTGGCATTGACATCGCCATCGAGGCAATCCTCATCGCAACGCTCGTGCTTTCACCCCTTGCCTTAGGCTCGGTGGCTCCTTGGGCTCGAAGCCTGCTCATGCTCGTCGGACTCCTCCTGTTTAACTTGTGGCTGCTGCGCTCGGTGCTTGCCGGTGAAATCTCTATCATGAAGAGTCCGGCGTGGATTCTTGTTGCTCTGTTCATTGTTCTTGCATTCATTCAAGTCATCCCCTTTCCACCTGGTGTCCTGCGCATACTCTCTCCCGCCGCATGGCACAGCTATTCCGAGGCCTTGGGCGAACGGTTTCCTGCAGGAAGCGTAAGAACGCTCTCTCTGAATCCGTATTACACGCTAAGAGAAATCATGAGACTTGCCGCAGTAGGCATGGTTTTCTTCATGGTTCTCAATTCGGCGAGGGCGCGGTGGCAGGTGAAGGGGCTGGCATTTGCGCTTATGGCCGTCGGTTCATTCGAGGCCCTGTACGGACTTGCCGAGCAGTTTTCCGGGCACAAGCATATCTTCTGGCTCGCTCGACAGCATCATCTTGAGGCAGTCACCGGCACATTTCACAACAAGAACCACTTTGCAGGATTGCTCGAGATGGTGATACCCCTGACGCTGGGATGTCTCGTTGCGCTCGACAGGTCCCGTGCCAGGGATTCTTCAGCGCGGGCTTCGGGCCTTGGTAAGCAGATCACGCTTGCCGCCTTAACGATAATCATGATCGTCGCAGTGTTCTTCTCGCTTTCACGGACGGGGATCGTGTGCGTCATTGCCTCGATAGCCGCGCTCCTGCTGATTGCGGCGGCGCAGGCGCACTTTCGAGGTTACGCATTTGCAGTGATTGCGATAGGCGCGGCTGTAGCGACGATAGCCGTAGCGATCGGAATTGATTATGTCATCGCAGCGGTCGGGGACGTTGCGGGCGGGCAGTCGGCATCGTGGATAGAACGCCTGATTCTTGCCCGCGGGGCTCTTGCGCTTATCCGAGATTACCCGCTTTTTGGAACCGGCCTGGGAACCTTCGCGGGTACGTTTGGCGGCTACCAGTCTCCTCATTTCGCCGACGCATGGGTGAATTTCCTGCACAATGACTGGCTCCAGATATTCTGTGAGATGGGTTTATTAGGAGGGGCCATAGTCGTTGCCGGCACGTTGTGGGTTGTGCACAGACTGTTCAAATCGATAAGGAGGCAAGACGACACCTTCCTTCGATGGATGGCGACAGGCGCGTTGCTCGGCGTGCTTTCGATGCTGTTTCACAGCTTTCTGGACTATAACCTTTCCAGGATTACCTCGAACGGGATTGCCTTTGCGGCCACTTTGGGAATAGGCATTGTGGCGGCTAATATGGAAGCAGGCCAGGAACGCTTCATCGGAGGTTTCTGGCGGCTTCGCCTCGGTCAGCTTCCCGTTCGAATGGCTGTCGTTTCGATCGGACTGGGCGCCTCAGTCTGCGCGCTACCGGCATTGCTCAAATCCGCTGCAGCCGATATCTCGTTCAACCGATATCTTGCGGAGACAACCGGAAAGACTGAAGATTATTTCTTCCTCCCTGTTTGCACGGATGCGTCAGACGAAGATGGGGACTCCGGCGTCAAGCACCTGCTAAAAGCATTGGAGAACCAGCCGCGCAATCCCGAGTATCTCTACCATTGCGCCCTGTACTCGCTTCGGTGCGCCGAGGAATTTCTGCGTTGCGAATCCAAACGCCGCGCCGTGGCGCTTCTAGGGCCCGCATCGAAAAAGGGTGAACCCGAACTCGAGCATGTGGCCACCGCTTTGGCCAATAATCTGAGGCCGTTGACAATTGCGGAACGAAGCCCTCATCTGGTCACGGCACTGGATTTTATGAACAAGGCCATTGAAACGGCGCCGACAGAAGCGCGGTATCACATTGCGTGCGCAAAGATTCTGGCCGAATTGAATGGGTATACGCAGGCTCGACGTGAAGTCGAAACCGCGCTGCTGTTCGCGCCGGCCAGCCCCGATGTCCTGCTCGAGTCGGCCAGGATTCTTGTTACTGGAGACGATGAATCTTCGGATTCGAACACCGAAGCTGTCAGTTTGGCTCAGTCATACCTGCGCGCGACGATGTACGCCAACCCATCGTATGCCGAAAGGGTTTACTCCCTGGCGCGTTCGATGGATGAGCGCCAGGCGCTCCTTTTCTCAATTACGCCTCCGAGCCTTAAAGCATATGAGGCGCTTTACCTGACCTGTTGGAAATCGGGGCAATGGGATGCTGCGCTGGACTGTCTGGACGCGTTGGACCACATGGCGGACCGCCGCCAGGCTCTCGGCGTTCACGTCGCCCTCGCCGACATCGAGAAGATGGCTCACGTGGCGGCGTCGGGTGAACCGATAAAGGGCGCGGCCGCATATGACCCGCGCACGCCGCTACATATCAAAGCATCAATAGCTCAGCGGCGCGGCGTCATATTTGGAATCCTGGGCCGATGGGATGAGCGCTCCGGGGCGGCGGCGAGTTACCGAACGTGTATGCGTGAGGGCGACGAGAAGCTGCGTCTTGAGGCCGAACGGCTGCAACGCCTTGGCCGGTACCGGGAGGCTGCTGCGACTTATCTTGATATCCTTGAACGGGATTGGTCTGATCCGGGTGCACTGCTTGAGCTCGCCGAGCTTGCGTCGCTCCCGGGAATGGCGGACTCCATGCCGCAGTGGAACGGTCCGCTCGATCTCCTGTATCGCCTTGTCATCAACGCCACTGAATTATCGCCCGATACCTACGAGCAGGCACTCCGACTCCTGGACGGCCACTCCTTGCGCGGTCCCTACGATACGGTCACCGGCGCCTTTATTCGAGGCGCGGGCGCGATCCTGGCGGGTCGGCCGGAAGAAGGCATCTCAACACTTGAGACGCTGGCGACAAACAATGAAGAGGCGGCCACATGGAGACAGAAACATCTCATCTGGTTCTACCTTGGACTTGGCTTGGAGCAAACCGAACGCATCACCGAAGCCCGCATCGCCTATATGCGCGCTCTGGAAATTGTACCCGCCCATCGGCCGAGTCTGCTGCGTCTCGTCGGCCTGACGCCGTCCGATTCCGACCATTACCGCGAGCGCCTCGCGTCGCTGACGCCAGAGGTTTTATGCGAGGTCAACTTCGGAGGGAAACTGGTTTTTCTCGGATATTCACTCTCGAAAAGAAAACACCCTATCAATGTGGGTGGACTCGCGATCGAGCGCGAGGATTGGTTTATCACATACTACTGGCAGTTCACTGATCGAATGTATCCGGGGTACCATCCCGCAGTGCACTTCTGCGATGAGCAGTGGAATATTTTGTTTCAAGACGACCACAGGATCGTGGCCGAAGGGAATCCGTATCCAGCGGATTTCGCTCGAAACGGCGAGGTTGTTGTTGAGAGGCGGCTTCTGCGGGGTGATCCCGAGGCCGCCACCTATCTGCGGGTCGCGGTCCGTACGGATTCTCCTCCCAGGTATCTGGAGAAGAACCTCGTGCATGACTTGGGCCAAGCTGGCCCGGTCCAATTGGCGTTGGAATTCAGGCCAGAATCACATGCCGGCGAAATTCTCGCGCGACAAATGATTCGGTAAGGACTCGTTTAGAGGCAATTCTCTGCAGGGGGTCCCGCGAGACGCGGGATGCGCCCCAGCGCGAAGCGGCAACCCCTTATCATCGCAAGGGGCTCTCGGAGGGATGGAAAGGCAAGACGATGCTCAGAGAGAAGAACGATCTTTTGAGAAGGGTCCAGTTGTTTCTGGACGTGGGAATCACTGCCTTTTCGTTTGTTCTTGCCTATCATATTCGCAGCAATATGAAGAGCTCTTTGCCTGCCATCAGTCCCATCTCCTATTATCTTTTCCTCCTCTATATCATTCTGCCCGTCTGGGCGTTTCTGTTGCGATACAACAAGGCATATGCAACGGTCAGAACGCGGGCGCTCCTCAGAGTGCTGGCCCCTGTGGTCAAGACCGTGATTGTCGGCGCCGTCCTGCTGATGAGCTTCATGTATGTCTTCAAGATTCAGACAATCAGCCGAACTCTGATCGTGCTGTTCCTCATTCTTAACGGCGCATTGCTGGTGTTTGAAAGAGTGCTCCTCTATGCCTTTCTTCGACACATACGGACGAAGGGGCTCAACTACCGGACCATCCTGATTGTCGGGACGGGCCGCAGGGCAAAGGCGCTCGCGCAATACATCCGGAAACACAGCGAGTGGGGGCTCAAGATCGTGGGCTTTGTTGATGATGACCCTGCCCTCGTCGGCAGAGAACTCGGCGGCTCGCGAGTCATCGGCGCGTTGGATGACATGCAGGACATTCTCATCAATCGCCAGGTTGACGAGGTGATTTTCGTGGTCCCCAGGAAATGGCTGGACCGGATAGAGGAAGCTGTGCTGCTATGCGAGCAGCTCGGGAGAAAGGCGCGGATTGCGGCCGACCTTTATCCTCATGAGATCGCCCGCATGCAGATGGAACAACTGCGCGACTGGCGGTTCCTAAGCTTCAACCCGACCTCGCGCCTCGACGAGGTATCCGCCGTCAAACGCGTCGTGGACGTCGCCCTATCCTCGGTCATTCTCCTGCTGATGTCGCCGCTCTTCCTGTTGATCGCGGCGGCCATCAAGCTCACGTCCGATGGTCCCGTCTTCTTCAAACAAAAGAGGGTCGGCCTGAACGGGCGTCAATTCAACATGCTGAAGTTCAGGACGATGCTAAGAGACGCCGAACGCATGAAGGCAGAGTTGCAAGCCCTCAACGAAGTCTCGGGACCCGTGTTCAAGATTCGGAAAGACCCCAGGATTACGCCCATCGGCAGAATCCTGAGAAAATACAGCCTCGACGAACTGCCCCAATTCATAAACGTGCTCAAGGGAGACATGAGCGTTGTCGGCCCCAGGCCGTCCATCCCGACCGAGGTCGACGCTTACGACCTGTGGCAGAGACGCAGGCTTTCCGTCCGCCCCGGCATTACCTGCCTGTGGCAGGTCGGCGGAAGGAACGCTGTGGATTTCGAAAACTGGGTCAAGCTGGACCTTGAATATATCGACAATCTGTCGCTGTCGCTCGACTTCAAGATCATCCTGAAAACGATACCGGCGGTGTTCACCGGAAGCGGTATGTAACATGCACACGCACTCTCAAGTTGAAGAGAACCGCGTCAGACGGAGGTCGTGGGACCTGTCGCTTTTCGGCGGCCGCCTCGATGTTCATATGCGGGAGTTGATTGAAGGCGCGTCCGTTGCCCTGGTTCTGAAAGTGGCGGGCGCGGGCCTGGCATTCTCCTTCAATGTCGTCCTGGCGCGAATGCTGGGCGCGGAAGGCGCCGGCCTTTACTTCCTCGCGCTTACCCTGGCGACCGTGGCAAGCGTGTTCGGCAGGCTCGGCCTCGACAACGCGCTCCTTCGATTCGTGTCGGCCAATGTCTCGATCAGCGATTGGCAGGCCGTAAAGGGAGTCTATCGAAAGGGTCTTTCGCTGGCGATAGTGGCCTCGGCGGCATCCTCGGTGCTCATGTTTCTTGCTGCTCCGCTGCTCGCGGAACGGGTCTTCTTCAAGCCCGCGCTCATTTGGCCGCTCCGGTGGATGAGCCTTGCGGTCCTGCCCATTACCCTCTTCACGCTTCATGCAGAAATACTGAAGGGCTTGAAGCGGGTGCGCGACTCCATATTGGCTCAGAGCGTGCTTGTGCCCGCCTTCTCACTGGCGGGACTGTTCGTCCTTGCCCGACCGTGGGGTGTGAACGGCGCGGCGTGGGCATACACAGGAGCAGCGGCGTTATGCGCGTCGTTCGGCTATCTTTCATGGCGCTCCTCCACTCCACAATTGACGGGAGTGGCTGCGAGGTTTTCAACACGGGAACTCTCTCAGAGCAGTATGCCGCTGTTCTGGAGCGCCTTGTTGAACCTCGTCATGATGTGGGCGGGCACGTTCTTCCTCGGCGTGTGGGGCACGGCCACCGACGTCGGCATTTTCAGCATCGCCATGCGCACGGCGGGCCTCACGAGCTTCATCCTCATCGCCATCAACAGCGTGGCAGCCCCCAAGTTTGCCGCCCTCTACAAACAAGGAGACACGAAAGCGCTCGCTTCCACGGCCCGCAATTCCGCCAAACTGATGACCCTGCTCGCCGCGCCTGCGCTGTTGCTGTTCCTCCTCCTTCCCGGATGGGTAATGAAGGTTTTCGGAGCGGAATTCTCCGGCGGCGCCGCGGCGCTCGCAATCCTCGCCATCGGTCAGTTTGTCAACGTCGCCACCGGCTCGGTCGGCTATCTCCTGATAATGAGTGGACACGAGCGCTTGATGCGCAACGCCGTCTTCGCGGCGGCGATCCTGAATGTGCTTCTGAGCATCTGCCTGATTCCCCTGCTTGGATTGTTGGGGGCGTCGGTTGCTTCGGCCTTCAGTTTGGCCTTTCAAAACATATGCGCATATTGCTTTGTCGTAAGGTCGCTGGGGATTTCCACGATTCCCCTGCCCGGCTCAGTCAAGGAAGAGAAAGCATGATCTTGAAGGCAAATTCAGAAAGCCCGCGCTTGCCGAATTTTTTCATTGTGGGCGCGGCGAAATCCGGTACCACCTCACTCGCCGACTATCTGGGCCAGCATCCCGATATCTATATGTCGCCCGTGAAGGAGCCGTTCTTCTTCGTGCCAGACACGGGCCTAAAGGACTACGGCGAATATCTCAAATTGTTTAAGAAATCCGGCGACGCCAAGGCGGTGGGGGAGGCCTCGACGGGCTATTTGTTTGATGAAAGCGCTGCACGTTCGCTGCGCAAGCATTTCCCCGACGCCAGGATCATCATCATTTTGAGAAATCCCGTAAACATGGCGTTTTCGTATTGGCAATACATGCAGGTTATCGGCAACGAGGCGAAGTCATTCGAGGAAGCCATTAGTGAGAGGGAACGCGCGTACAGGATGACGGAAGAGTTCAAGAGATCCTGTGTCAACTGGTGGGCGAGCTATATCTATCTGGACAGGGCTCTCTATTTTGGGCAGGTCAAGAGATACCTCGATTTGTTCGGGCGGCAAAGGGTCAAGGTATATGTTTTCGAGGAGTTCTTCGCCGACCTGCCCCGGTATTGCCGAGACGTGTTTGAGTTCCTTGGCGTGGCCCCCGATTTCACGCCAGATTTCCGGGTCGTGAACGAGGGAGGCGTAGTCCGATCCCAGTTGATCAAGAAGATCCGGAATGGCCGTTATCCAATCGCAAAGAGGGTCCTTCCATTGTCGCAGAGGCAGAATCTCCGAAACTTTCTCCTGCGTATTAATCTGAGAAAGGACAAGCGCGTCAGCATGCCCCCTGAAACGCGGCTCAAGCTGGAGGCCTTCTTTCAAGAAGACATATGGAAACTGGAGCGATTGCTTCGTCGCGATATACTGGCATGGATGCCGAAACAATGCTCAATAGTCCCTTCATGAGAGGAGCTCGATGGAGACTGTTAATCCTTTTTTCATAATAGGCGCTCAGAGGTCAGGCACAACGTTGCTTCGATTGATTCTGAACGCGCATTCCAAGATGGCAATACCCGAAGAAGGAACGTTTTGGATGCCTCTTATTCGGGCGAGACGCCGCGATTATTCCAGGCCGATTCGGGGAAAGCTGCTCAATCGATATGTTGAATACATCGGGAGGAACAGCCAGTTCCGCGCTTGGAAAATGGACGCTGGTGAAATGTTCAAGGACATTCTGTGTCGAAAAGAGGTGACCCTGAGAGAGTTAATGGAAGCATTATATCTGCAATACGCTCAAGCAAACGGCAAGCTGTACTGGGGAGACAAGACGCCGAGTTTCTTTCGGATGATAGATGAACTGTCGCAGATATTTCCAGCCGCAAAGTTCATACACGTTGTCAGAGATGGGAGAGATGTCTTCTTGAGTTTGCGAAACAGAGACCCTCGGAGGAACAACATCGCCTTGGCGGCGCTGGAGTGGAAATACAAAGTGCTCAAGGCGAGAGATTCCCTCAGCCGCTTACACTCGGACCGAAAAATAGAAGTGAAGTACGAGGAGATATTGGCGCAGCCGGAAGACGAAATCGGGGAGTTATGTAAGTTCGTCGGCGTGCCCTTCGAGCGCGGCATGCTTGATTATCATGCGTCAAGCGGCAACTTCATCGGTCGCCAGCATTCCGATCTCATTTTCAAGCCGATTTCCATGAGCAACTCAGGCAAGTGGAAAGCCCAACTGACGCCAGAGGAGAAGCAGACGTTTGTCTGTGTAGCCAGCGACTGTCTTAATCTTCTTGGATATGAGACTGCCTGCGCTGCCAGGCTTCAGATCAAAGCGAAGGCTAAATCAATGATGAAGCTCGGCCTGGGCCTGCCCTGCAGAAGCATGGAGGTCGGTCTTACGATCGTAAGGCTCGGCTTGTCCTCTCGCCTGGGGTTGGCAACTGACGCTGCGGGAAAGGGATCGGAATGACGCCTTCTTCGGCTCAGCTCGGATGCGAATCGCCCATGGAAGAAACGGCAATTCAAGTTCCCTATTCGGGCTGTTCTGATCGCTCGCTTGTTTCCAAGGCCAAGAAAGCGGCGATGTTGTTTCTCGTGCTACTGCCGTTCCAGAAGTTCCCGGAGACCGTGTGGGCTGGGAGATTTCCGGAGGGTGTTGATTATCATTCCATTATGCCGTTCCATATAATGGCGTTACGATATTTGGATGAGGTCGCGATCTTCCTTTTCTCCGCCGTCCTGCTCACGTTCCTTCTCCTCAGTCCCGGAAGATACAGAGTGAAGCGTCTTCCCTTTGTGGCGTACATTGCGTGCTTTGTCGTGATCACCGGAGCCGAATTGCTCATAAATCGCGTTTCCCCGCTGCAAGGGGTTTTCGCGACGTATGATTATATCAAGAACTTTATCGTCTTATGCCTGTTCAGTTGGCTCAGCTTCACTGAGGATGACTTCAAAGACATCCTCGCTCTGCTGAGGAGGATAACGCTTGTGCTGGCTCTCTTCGGCATTGCCGGAGAAGCGGCGGCGATGATGTTCGAATCGGGGATCGGCTTGCTTGTGGCGGACGATCAAAGGTTTGGGCTGTACCGCGTCATTTCCCTCACGGGCGCCGGTAACTGGAACTATCTCGGCGTCTATGCCGCGCTGATCTTCTTCCTTACCTACATCACTGACCGCAAACGGTTCATGAATTACCTTGAACTGTTCTTAATAGGCTCATTGATAGTCTTGACCTTTTCGAGGCAGACCTGGATCATTTTCGGGGTATTATTTTTACTCCTCGGAAAGAGGCGTACGGTCGTCATCGCCTCAGTCGCGATGGTGTATGTCGCGATCGGACTTGCTCCACATTTCTCGGAGATCGCCGAACTCGCGAATTTTAGGACTTCGTTCGATCCCGATGAATATTTCAGGCTTTACGCCTTTTACGAAGCAACGAGTCTTTTCTTTGACAACCCGATACTGGGCGTCGGTCCGGGCATGTTCGGCAACCTCGCTTCTGTCATCTTCGACAGCCCGATATACGATTACTGGCCCGCTTACTTCAGAAATTTCGCCGTGCAAACCAGGGGAATAGACCAGTTCTGGCCTGCTCTTTGGGCAGACACCGGCATAGCGGGCACGCTTGCATTTGCACTAATATTCGCGGGCATCTATGCGGCCCTTTACCGAGCGTCTCGCATATATGAGCGCTTGGGCAATCGTGGAATGGTGCGGATGGGAAGGGCTTTGTCCTTCTTTCTGATCGGGTTGGGAATCATGGGACTATTCGGCGGTTTGAACGCGGCATTCGTCAGTTTCACATATTTCGCTCTTGCAGGAATGTATCTTTCAAGTTGTCCCGATTCGCCTGAACCGTCGTGGGAGCGCACGCTCGATGAAGGTCCTGCTGGCCAATAAATTCTTCTATCCCAGAGGCGGCGACGCCGCGGTCTTTTTCGCGACCGCTATGCTCTTGAAGGAACACGGGCACGATGTGTCCTTCTTCTCGATGAAGAGCGCCGATAATCTCGAATGCCCATACTCCCGCCACTTTGTCTCTTATGTGGACTTTAATGGAAAAGGCGGGATTCTCCAACGGGTGAGGGCCGCAGCGCGGGTGCTCTATTCGTTCGAAGCAAGACAGAAGATCGCACAACTCATAAATGAAGAAAGACCGACCCTCGCCCATCTTCACAACATATACCATCAACTCTCGCCCTCCATCATTGATGCCCTTAAGAAGAGGGGAATTCCCACGGTCATGACGCTGCATGACTATAAACTCATATGCGCCGCCTATACCCTTCTGTCCGATGCCGGGATATGCGAGCGCTGCGGCCACGGGGCATACCACAACGCAATCAAGAATGCCTGCATAAAGGGATCGAAAGCAAAGAGCATGCTCGGTGCGCTTGAGATGTACCTGCATCACCGTGTGCTCAAGCCTTATGAAAAGGTGGATGTGTTCATCTCGCCGAGCCGGTTCCTCAAGCAGAAGACCGAGGAGATGGGGTTTAAAGGAAAGGTTGTCCATCTGCCGAATTTCATTAACCCCTCGGACTACGAGCCGTGCTTCGACTCGCGGAACGGCACGATCGTCTACTTCGGACGTCTCTCGCGAGAGAAAGGCCTCAGGACTCTCATTGATGCAGTCAAGGGGCTGGACATCTCGCTGAAGGTCATCGGCACCGGCCCGGAAAAGCAGAACCTCGAAGCGAAAGTGGTCGCGGAACGAATAGCGAACGTCAGTTTTCTCGGATACAAGACTGGCCGCGAATTGCACAGGGAGATTGCAAACAGCGGCTTTGCAGTTGTCCCATCCGAATGGTATGAAAACAATCCGCGCGCCATTATCGAGGCGTTTGCGCTCGGAAAGCCCGTCCTCGGCGCCAACATCGGCGGCATCCCGGAACTGGTTCGAAGCGGAGAGACCGGCCTTACGTTTGAGAGCGGAAACGCCAATGATTTAAGGGAGAGAATCCTCCATCTCATGAAAGATAAATCCGCTCTCTCTCGGATGGGCCGGGCCGCCCGCTGCTTCGTCGAGAAAGAGCTAAATCCGCGTTCGCATTACGAAAGACTGATGCAAATCTACAAGATGGCCGGAGCATAACAAGGAATCATTATATGGAAGCAGCCGTCATAACCACATACCGATGCAACGCCAGATGCCATATGTGCAATATCTGGAAATATCCCACCCGACCGGAAGAGGAGTTCAAGCCCGACCTGCTTGAGAAGCTTCCGCCACTTGCATTCTGCAACATCACCGGCGGAGAGCCTTTCCTTCGCGATGACATTGATGAAATAGTCTCCATCGTCACGCGCAAATCCATGCGGGTCGTGATAAGCACCAACGGCTACATGACTGACAGAATCCTGGATGTGGCAAGAAGGAATCCGTCCATCGGGATCAGGATCAGCATCGAGGGCCTTCCCTCGGCCAACGACGAGTTGAGGGGCATCAGAAACGGCTTCGACCATGGTCTCAGGACACTGCTCGAACTCCAGCGCATTGGCCTGAAGGACATCGGCTTCGGCATCACAGTCTCCGACCGTAACGCCGAAGACATGCTCGAACTGTACCAGCTCGCAAAAGCGATGAGACTTGAATTCGCCACCGCCGCCGTCCACAATTCCTACTATTTTCACAAGCATGACAATCAGATAGAGCGAACGGAACATGTCGTCGAATGCTTCAAGCGGCTCGTTGATGAACTCCTGCGTTCGCGCCGGATCAAGGACTGGTTCCGCGCTTATTTCAACTATGGCCTTATGAACTATATCAAGGGTTTGCCGCGCCTTCTTCCATGCGAGGCCGGGACGGAAAATTTCTTTGTCGACCCATGGGGCGAAGTGAGGCCCTGCAACGGTCTCGAGGAGCATATCTGGATGGAGAGCATGGGCAACATGAACCTCGATTCGTTCGAAGACATCTGGAACGGAGAGAAGGCGGAGGCCGTCAGAAGAAAAGTCCGCACCTGTCCAAAGCATTGCTGGATGATCGGGACTGCTGCGCCCGCCATGAAGAAATATCTGGCCGCACCGCTTCGCTGGGTGCTGAAGAACAAGATCAGGAGTATTCTCAACGGAAGCTCATGCCCAGTATTGCCAAGATTCGACGAGAGGGACTCTAACGCATGAAGGTTGTCGTTCTCGGTACACGCGGTTTTCCCGCGGTGCAGGGCGGCGTCGAGAAGCACTGCGAGGAACTCTATCCGAGGCTTGCGGCGCTCGGCTGCGACGTCACCGTCTTTACAAGAACACCGTATCTCCCCAAAGAAGACAGATTGAGCGAATGGAAAGGCGTCAGGTTTCTCCATCTTTGGTGCCCACACCAAAAGGCCTTTGAGGCGATTACCCATACGTTCATAGGGATACTCAAGGCGCGTACTCTCAAGCCTGATATACTACACATTCACGCGATTGGCCCATCCCTCCTCACGCCGTTCGCCAGAGCTCTCGGCCTGAAGGTGGTCTTTACGCACCATGGCCCCGACTATCTGCGGGCGAAATGGGGCGGCATGGCAAAGGCCATTCTCCGACAAGGCGAGAAGTTCGGCGTGAAATACAGCCACAAGATAATCGCGATATCAGAAGGCATAAGAAGACACATCCAGCAACAATTCGGCGCGAACGCCTTGTTCATCCCCAATGGCGTGAGCGTCCTGCCTCCTCTGCCAGCCGGCCAAGGACTCCGGCGATGGGGCCTGACACCCAAAGGCTATGCTTATACGGCATGCAGGTTTGTTCCCGAGAAAGGGCTTCATGATTTGGTCGATTCATACAAGTCCATACCCAAGCCCGCGTTCAAGCTGGTCATCGCCGGTGACGCCGACCACGAAACAGAATACAGCCGCGGCCTCAAGCGCCTCTGCGCCGGTACCGACGGCGTGGTAACCACCGGGTTCATCTCAGGCCCCACCCTGGCCGAGTTGTTCTCCAACGCCGGCCTGTTCGTGTTGCCCTCTTATTATGAGGGGCTTCCCATCGCATTGCTCGAAGCCCTGAGCTATGGGCTTCCCGTCCTCGCAAGCGATATCCCTCAGCACAGAGAGATTCCCTTGAGCCAAAAGAGATATTTCCCCGTCGGAAATGTCGCCGCATTGTCTCAATCCCTCGTCGAAGGTTTCGCCACCGGCATTTCCACCCAGGAACGAGACCGCTATGTCTCGCTCCTCAATGAGAACTACAACTGGGACCTCATCGCCGA